>NZ_JAJKFT010000010.1:3477512-3628283 GCF_020966755.1 Blastopirellula sediminis
TCCCCCCGACGTCCGGCAATGGAACGCCCGGCGCCAGCTCAAACGGCCGCCGCTCAGCCCGATCGGACTTCGCCCAGCCATCGCAAGCCGTTATACGAAGGCGCCCAAGGGCGCCGTGAACGGATGAAAGCGGCGAAAGCCCCGGTTTGGCGAACTCGCCTTTTCTTGGCGATGATCGCCGGCGTGCTGATCTGGGGAACGATTACGATCTCTACCGGTCACCGCGGCGGTAAAGGACATGATCCGGCTGCTGGTACCGAAGAAGCGCCGCCGTTTGAAACTGACATTCAACTGGGCGAACTAGGAGACGCTCCTGGATTTGGTCCGGCCAAGTCGGGTATCGGTCTCGATGCGGACTTCTCTGACGAACACATTCACATGGAAGAGATGAAGCCGGCGACGACCGCCACGGTCGAAATCGCTCCTCCGCTGCAAAATGGCGGCAACCAAACCGGACCCGATTTCGCTCCGTTTGCGGAACCGGCGCGCGAAGACGAAGCCAGTTATCCGCCGACGCAAGTTAGCGGACGTTCGACGAGCCCGACGATGCCTGTCGGTACGCCGGCGATTAGTTCGGCCGACTTGTTGGGTTCCGGTGGATCGACCGAATATGTCGCCAGCCGACCCGGCGAAGAAGCTGGTCGGGCTCCGACCTCCGGTGGATCGATGTATGGCGCCGGCGGCAATACGACGCAGGTGCAATACGGCACTCCGGCGCCGACCAATCGTAGCGACGCGAATAAGGATTGGTGGAAGGAAGAGCCTCGTGGCACGGCGCCGGTCGATTCTTCGCCAGACGGACGCCCGATGTTCGACCAGAATTCGACCCAAATGACGGCCCCGCCGACCGCTCAACTCGGCATGCCGCAGCCAGTTGCTCCTGCCGAAACCGGCAGCCGCTACGGCCAGCAAGGACTTAGCTCGTCCGACCTGTTCGGCCCGGCGCCGAGCGGCGGCCAGCAAAAGTATTACGCACCAGGTGATCCGGCCGCTGATCGACCGGCCCAAGCTCGCCTGGACGGATATCTAGTACCGACTCAAGATTCGAGGTTGCGCTAATGAGTTCCGTAGATCGAGCCTTCATTCGTGCGTACGGACCGGAAGTTCCCTCGTTGGAAGACCCGGCTGCCGAATACACTCGCAGCGGTCCCGTTTTCCCGGGCGGACCAACGGTCGAGCAACTGTACGAGTGGCGCAAGAAGGGCCTGCGAATTGACCTGCCGGGATCGCCGATCAATGAAGGGGATCTGAGCCCGTTTGCCGAGCAAGCGGCTGCGGTCGAAGAAGAAACGACCGAAGAGTCGGTCTTCGCTGCATCGGCTCAAAACACCGCCGCCGTCGCTGCGGCCGTCGATCGTATCCTGAAGCGAGTTCGCGCTGAACAACAAACCGCCAAGCCGGTCGTCGAGCCGATCGCGAAGCAGTCCCCCGCCCCGCAGGCTCCGGCAGTTGAAAAGCCGGCGGCCAAGACGATCGCTCCACCGGCCGGTAAGACGAGCGACCGGTTGGAATGGGAAAGCATGTTGTCGAAGTCGAGCACGCCGACGTCGACCTTCCGCCCACAATGGGAAGCGCCCCGTTTCGCCTGGCCGGCCACGATCGAGATGTTGCTTGAGCGGGGCGTCGAAGGATTCGCCGAAGTCCGCGCTCGTCTGGCCGAAGTGAGCGGCAATGGAAAGAAAGTGGTCGCCGTCTACAGCTTCGCCGCTGGCGAAGGTTGCACGACGCTGACCCTTTGCCTGGCGAAACTGTTGGCCGCCTGCGGCATGAAAACGGCGATTGTCGACGCCAGCGAAACGAATCCGGAACTCGCGACCCGTTTGGGCGTTCGCGTCGAACATGGTTGGGAAGCGATCGCCCCCGGAGGTCCGACGGTCGAAGACGCCGCGATCCATTCTGTCGCCGACGATCTGACCCTGGCGCCGAGCCTGACGAAAGGCTCGCCGGACAAACTTGATCAATTGCTGCAAAGCATGAAAGGGAGCTACGACATGATCCTGGTCGACGTCGGCCAGATTCATGAGATCCCGAACCAGGTGAATCAAATCGACGCCGCGATGATCGTTCGCGATCTCCGGCTTTCGGACGATTCGCAGGTAGCCGAAGTTGTTCGGCGGCTTGGCAGCGCCGGGATTTCGATCTTAGGCGTCACCGAAAACTTCGTCGGTTAGTTGAACTGAAATGTACGAAGACTATTGGAATCTAAACGTTCGTCCGTTTGAAAACACGGCGATTCCGGCGTTCTACTACCCGGCCGAAGCGGCCCAGGGAACGCTGTTGAAATTGCGTTACGCGGTCGAAAACCGTCGCGGCGCGGCGCTGTTGACCGGCGGCGAAGGGTTGGGCAAAACGCTGCTGGCCCAGTTGCTGCTTGAGCAACTGCCGGAGCAGTTCACGCCGAAGGTTCACGTCGTCTTTCCGTACATGCCGGCCGATCAACTGCTGGCCTACATCGTTCGTGAGCTGGTCGGCGTTGAGCAATCGGCCACTTCGACCATCGCTGACAGCGTGCAGGCGATCCGTCGCGGTTTGAGCGAAAACACCCGCGCCGGCAATCACGCCGTGCTGGTGATCGACGAAGCGCACCTGGTCTCCGATTTCAACGCCCTGGAAACGTTGCGTCTGCTGACCAATCTCGAAACGGACGGGCTGCTCGACATGACGCTGCTGTTGGTCGGGCAGACCGAGATCTTACCGGCGCTGCGGCGGACTCCGGCCTTTGAAACTCGCCTGGCGGTCAAATGCATGGTCAAACCGCTGACGGTGGACGAAACTGCATCGTACGTGCTGCACCGGCTGACGACCGCCGGCGCACGACGCGAGATCTTCGTCCCAGCCGCTTTGGAGCGTCTCCATCAGATCACCGGGGGCGCCCCGCGGCGGATCAATCGGCTGTGCGATTTGGCCCTGCTGATCGCCTTTGCCGAAGAACAAGCGGTCATCTCGGCCGACCAGATTGACGCGGTCCACGAAGAGTTGGTCGCGGTTTCTACCGACTAGGGGCCTTTGCCTTTCGCGCCTGGTCCCCCAAACTCGATCGGCGATTACAATCTATCGAGTGAATGATTCGCCGCTATCGATGGACTCCCCCCTCACCGCTCGCCTGTTCTGGCGATCGCTGTTATTGATTGCGCTGTTGGGGCTCGGGTTGCGGATGTTGCCGCTGGCCGAGAGTCTCTGGCTCGACGAACTGCATACGTCTTGGGTGATCTCCGGCGATTGGGAAGGTCTCGCGAAACGTGCTCGGCAAGGAAACAACAGTCCTCTCTATTTTTGGGGGATGAAGCTGGTCGTCGCTTGTTTTGGCGACGACGAGTGGACCCTGCGAATGCCGTCGGTCATCTGCGGATGTGCGGCGCTGTGCGGTATCGGGGTGCTGGTGCGGCGTTGGAGCGGTTCAGGTTTAGCTGGTTGCGTCGCGGCTCTGCTCGTCGCGCTGGATCGCGACATGATCTTCTATGCGACCGAGGCGCGCCCTTATGCCGCAGCACAGTTAGGGTGTATCGGGGTATTCGCGGTCACGATGCGTCTCTGGCGGGACTTCGATTGGCGGGATGTTTGGATCTGGACGGCATTGGCCGCACTGACGATCCATTTGCATATCACGGCGGGCCTGTTTGTCGCCGCTTGTCTGCCTCCGTTAACGTTGGCCGCTTGGGGACATGGCGCCTGGAAGCGATTGGCGCTGATGCTGATCACGCTGATGGTCTTGCTTGCGCCTCTCTCGTTGCAGTTGCAGGTGATATACGCACGACGACCGAACTGGTCGATCTTTATCCACAGCGGAACCCCGTTGCAGATCATCGAGATTCTCCCGATCATTCCCTTCGGTCTCGTGCCGCTTGCGATTGCGTTGGCGGCGAACGCGTTGCTGAAGGACCGAGAGGCGAGCGAGCGACGAAGCGCCTGGACGGCGATCTATATCTGGGCGATCGTCGCCACCTTGACGCCGATCGGTATCGCGTGGATCGGAACTTACCTGGAATTCACGCCCCTATTTCTGCGGCGATATTTGATCGGCAGTCAGGCGTTGCTGTTCGTCTGGGCGGGGTTGAATATCGGGCGCATTGACCGATTGTGGGTGAGAGCGATTGGCGCCGTCGCGATGTCGGCTTCCATCTTCTTCTTTCATTTGCCCGATCATTGGACGCATCAGCGTCGACAAGACTGGCGGGGCGCCGTCGCCATGTTGGACAAGATGGAACTGCCGGCGAATACGACGCTGATGATCTCGTCGCGGCTGATCGAAGCGAAGGACCTAACGGCGAACGACGACGGCCTGGCCGATTATTGCCGTTTACCGGTCACGGCAATTTATCGCCCTGAGCGAGAGTTCCGCCAGGTGATTCCGCTTCGCTATGGAGCGAGCGGCGATCTGATGCCCTGGCAGCTCAAACTGATCGCAGAGCCGCAAACGATCGTCGTACTGGAGCCAGGGGGACGCGATACGGTCCAAGTGACCGCCGCCGAACTATCAAAGTCGATCCCCTGGGCGTCGACGTTGCGAATCCTTGACGGAAATCGGGGCTTGCAGATGATTCTCGTTGAGCCGGCTAAAGACCAGCGGGACAAGTGACCCAACGGGACCCCGAGTCGACTACTGGTTCATCTGCGTTTGCAATTCTTCGAGCAGACGTTGCAGACGCTCGACTTCGGCTCGCGTCGCTTCATCGACTTCGCCATTCTGAACTCGCCGCTGCAGACGTTCCGCATGATCCCGCAGGCGACCTAATTGCGACGGGGGAATCGCCGGAGCGACCGGCGGCGCCAAGCGACGCATTTCCTGCATCCGCTGTTCGTGCTGAGCGCGCATCTCGTCGACCATCCGCTGATGTTCGGCGCGCATACGAGCGAAGTGCTCGTCCATTTGGAACATCGGCTGCGGAATGGGGAGCCCGTCGACCTGCATCGGCGCGAAGAAACGATTCCCCATCAGTGGGCCGCCGGCTGCGCGGGCTTGATACTTGTCAACAAGTTCGGCCGCTTCGGGATGCTCGTTGCGCAGTTGATCGAGGTCATCCGCTTTAGCGACTTGCGACTCGCCGTCTCCCTCTTTCCATTCGACGCGGATCGGTCCATTTGGATCCCTCTCGATTTGGACGTGCAGCTCGTCGTCGGTGATCTTGATTTCTTCCCGGCCGTTGTTGCGAACGGTCGACATGCTGAAGTTGCGTCCGCGACCACGCATCGCCATGCCATCCAGGCCGGCGTTAGGAATAGGGCCGAACTCCGGAAATTGACGACGCCCGGGGAGCGTTTGCATCGATTGAACGACGGTGGCGGCCAACTTGGCGGCGGTGGCGTTTTCTCCGTCGGCAATCCGTTTCAACGCTCGCATCGCATCATCGCGGACAACATGATCTTCGCTAGCGGCGAACGATTTCAGAATCTCGATCGACTGCGCGACCCGTTCGCCGGCGCCATCGCGGCAAGCTTCTTCCAGCGGAGCGATCGCCGCGGCGCCAAAGTCGCGCAAGATTTCCGCCGCTTCGCGTCGTTCGGCGAACGTGTCGCTATCGAGTTGGCGAATCGCGCGACGGATCGCACGTTCGGTTTGTTCCGCGTCGAGAGCACGCGTGGGGGCCGTTTGTACTGATTGTTCCGCCGTCGGATTCTCCGGTTCAGCCGCGACCGCAGGCAGACTGGCCAGCATCAACGACAGGCAGGCGAAAATACGCGTCGACATAACGTAACGTTCCCAAGTGCGTTTGGAGTTCTTTATTATCTATTCAATATAACGCTAACGGGCGGCGTGGGGAGTGTTGATTTTCTCGGTCGCGGGAGAGCGACGCAACACTTTGCCCGTAATTTAATAGAGTCCTGAGCGGCGTTCCTTGGCCGGAAGGACTTCCAGGCACGTGGTCCACCACCCTGTTTCGATCGTCTCGATAAACTCGGCCGGAAGTCGCTCGCTGGCCATTTCCCGGCTCAGACGCCGAAAATCATACGCCAGCGGCACAAACTGCCAGCTGATCGCTGCATGAGAATCGACGGAAATGATCGTGTACCAGACTTCGGTTTGACCGTCGTTGGCGGGACGACCTAAGACACCTACGTTTACGAAGGCTCGGCGGTTCGCTAGCTCGCGCCCCCAATGAATCCCGGTGTGGGTCGCCAAAATCAGATCGGCTTGTTGGTCCTCAGAAAGCCAGTCCAAAAAGGAAGTCGACGTCGTCGATTCCCATAAAAATTCGTTGGTTCGTCGTGGGCTGCCATGACAAAGCAAGATCTTCCGCCCTTCGATCTCTAGCCGGATTTCCGCTGGCAACGTTCGCAGGTAGGCGCGGTTGTCGGTGGAGGTGTTTTGCAGCGTGTAGTCGTAGCTGATTTGGGCGAAGTAATTGTCGCGTGGATCGGTGTAGCCGCACTGGCAATCGTTCAGCCCGCGACCGATCGAATCGTCATAGTTTCCACAGACGACCTGAATCTGATGCTCATGCAACAAGGGAAAGACGCGGTCCGGATGGGGGCCAAACGCGCCCAGGTCCCCCAAGCAAAACATTTGGTCGACGCCGCGCGACTTCGCGTCGGCGATCGCCGCGTCCAGCGCTAGATAGTTGTTGTAGACTCCGCCGAAGCAGGCGATCCGCGTCGTCATGGCGACTTTCCTGACCCGGCCGCCGTCGACGGATTCGCACAAATCGAGCCGAACTGATAGCAAGTGAAACAGGCGCCATGCGATACCGAGAATGGACGCAGCGACTCGGCCAGCGTTTGCCCTAGCAGCGAATCGGGGGACTCGACCAGAATTGGGCAGACGTGGACGCCCCGATCCGAGACGACGCGGCTTTGCTCGCAAACGAGCTTCGTCGCGTCAAACCCTTCCCACATCTCAGCGGTGATTCGGTCATGCTCCCCATAGCCGCACGACCGCGACTCTTCGGCGCCAAGCCGCAAGGTTGGCAACAGCTTGATCCGCGGTCGCGCGTATCCGATGTCGCGCAGCACTTGGGCGAACCGGGCGACCACTTCCGTTTCTTCGTCGTCCGGCCAGGTGCGAACCGCCGTGATGATCGGCAGAAAATCGTGCTCGACGAGCAAGCCCACTCCGCGCATCGCCCGCTCGAACGTTCCCTCGCCGCGGATCGGATCGTTCGTCTCCGGCGAAAAGCCGTCAATCGAGACGCGGAACTCCAACGAGTAGATCCCCTGCTCTTCCGCCTCGCGCAGCTGACGTAGCCAATCGGGCTTCAAAACGGTTCCGTTGGTCAGCACGGTGACAGGTCCGTAAGCGAGCGCCGCGATCAGCATCGGCACGATCTGCGGATGTAAAAAAGGTTCGCCGCCGGTGAAGTAGAACTCTTTCACGCCGAGAGTCGCCGCTTCCCGCAAACGAAGTTCAACCTCTTCCAAAGAGAGAAAGCCGAACGAGTCGTTCTTTGGATGGCAACTGACGAAGCAATGATTACAAGCCAGGTTGCATCGGAGGCCTGCAACTTGAAACCAAAGAGCGTCGAGATGCGACGGATCGACTTGAGGAGTATCGCCTACGGGCACACGAACCTTACTGGGGATTGGCAGGAAGGAACTGGCGATAGAGATCCAAGTTCTCGCGATCCCCGATGATCGTGAATAGCTGACGAATCTGCTCGAGCCCGTTCTTGATCAGGAACTGCGAGTTGCGGCCATAGCTTTTGGCGCCCAGCACGTAGAAGTCCGGTTCGGGATTGATCAGCAGCTGCGCGTCTCCGGGCGGCTGGGCCATGCAATCAGACGAAGCGTTCTCCATCAGTTTTGCGGCCAATTTGATCGGTCCTTCTGTCGCATAGCAATAGTGGATCTGCATCGAGCGCGTTAATTCGACGTTCGGCACGTAGCCGACGTTGGCGATCACTCGGTCGTATTCATGAACGCCGGGGCGTTTGCCGGCTAGCGTCACTTGAAAGCGATCGCTGTGAGCATCGTAGTGGATGCCGGTGACCGGAGCGTTGGGCCAATGCGTCACATGCGGTTCGCTGTCGGCGGCCAAGCCATTCGCTTTCACCGCCAAGCAATCGCGGGCGGAAAGAGGATCGTCGGTGAAGCGGCGCATCGGGCCTGATGCGTCGGTCTGGTTGTCTTTTCGTGTGATCCAGGTGACCTGCGTATGAAGCGCTTCGCGAGCGAGCTGACCAAGCGCGCAAACGTTGGTCGCCGCAGAATAGCCGGAGCCGATCACCAGCGTATGCTTGCCGGCGTATTTGTCCCGTTCGTCCCCCAGAATGTCAGGCAGGCCGAACTCGACGTGCGGACGAGCCTCGACTTCGCCAGTGGCGGGAACTCCGTTGCTGCCGATCCAAGCTGCCTGGCCGAAGAGCCCGGTGCAATCGATCAGTACGTCGCTCCGATCGATCTGCTCGCGGCCGTCGCTATCTTGCAGCACGACGATAAAGTCGGCGTCGCGTCGCGTCTCTTCGTCGACCATGTCCGACTTCGAGAGCCCTTCCCGGCCGACGGCGACCGCTTTCCAACCGCAGTGGAGACTATCGGCCAGCAGGTCAGAGTCGGCAAGAGGTTGGAGATAGCGTTCGACGTACTCGGCGCCAGTGAGCAGTTCATTCTCGCCGGGCAACTGCAATTCGTCGGCGAACTGAGCGGACAGCGCGCTGCGAGCCAACGGCGAACTGTTCATGCCGAACGGGCTGAACATCGGCACGCTTCCCCAGCGGCGAATCGACTCGGCGGGACGGCCTTGCTCGTAGATCGCGACTTCATAGCCAAGGAAACGAGCGTAGAGAGCGGCTTCGAGGCCGATTGGGCCAGCGCCGAGAATCGTGATTTTCGCCGGAGCGTCGACAGACATGCAGGTAGCGATCGAATCGGTGTGACGGATACGTGGCAGTGCGATATGCACAGCGTACCGATTAGCGCGAATATTGGGAACATGCTGCTTGCAAGGACGCAAAAACCAGCGGAATTATCGAGTTATTTTTTGCGGAAGTCGGCAACCTCCCTGATTGGGAGGCCGAGAAGCGTGAATCGCGTCCTATTTTTTATTGTCAACTTCCTACAAATGGGGCAGGTTCGTCGGCGTTTTCGAAGCGATCAATTTCGACCGAGCAAATCATGGCAGGAAAACTTTCACGCGTCTTGGTTGTCGATGACTCTGCGCTCATGCGCACGCTCATCGCTGACCAGTTGGCTGACGTCGCCGGGATCGAGGTCTGCGGCGAAGCGAGCAATGGTCAGCAGGCCTTGCAGATGCTGAGTCGGCTGCAGCCTGATGTGATCACGCTGGACGTGCAAATGCCTGGCATGGATGGACTCGAAACGCTCGATCGTCTCCTTGCCATCCGGCCGATTCCGGTGATCATGGTCAGCGCGATGACCCAACTGGGCGGCGATATCACGCTCGATGCGCTGGAACGAGGTGCGTTCGACTATGTCGCCAAGCCGGCTGGTCTGGCGCAGGCCGAATCCGTGATGCGCGACGACCTGGTCCGTAAGATTCGCTCGGTCGCCGATACCGACGTCGCCAAAGTGCTGGAAATCCGCCGGGCACGTGCCGAAGCGCGTCGCCAACGTCGCGCCGCCGCCGGCATACCGAAAAAGACGATCGCTCCGCCTCCGAAGAAGGTGGAGCCGGTTACGACCAACGACTGGCCCTGCCGATGCATCGCAATTGGGATCTCGACCGGCGGACCGCCGGCGCTGACCTCGTTGTTTGAGAATCTCCCGGCCGGGTTGCCGCCGATTGTGATCGTGCAACATATGCCGGAACAATTTACCCGTGCATTCGCCAAACGGCTCAACTCGATCTCGCAGGTCGAAGTGAAAGAAGCGGCGAGCGGCGACATGCTGGAACAGGGGCATGCTTACATCGCCCAGGGGGGAAAGCATCTTGAGATTCGTCGCCATACCCGGACGCAGACGCGTCTGGAAGTTTTCGACGGCGAGCCGGTCAGTGGACATCGTCCTTCGGTCGACGTGATGATGCGTTCAGCGGCGAACGTCTTTGGCGACGCCTGCTTGGGGGTCGTGATGACCGGGATGGGACGGGACGGCTCGGATGGATGCAAAGCGATCCGCGAAGCGGGCGGATACGTTCTGGGCCAGGACGAAGCGAGTTCCGACATCTATGGCATGAATCGGGTCGCGTTCCAGGAAGGGAACGTAGACAAGCAGTTCGATCTGCAAGACGCCGCCCAGGCGATCATCCGCGAAGCGAAACGACTCCGCAGCGGATTGGCGGCGGCTCGCTAACGCGAGATTAGCTGCGGTCCAAGCGAAACGGCGACAGATCAAAGTCGACGTCAACTCCGCGGATCAAGCGGCCAAGCAATACGGCGGTCGCCGGCGAAAGGTGTAGACCGCTCCGAAAATGCCCTGCGGCGGCGTAGGCGTTTGCGATCCCTGGCACTGCGCCTATATAAGGTATCCCGTCGATGCTCGCGGGGCGAAGGCCGGCCCAGCTTTGCCGCACTTCGGCCGCTTCCAAGCGAGGAACAAGCTGACAGGCGAACTCGCGCAGTTCCCGAGCGATCTCGACCGTCGTCGAGCAGTCAAAGCCCGCCTCTTCTACGGTCGAACCGACCAGGACCAGGCCGTCGCGACGAGGAACCAGGTAACGGGGGCCTTCGTTGATTGGCGTCGAAAGAAACCGCACGCCGGCGTCGAGCAGCAGCATCTGACCCCGAATAGGTTCGATATCAGGGGTCTTCGCGGCGTGCGAAAAACCGACTCTGGCCAACAACGCATCGGTCAAACGCTGCGACCAGGCTCCGGCGGCGATGCAGTATTGATCGGCCGAGATGCGAGCTTCCGGCGTCCGCACTGCGGTGATCCGATCGCCGGAGAGTTCAAAGTCGATCGCTTCGGCCGTTTCGACAAAGGCGACTCCTCGCAGAGAGCAGGCCTTTTGCAGCGCTTGCAAATGACGCGGGTTCCGCACGATCGCTTCGTCCGGCAGGTGATACGCGGCCTTGGCCTTCATTTCGGGCGCCAGATCGGGAAGTCGCGCGTGGAGTTCGTCCGACGTGATGCGCTCGACGGCGATTCCTTCTTCGAGCCATTGGCTGACGGTGGTGTTCAACGCGGCCGCTTCGCCAACTTTGCGGGCCAGGTAGTAGCCGCCGCACCGTTCGTATTCGTTGTCGATGCCGGTCTCTTCCCGCAGGCGGACCGACCACTCAGCATGGAGTTGGTGGCTGAGAGCTCGCAACTGTTCCTGCGGTTCGACCGCCTGGCCGATCGTCGCAGGAGGCAACAGCCCGGCGCCGGCCCAGGACGCCGCTTTGCCGACTTCCCCTTTGTCGAGGACGGTAACCGTCATGCCGTGCGTCGCCAATTCGTAAGCAAGCGACAGGCCAATCGCCCCGCCGCCGATGATCAGACATTGGGGGTGAGATGACGAAGCGGGCGTCGGGATCGAGTCAGAATTCACAGCGGCGGACAATCGGCGAGAATCGTAGTCAGTTCGGTATATAGCGTACGCGAGTCGAGGTTGGCGTCGTCCCGAGCCAGGTCAGCGAGCAGGCGTTTCAGATCGGCCCGATTATCGACATCGTACCAAGTTGGGGCCTGCGATGTTCGCAGGCCGAGCGTTTCGCAGCGGGTCAGCGTTTGCGACAGGACGTCGGAGGTGCTCCAGGCGATATCGGCGAACAATTCTTCGCACGGCGCTTTCAGCCCTATTAAGTAGTATCCGCCATCTTCAGCCGGGCCGAGGACGACATCATTTTCGCGGAGCAGGTCGAACGCTTGTTGCAGATAGGCGGTCGGCAGGCTGGGACTATCAGAACCGATCAACAGGGCCCGACTCGCCCCGGCGGAGAACGCAAACCGAAAGAAATGGGCAATCCGGGCGCCGAGGTCGCCGCTCGTTTGCGGCTCAAGACGCCAGGTGTCGTCGACTTCGCCGGCGAACGCTTCCGCCTGGTCAGGTGGAGAGAAGACCAGGACGCGGTCTTCACCGAGCTTCCGGAACCTCTGGAGGGAGGTGCGGACCAACTGGTGGTGGACCCTGGCGGCGGCGGATAAACCGATCGTAGCGCCCAGGCGGGTCTTCACTTCGCCGGCTCGCCAATACTTGGCGAACATGCCGAGAATATCCATGGCCTAAGCTTCGACCGCGGCCAACAGTCGACGGAGGAGCATTTCGTTTATTTTGCCGCGAAAACGGACTTTGCCGTCGATTTCGACGACCGGAATGCAGCACCCGTATTTCTTCGTCAGTTCCGGATCTTCATCGATGTTGACCGGTTCGGGAACGATGCCATAGCGGAGCAGAATCTGCTCGGCGTCTTCGCACAAATGGCAACCAGGACGGGTAAACAAACGCGTGCGGTAGGTCGTCATGATTCGCTTCGCGAGGGTGATGTATGTTAAGATTCAGATAAGTTGCGAAGGGCTATCTTAAGTTTCTTCCCCAATTTGAACATGAAACCTGAGATAGGCAAATAACCGTACGATTTTGCTAATGTTAAGCCGAAACGCAATTATTTATACTGCGGGGAACAAGTAACAGACGGATGGCCGGCAGGGGCGACGTCTGATCTCCGATTCCTTGGGCTCGCTATGAGTAGCATTACTTCCGAACGATTCATCGAACTTGCGGGGCGATCGCAGCTGATCCACCCGACGCAATTTGAAAGCGCCGTAGCTGAACTACGCGCCCAAAACGGTGGAGAATTGCCGGAAGATGTGGAAAAGGTCGCCGACTTCTTCGTCGAGAAGAACTTCATTACTACCTGGCACCGCGAGAAGATCCTGCAAGGTAAGTACAAAGGCTTTTTCCTCTCGAAATACAAGCTGCTAGGCCACTTAGGGACCGGCGGCATGAGCAGCGTCTACCTGGGCGAGCATACGGTGATGCAGCGCAAGGTAGCGATCAAGGTGCTGCCGCGAAACCGAGTGAAGGATTCGTCTTATCTAGGACGATTCCACCTCGAAGCGCAAGCCGCCGCTCAACTCGACCATCCAAACATCGTTCGCGCCTTTGACGTCGACAACGAAGGGGATACCCATTACATCGTGATGGAGTATGTCCCGGGGTGCGATTTGCAGGTTCTGGTCCGGGAAAAAGGGCCGCTCGAAGTCGAAACGGCCGCTGACTACATCGCTCAGGCGGCCGATGCGCTGGAGCATGCCCACCAGAGGGGGCTGATCCACCGCGACATTAAGCCGGCCAACTTGCTGCTGGACAACACCGGCGTGGTCAAAGTCCTCGACATGGGGCTGGCTCGTTTTACCAGAGACGATGCGACGTCGTTGACCATCGCCAACCAGGAAAGCGTCTTGGGAACGGCCGACTATCTGTCGCCGGAACAAGCGGTTAACAGTCACAAAGTGGATGGTCGAGCCGACCTTTATAGTCTCGGCTGCTCTCTCTATTTCCTGCTGGTCGGCCATCCGCCGTTTCCGGACGGCAGCCTGGCTCAGCGAATCGCCAAACATCAGACAATTCCTCCGGAGAAGATTCGGAAGCTTCGCCCCAATTGTCCGGCTTCGCTCGCCAAGATCTGCGAGAAGCTGATGATGAAGAAGCCGGAGCAGCGGTATCAATCGGCCAAAGAGGTTGCCGAAGCCCTCCGCAACTGGCTGCAACAACGCCGCAGCGGCGCCGACGAAGAACTGACCGCCGTCGGCGACGAAATCGAACTGCGACAAGTTCGTGCCGAGGGAGAAAAGTCGGGCGTTATTGTTCCTCCGTCGATGCCGCGGGTCGCAGAACTGCTGGAAGAGCCGGGCGACGGGAATTCAGGACTTCTCAATTCTGAGACGGTTCGCGGGCAACGAGTCGAGACCGACCCCGGATTTTCCGGCGGAAGTAACAGCAAGCCGTTGCCGGTGGCGCGGGCGTTGGACGACGATCTCCTCTCCTCGATGTCCGATCCTGGCGCGAGCGGGGTCTTAGATATTAGTATCGCGGATCCGTTGATCTCCCCAGCCGAAAGTGCCGGCGGGCCGACGTTGATTTCTCGCGAGACGCTGCAGAATCGCGTCAATGAGAAGGAAGCGGCGCGAGAAAAGAAGTCGCGAGCGCGTTCGCGCGGCAACAGCGGGATGGACTTCAACTTCGCTGGCATTCCCGCATTCATCTGGATTGCGATCGGGCTTCTCTTCCTTTTGATCGGCGTGCTGCTAGTTCTGATGATGCAGAAGATCGAAGAGGATGAAGCTCCGCCGGCTGCGCCCAAGATGGGCTTCGAAACGTCGAGCGTTGATTCTCCGCTCTATCCCAGTTGCCTCGTAAATCGGGTTTCTTGATACCTCGGTTGGGGGTCTTTTGCGGACGCTTTTCTGGGCGATGTTGGCCGCCTGGGGCCAGGAATCCGGCTGTCCTGTTCGCTGTAAGTTGTTTTCTATATGCAACTTATGCATATTGCTTGAAATCGTGGTCGCTGTCCACGTACCATAGGTGAGTCGAACCGCAGGGACGCTAACGACCAAGTCGGCGTCGCCGCGATCAGCCTGATCGAGCACGCCAAGCGATCCCAATTTCGTTCGTCGAGACCTTCAACGAACGTCGTTCCGTTTCAAAAGTCAGACGCATGGCGCGACAAAATCACAACAAGCTGATTCGAGCGAAGACGAAGCGCGTCGCGATTCCGCGCGACTTTCGTACCGTCGGTCAACTTGGCAAGCGCGGTCGTGGCGAAATGGGACGAGCCAGCGAAGATGGTTTCTCACCGCCGGAAGATTGGCACGAACCGCAGGGCGATACCGGAACCAGTTATCGCGTGGTGGCGCAAGATCCCGGCGAAGGTTTCATCCACGTCGTAACCGAGCAAGACATCCGTGATCGATTGGCGCAGCTGCCGGCGTGGATGATCGAACCGCTCGAAGTCGTTCAGCTAAGTTGCTTGACTCGTAAGAAGTTAAGCTATCCGTGCTACGGCATGCAGTGGGGCTCGGCTCTCTACCTGTATCCGATGGTTGAGGAGTTGATCGAGTACTTCTACGCCCCGCCCCGCCCTGCTCAAGTGGTGGAAGCCAAGATGTATGGGGCGACTTGGGAAGGTGGCGACGACGGCGAGTGGCGACTGGTCTGGACGAAGGATGCGATTCGCGACTTCTACCTGAACAACGTCCTGATCCATGAGTTGGGGCATCTCCTCGATAACCGCAACACGAGCTACGTCGACCGCGAACGGTACGCCGAGTGGTTCGCCATCGAATATGGTTATCGCCCGACGCGACGCGAGTCGTTGGCGGCTCAAGCGGCGAAAAAGGTCGTACGACGTCATCATTCGAGCTAATGCGTCTCGAATTGACGAATTGCAATCGCCGAGGCTGCAATTTCTGAGTACAACGGGAGCTTGGCTTCGCTTCGGAGAAGTCTGCAGGGATGCTTTCCGACCTTCCTGCCTGAAACGTCTAGTCAAGTTTGCTGTAAAAGGGGCCGAGATGAGAGCCTTTCACCTTTTCGCGAAGTTCGCGGCCTGTGCCGCTTTAGCGGCGGTGCTGCTGACGCCTTGGACGGCCGAAGCGGCCCCCACCGATGAGCAGCGGAACGAAGTTCGCGATTTGAAGGTCGAAATCCGCAAGGCGTCCAACTTCCTGAAGCAAGGGAAAGTCGCCGAATCGACCCAAACGGTCAAACTGATCATCGAACGGCTGAAGAAGCTGGAAGGGGTCGACCCGGAACTGCAGGAATCGGTCGATCAACTCTTTGAGTCGCTCGCCCCGGCCCATGCCTTCCTGGAACTGGAAGGGGTGACCCTGCCGAGAATGCGCAACGCCGCGGTCGTCGAATCGACGCAGATGATGCCGGCTCCGGCGCCGGGAACTCCGGCTCCTCCGGCCAGCACGTTGCCGACGATGTTTCCGGCCGCCAATCTCAGCTTCACCAAGCATATCGCGCCGATCATCGTCGCTCGCTGCGGCAACTGTCACGTGAATCAGGCCCGCGGCCAATTCAGCTCGTCCAGCTACGAAGTGCTGATGAAAGGCCCGGCCGAAGGGGTTGTGATCTTCCCTGGTCAGGATGGAAGTCGTTTCGTCGAAGTGATCGAGACCGGCGACATGCCGCGCGGCGGCCAGCGGGTTACGCCGGCCGAACTGACCGCGCTGAAGACCTGGATCAAGGAAGGCGCCAAGTTCGACGGTACTGATCCGAAAGCGAATCTCTCGATGCTCGCTCCCGGCGCCGCTCCGATGCCGATGCCCCGGTTGGAAGTCGCCAGCGCCAGCGGCAACGAGAAGGTCAGCTTCGGGCGCGACATCGCGCCGGTGCTGCTCGAACGCTGCACCAGCTGCCACAACCAGCAAAACAATCCGGGCAACTTCAGCCTGGCCAGCTTTCAGACGATGCTCCGCGGCGGCGACAGCGGCGCTCCGCTCTCGCCCGGCAAGCCGAACGAAAGCTTGATGATCCAGTTGTTCAAAGCTCCGGCGCCTGATCGGATGCCGCGTAACGGTCCGCCGCTGACCGATCAGCAGATCAAGAACTTTGAAACCTGGATTGCCGAGGGCGCCAAGTTCGACGGCGATGCACCGACTTCGTCGATCCAGCGAATCGCCGCCTACGCGTTCGCCAAGAATGCGACGCATGACGAACTGGCGAAGACTCGGGAAGCTTCGAGCAAGTCGAAGATTCAGCTCGGGCTTCCCGGCGTCGCAATGTCGACCTCGGATCGCAAGGACCTCTTTGTGATGGGCGCCTTGGGACAAGACGCGAACGATGAGTTCGCTGATCAGGCCGAAAAGGTGGCCGACGACGTCCGCCGCATTTTGAAGGCTCCGTCAGGGCAACCGCTGGTCAAAGGTCGCATCACCCTCTTCCTGGTGAAAGCGAAGTATGACTACAACGAATTCAGTAAGATGGTCGAACGTCGCGACGTTCCGCCGCAATGGCAAGGGCACTACTGGTACGATGTGACCGACGCGTACGGCATGGTGCAGTTGCCGGCCAATGACGCGTTTAGCCTTGATGCGATGTTCGCTCAGGTGATTGCGAGCAATTATGTGGCCAGTCTCGACGCTCCTGATTGGTTCGCCGATGGCGTCGGCCGGGTGGTCGCTTCGCGCGTCTCCGGTAAAGATCCGCGCGTCGTCGACTGGGGGAACCAACTGCAATCGGCAGTCGGCGCGATGAAGAAGCCGGAAGACTTCGTCGAGATGAAGCTCGCGCCCGATCAGAACGGCGTCGTCAGCTACGCGTTCCTGAAATCGCTGATGGGAAAGAGTCAGCAGTTTGATGCACTGATGCAGGCCCTGCGAAAAGGAACGCCGTTTGAACCTGCGTTTGCCGCCGCTTATGGTAAGCCGCCGGCGGATGTCGCCAAGGCGTGGGTCGCATCGGGCGGTCGTTAAGCGACCGACTCGCAAAGTAGAGTTTTGGAATCAAGCCGTCGCTTTATGCGGCGGCTTGGTTTTTGCGCGGACGTTATGCGGCGCGGGAGGCCACGGGCTGGAAGCCTCGGCGGCGGTCTCCATCTCCTGTGCGACACGGTCTTTCCATCGACTCGACAAAAAGTATTCGCGATAGATCAGCGCCAGATCGCCGATCGCCAGCAGGAAATGTCGCGCCTTCAGTTTCGAGCCGGGGATCTCACGCCATGACTCCAGCGGCAGTTCGTAGATCGAACTGCGAGCCGCCTGACGATCGCCGGCGACGCGGAGTCGGGCGAAGACTTCCACGTCAAAGATCCAGCGTGACAGAAAGGGAGTCGCGAACAGGAAGCGGGCCAGATCGTTGTTGCGGATCAGCTTGGCGCCGCATTGCGTGTCGGCGATTGAGATGCCGAGCAGCGTCGAAGCGACGCGAGCGAATCCGCTGCCGATGAAACGACGAATCGGTTTGCGCTCGATCACGTGTCCTGCCAGCGGTAAACGAACGCCGATCGCCATCTGCATCTCGGGGCGACGCGTGAGGGCGTCTTGTAAACGGCGACATTCGGCGAGCGGCGTCGCCAGGTCAGCGTCGAGAAAGCCGACGTACTCGGCGTCCTGCTCGAGCGCTTGAAGCATGCCGATGCGAACCGCTTCCGCCTTCCCTTGGTTCTGCGGCAGGTCGATCGCAGCGAAGCGTTCCGGCTGACGATCGGCGAACTGATGCAAAAGTTCGCTCGTTCCGTCGCGGCTGCCGTCGTTGACGAACAGAAAGTCAATGTCCGGATTGGCGGCGGCGAACGCGGCGAATGCCGCGAGATCGATGCGATCCGCTTCGTTGTAGCACGGGATGACGAATAGGGACTTCGGCACGCGTTCAGTCAGCAATCTAGGGGAATGTCGTTAACGCCGAGTCGGCACGTCAGGGGCGGCGGTTTGAATTGCGGTCTGCGGCTGAACGACCGCGATGCCGATTTTCAGCGGCGGTCGATCGTGGTTCTTGGTCCATGCGAATTCCAGCGGCTGCAGGATTTCGGCGTTGGGATACTGCCGTTTGAGTTGCAGTTCGTAGTCCTTGTCGGCGGTCGCCATCTCCCAGACGATGACGCCTCCTTCGCTCTTCCAAGCGTCACGCTCGGTCCAGGTGGGGAGGTCATGATCGAGTTCGGCCGAGATCGACGGCCGCTCGGGATGGTAGACGTTGACGTTGGCGGCCAGCCACCAATCGCCGCCGAGGTTTTCCAGCGGTTCGTCGCTCCGCTCGCTCCACGCCTCTTCCACTTCAGCGGCCAGTTGTTCGCCCGGATAGTCGACCCGCAGCGGCAGGTTGACCATGCCGTCGCCAATCACGTTGCGGACTCCCAGTCCCAGCGCGAAGCAAATTCCGGCCACGGCCGAAGCGTAGACGGTGCGGCGAACGAGCGCCGGATCAACGCGAAATTCAAACCACGCGAAGAGTAAAACGCCGACGAACGTAAACATCGACGCTCCCCACATGCTGCGGAGGTGAGCGCCGGTCAAAAGCGAAAAGCCGAGGGCGAGCAAGAGCGGGCCAAGGACGATCCAAGTGAGATAACTGCGGGTGAACCGCGCCGCTTCGTCGACTGTTCGAAACTTCCAGCGCCAGCCGAGCAGGATCGTCGCCAGGATCATCGTGACGGCGATCGCGCCAAGTTGCGAGCCGAGGAATTCGGCCGGATGCGCTACGTGCGAAAGCAACGAATGCGTCGCCGACGACCGGGCCGCTATGTAGCGGAGCGTCGCGAAGTCGTTGGAAACGAGCCACCAAAGATGCGGCGCCGCCAAGGTCAAGGAAACGCCGGTCAAAACGTACGGCCCTGCCGTTTTCCAGCAGGCGCGAGCCCGCGAATTGACGAACGAGAAGAGGAGCGTCGCCGCCAGCAACAGCGCCGCGTCATACTTCGAAAGCACCGCCGCCGCCAGAAAGAGTCCGGCTGCAGCCCAATCGCGGATGCGCCCGCGCGCGATTCCGTAGTAGGCGAACAGGATGAACAAAGCCCAGCAGGCCTTGGCCATGATGTTGTTGTTGAACTCCGGCGTCGTGCAGTTGTAGTAGACGCTTCCTTCTAATACGACGGTTGCGGCCAAGGCGATTCCGGGAGAAAGGAACTCGCGCCCCAGTTTCCAAGCCGCCCAAAAACAGGCGACGATACAGACTTGGCTCAGCAAATAGGTCGACCAGACAGGATCGCCAGGCAGGTACGAGGCCGCTTCGGCCGCCCAAGCGGGAAGCGGCGGGTGTTTGGCATAGCCCCACTGCCACTCATGCCCCCAATTGAGCATCTCGACGTTATCGAGCGGTCCGTTCGCTTGCGTGAGGAAAGGGACGGCGGTCCAAAGGAGCAAGTGACCGATGGCGAACGCCCAGAACCACCGCGCGGAAAAGTCGGATTGGTTCGTGTCGGGGGCGTTCATCGTGACAAGCCGGAATCGTGCGTTGGCGAAGGCCCCGAGGGGGGCCGTGTTCTATATTTCGCCTACTTTTAGAGAGAAAGCACGAATTACGCCAGATCAATTTGACTGCAAGCTAGCGGCGTCCACCCCTAGCTACAGCAGTCCCCAGCCGGGGAGCACATAGAAAATGCAGATGAGCAGCGCCGCGACGACCAACACCACACTGCCAATCTGGTAGAGGATGATGTTGAGCAGATTGCTGGCCCCCGATCCAGCGTTGAAGCCACGCTGGCAATGTCGGCAAACGGCGTGATTTAGCAGCCAGGGGCCGACGAAACCTCCCCAATGCGTGAAGACGGGGCGTTCAAAGTCGGACTGGCCGCAGTAGGGACAGATGCCGGGGCCGCGAACTTCGTATTCGTTCGACGGCGCGACCGGCGATTGAAACGGATTCTCGAGCGAATTGTCGGTTGGACGTTGGCTCATGGCGCTGTGCGGCGAAGTTGATGAGCGGCCAAAGAAAACGGCCCGCTAAGGGGCCGTTTTGTGGTCGCGACGCATCACCTGGTTTTAGTGGTGATGGTGGTGATCTTCGATCTTTCCTTTGAGTTCTTTCCCATCGACGTCAAAGACGACGACTGCATCGACTTCTTCCGAAGTCAGAATCGTGGCGGCCAGCGGATCGGTCAGAACGAACTTGGCGGACGTCTCGGCGCCTTCGGCGCGTTCCGCTTTGGCGGCGACTTCCTTGGTTTCTCCGCCGGTGGTCAGTTTGACCGTGATCGCTTCGGCGGCGATCGGGGCTTCTTTCTTCGCGTCGGCGTCAAGCACGTAGAAGGTGATCATCTTCTCGGCGTCCTCGGCCTGCTTCCCTTCCGGGTGAACCCATTCCAAGTGATATGGGCCCCCTTCGAGCTCAACGATATGACCGCCATTGGGGCCAATTTCGCCGTGATCGTGTCCGGCATGTTCGTCGTGATCGTGGTCATGGTCGCCATGATCATGATCGTGGTCGTGATCATGGTCGCCAGAATCGGCCGGTTTCGACGACGTGCAGCCGATCGACATCGTCGCACTGAAGCCGCAAAGGGCGGTCGCCAACAGGAGCCCGGTCAGGGTAATACGCATGAGTTGTGTTTCCTTGGAGCAGAAGAATTCGGCGTCGGGAAATGGCTAAATGCAATTGAATTTCATCTAGGATACCGAATTCTCCGCCGCGATAAAGATGACTCTTGCGGCTGGGGACTATAAATCGATTCCGCCAGGCGCCGCGGCGGCCGGTGCTTGTTCCCTCAGGAACGGAGCCAGATACGAATCGTCGGCGCCGGACAAACGGGACCGCGCGGCGGCGAAGTACTTCCGCGCCGTTTCGACCTGCCCGTCCAGATAGAGGACGATACCGACGTCGAACAGGTTGTCGGAGCTTGTCGGATCGTTGATCGTTCGGCGGGCGATCCCTTCCAACAGGGCGTTTTTCGCCAGCGGATTGCCGGCGTACAGTTCTTCCAGGTTAAAGCTGGTGGTGAAGATGTACTGGGGATCGAGTTGCATGCCGCGTTGGAACGACTCGGCCCCTTCTTCCATGCGGCCGGTCGCCAGATAGCCAAGTCCGAGTCGGAACTGCGGAGCCGCCAAGTCGGGCGCTGCGGCGACGGCGTCGCGATACTTCGCCATCGCTTCATGAAATCTCTGCTCTTTGAACAGCCGATCGCCGAACGCAACGTACCGCGATGCTCGTTCGCGAGCGGCGGGTTGCGAAGGCTCCGGAATGCCCGGCTCCTTCCGTTCCCCCAGCGCAACGCGCAGCATGTCTGGCGTCAGCGTCGGATAGGTTGGATTCGGCAAGTCGGTCAAGTTTTGCGAGAGGAGCGGTCCCATCGCGAAGTCGCGCGGAAGGCCGTAAAACTGCTTTATCGCTTGAGGTCCCCAGCGCAGTTCCGCCGGTTCGTGCGGCGGCAGGAAGTACTCAGTGTACTGAGCGCTGGGGTTGTAGTAGACGCCGTACGGCTGCCAGTAATTGGAAGCGTAGACGGTCGACTGGTAGTAATTGGGCGACCAGCCATAGCCCGGCGTGATGCCGCCGTAGGCCGGAAAGAATCCGCCGTAGAAGTTATAGACGCCGCCGTTACCGGGCCAGAAGCCGGAGCCGCCCCAACCGCCCCAGCCATTATTCCATCCGCCGTTCCAACCTCCGCCGCTCCAACCGCGATTCCAGTTGCCGCCGCCGTTCCAACCGTGGGAATGATGGCTATGGGAACCGCTGCTAAAGCTGTTGAAGGTGGGATGGTTGTTGTATTTGCCGTTGGGGGTGCCGCGAAGATCTTGGGCGATTACCGAGCCTGGCAGGCCGATAACGGCCAGGACGATCATGGTTAGCCAAGAGGCTCGGTTGCTCTTCATCTTGTTCCCTTCCGCCATGGGAGTCACAGAAAGCGGACGATCCGCCTTCTGATATTATCCAGACAACGGAAGTCTACGACAAGCAAAATCGCTAGTTCCGTGGCGCCAAAAGGGGCGTCGGCGCTACTCGTCCGTGTTCTCAATGCCGGCTTCGGCGCCGGCGACGCCCTCCTCTTGCTCCATCGCATACTCGTAAACGAGTCCCCAAGCTTCCAGCTCGGTCATTTCATATTCATCCGCCAATTCGGCGGCCAGTTCAGCCAGATCAATGGTGGTCATCTTTAGGGTTCCTTCAAAAATCGAGGGGTGAATGAAAGTTCCGGCCGCTGTTAGGGAGCGGCGTCGGCAGCTTGCGACTCAAGCATCCACAGTTGTTTTTCGAGCGTCCGGCAGATGCCGATCAACAAGTCCTGGCTGATCAGATCGTCGTCGCCGATCGCATCGATTCGCAGACGGAGCGAGGTCGAGCAAGTCGACATCTGATCCGAGATCAGGCGGATCGCGTCTTGCACGCTGACGATTCCGGCTGGGAATGGTTCGAGTTCGGTCGACGCGGCGACCGTACTGGCGCGACCGTCGGCCGCGACGCCAAGGGCGGCGATTCGTTCCGCGATCTCGTCGCTGACGACTCGAGCGGCGTCGATGATTTCATCGAGGTGAAGATGAACGGCGCGGAAGCCGAGCCCGCGTAGGTTCCAGTGCGCTTGTTTCGCCTGTAGGGCCAAATCGATCTGATCAATCAGCGAACTTTGCAACTGATGCGCGACTTGGTCGCGCGTTTCGGTCGGCAAGATTTCTCGTTGTGTTGCGGTGATTCCCATGGTCTTGCTCCTGGGTTGGGTAAATGATTTACGAAGGGGATATACAACGCTTAACGCAGCATGCGTGCCGAACGTGGAGAAACTGATCGCCAAGGCCGCAGGAAACGCAAAATCCCGTCGCTTCGGCGCTTTCTGCGATCGGCCGCAGCTGATGCGATATCGGCGAACTCTGGTTGCGGATCGACCACCAGGGCCGCACTCCGGCCAGTTTTCGACTTGAAATTACCGAGCTATCACTACTTGCGCCGCATGGCATAGCGATTGCTGGGTAGTCAGGGGCATGCGAACTTCCCCACTCGGAACATGGAGAATAGGCGATGTATTCTTTCAGCGTGGAAGACTTGCGACTGCTAGTCGACAATGACGCTCAACCTTGCGTATCCCTCTTTATGCCGGCCCATGTAGCGGGGAAAGATACGCACCAAGATCCAATCCAGCTGGCGACGCTGTTGAAAAAGGCCTGCGCTCGCCTGAAGGCGGCCGGTCACCCGGCCGAGGTCATCCAGAAGATGTTGGAACCTGCTTGGGGGATCACGCGGAATCGCGAAGCGGACGATTGGCGGCACATGGACGAAGGGTTCGCTTACTTCGCCAGCCCGACGATGCATCGCGCGATTCGCTTGCCGTTTCATGTCGAACCGGCGGTCCATCTGGCCGATCGTTTTCATATTCGCCCACTCACTTGTTGGATGTGTCAACCGCTCGACTTCGCCCTGCTGGTGATCAGCCAAAACGAGATTCGCTTCTTTGAAGGGGATCAATACGAGATGCGGCATGTCGACGTCGCCGATTTACCGAGCGATCTGCGGAGCGCACTTCAGGTCGACGAGTGGACCGACACGCTGCGGTTTCATGGACATGGTCCGCGCGCCGGCGAGACGATCTTTCATGGACAAGTCGCCGGTAGTGCGGCCGACCTGAAATCGGAGCTGACTCGCTTTTTTCAGCGCGTCGCACGACCGTTGGAGTCGCATCTGGCCAACTGCGACAAGCCGTTGATCTTTGCCGGCGTCGACTATCTGTTTCCGATGTTCCGCGACGCGTTTCGGAGCGACGCCCTGTGGGAAGAGCACCTTTCAGGAAACTTCGATCACGCGACGCCGCAACAACTGCACGAGCAAGTAACGCCGCTGCTGACCGAACGGGCCAGCCAGGTGCGCCGCTCGGCGGTGGAGCAAATGAGCCGACTGCGCGGCGTCTCCCGCGCTTCGGTCGACGCGAAGGAGACGTTGATCGCCGCGATGATGGATGGCGTTGACGTGTTGTTTCTGACGCGCGGAGCGAAGGCGCACGGCATCGTTGACGAAGAGAACGAACGGATCGTGCTGACCCGCACTGAAGGTGACGAAGACCTGTTGAACTACGCCGCTGTTCGGACTCTCTCCTCGGGAGGTTCCGTCTACACGCTGGAAGCGGACGACATGCCCGACGGGGCTCAGGTCGCCGCGACGTTTCGTTTTCCGATTCCCGATGCGATCTACGATACCGACCTCTTTATCAAGTCGACCCCCTAGATCGACCGACTAGAACTCGGCTTGCAGCTGACTGCGGAATAGGATGCCGTCATCGCCGACCAGGATGCCGCTCGAGGTATTGTTGAGCGGGCTGCCGTTGACCTTTGTCACGTCGAACGAGATTTTCAGATGCCGCGTGTCGCACGGATAGATGCTGACGCCGGCCCCGTATTCGTCGCAGTTGCCGTAGAGTCCGGTGACGTACGAGTAGCGAATGTTAGCGTCTAACCTCTCTGGGATCAGGAAGTATCCCCCTTCGACGAAGTAACCATGCTGATAGAGATTGTCGACCGGCAGCGGGCCGTTCGCTTTCAGGTTCTCGATCCAGCGCATGTAGAACTCGGCGTCGAAGCTCCAACCGTTCCATTTCGCCCCGAAGTCCATCGCATACAGGTAGACCGAAAATTCGGAGAGAGTCACGCCTGGCGCGAGCGCTCCGATCTCCGTCATCCGGGTGCCGTCGGTCAGGCGAATGAAATCGGATTCGCCGATTGGTTGCCCAATGGTGATGCCGGAGTTCGGGGCGTAGACGAAAGAGTGCCCGAGTCGCACTAGCGGCGTCTGAGTATGACTATAGTCGGTTATGGACAAGCCATAGTCGCCAAACGGATCCCAATAGCTGGTCGCGGCGAAGGCGAGCTTCGAGTCGATGGAGGACGGATCGGTGGTTTGCGTTCGATAACCGTCTCCCAGCATCACTTCCAGGAATCCGTTTTCGCCCAGTTTGGTCTCGCCGAATACTCCGACCGAGCGATCGGGACGGAAGAAGTCGGTCGCCATGGGACGATCGATCAGACGGCAGTTTCTTGAGCTAAGGAGCCATTGGCGGCACGCGGCGACCTTCCGTTTGCCAAAGTAAGCCTTCTGCCCTTCGCCAAACTCCCACGCCCACCAGTAGTAGAAGAAGTCGACCAGGTCGGCGCCGTCGGTGTCGCCGTCCATCAAGATGTAGTAGGTAAGCCGCTTGTCGATCGCATAGCCGCTGAGATGCAGCCGCGCTCGCTCCACTTCAAACTCATTGCGATTACGGATGGGGCGAGTGACGCCGGCGTTGTCGGTCCAGGTTTCGGCGTCGCGAGCGAAACCGACATAGCGGAACTGCCCCCACCCGCCGAACTTGACTTCGTAGGGGTTCTCGTCGGGATCGAACGGACGGACGACGAAGCCGTCGTCGTAGGTCACGTACCACTTCATGACATGCTCGGTCGGCGGCTGAGCGCCTTCGCAACATGAGGACCCAGGCACATCGCAGACGACTGGCAAGCGGCGAAGTTCTCCGCCGTCGTCGCAATAGCTGGGGGCGATTGGAATCGGACCGTAGACCGGCTGCTGATCGAGTCGCAGGCGTAACTGTTGCAGTTCCGCTTCTTGAGCGGCGACCCGCGCGTGCAACTCGGCGAGTGGGTCAGGGAGCGGCGTTTGTGCAACGGCTGTCGGCACTGCTAGCGCAGCAGCCCACAGCAGCACGAATGCCGTCATCCTTGACAGCCGGGTCATGGTTTCCGATCCCTGGAGACCAACAATGTTCTGGAAAGTCGATGTTGCGACGTTGAGTTAGATCGACGCTTGCACCTCCTTTGAAAACGGCAATTCGGAAGAGATTCTGAGGCGACTCGCTCGATATGGCGAAATATTCCGATTACGGGACCTGCGGTTCTTCGCCAGTTTTCGCCGTTCGCCATGGTTCTCAAACTTGCCCAGCGCACAAAAAAAGAGACGCGATGGCTCGCGTCTCTTTTGGAGGAATCAACTGGGAAAGGTCGAAACCGGAGTTCGGTTTAGTACTCGGCTTGGAACTGGGTGCGGAACAGGAGACCGTCATCGCCGACCAGAATGCCGCTCGACGTGTTGTTCAGCGGGCTGCCGTTGACCTTGGTGACGTCGAACGTCAGCTTCAGGTTACGCGTGTCGCACGGGTAAAGGTTGAAGCCGGCTGCGTACTCGTCGCGATTTCCGTAGTAACCGCTGACGTACGAGTAGCGAAGGTTGAAGTCGAGCTTCTTCGGAACGATGAAGTAGCCCCCTTCGACGAAGTAGCCGTGCTGGTAAAGGTTCTCGACCGGCAACGCTCCGTTGGCTTGCAGGTTTTGAATCCAACGCATGTAGTACTCCGCGTCGAAGCTGAAGCCGCGCCACATGTAGGCGAAGTCCATCGTGTAAAGGTAAACGTCGAATTCCGAGAGGGTCACGCCTGGCGCCAGCGCTCCGGCCGAGGTCAGTCGCGTACCGTCGCTCAAGCGAATGAAATCGGACTCGTCGAGCGGCGTTCCGGTGGGACTGCCTGCGTTCGGCGAGTAGACGAATGAGTGGCCGATTCGCATCAACGGATCGCAGGTCCAGTCGTAGTCGGTCAGCTTCGAGCCGAAGTCGCCGAACGGATCCCAGTAGTTGGTCGCGGCGAAGGTCAACTTGTCGTCGATGGCGGACGGAGGAACATTCTCGGTTCGATAGCCATCGCCGATCATCGCCTCGAAGTAGCCGTTTTCGCCCACCTTCGTCGCCCCGAAGATCCCGACGGTACGGCCCGGTCGGAAAAAGTCGGCCGCCATCGGGCGGTCGGCCAGACGCGTATGCTTGGCGCTCAGGATCCACTGGCGACTGCCGGGGACTTTGCGTTTGCCGAGGAAGACTTGTTGGTCGTCGTTGAATTCCCAAGCCCACCAGTAGTCGAAAAAGTCGACGGTGTCGGCGCCGTCGGTGTCGCCGTCAAGCTGAATGAAATAGCTCAACCGCGGATCGATCGCATAGCCGCTGATTTGGAGACGAGCTCGTTCGACTTCAAATTCATTCCGATTGCGGATCGGTCGCGTGACGCCGGCGTTGTCGGTCCAGCTATCCTCTTCGCGAGCGAAACCGTTGTAACGCAACTGAACCCAGCCGCCGAATTTGATTTCGTACGGGTTCTCTTCCGGGTTAAACGGACGAATGACGAATCCCTTGTCATACGTCGTGTACCACTTCATGACATGCTGCTTCGGCGGTTTCGCGTCGTCGCAGCAGGACGGCTCGTAGAAATAGTCGTAGCATACCGGCAAGCGGTAGATCTCGGGGCCGCCGCCGCAAGCGGCGGGATCCGCTGGGCGAATGCCATAGGCGGGCTGCAACTCAAGCTTCTGTCGCAGCTCTTGCAGTTCCGCTTGTTGCGCGGCCATTTGTGCGCGAATTTCGGCCAGTTCATCCTGGGCCGACTGTTGCGCGAATACCGAGTTTCCCGTTAGGGCGCTACCTACCAATAGAGCAGCAGCCGCCGTCCGTGACAGCCAAGACATTTGTTCGCTCCCCAGCGATTTGCGAAAAGAGAATGATCGTTGTTGCTAGGGGGGAAGATCGGCCGACGCCGATCGATCCAATAACGACATTCATCGCTCAGCGGAGGTCCGCACCCCCGTTAGAACCGCTTATTCCGGCTGTGCGAATTGTTGGGCCTCCGCCCCCAAAAATCAGGCTCGACGATAGCAGTCGCAACTTCCGATCAATCGCCAAACTCCAGGGGAAGGTTCGCATGCGGAGCAAATCGGAAATGCAGCAGCGGCGCCTTCTTGCGGTGGATCGCAGCGGCGACTTCCATCCGCAGCAAGTCGGCGTATTCGCCGAGCGTCATCAGAATTTCGTTCGGGTCGAAGTCGGTGTTGGCGATGTCGGCCGAGATGGTGACGAGCATCCGCGTACTGTCTGGCGCCGGCTCGACTTCGACCACATGCAAGATCGGTAAACGGTCGTCGTCGATCTCGCCAGAGAGAACCATCTCCAGCGTCTCCAACACCTGGCGGCATAGTTGCAGCGTCTTCCGATCCACTTGCGGGCGCGACGTCGACGTTCGTCCCGGTTTACGTGATTTGGCTATATCCAAGTCCCTTATGGTTTGTAGTTATCCGGTAAAGCCGGCGAAGGCTTCTAGCGGAAGTTTAGAAGGAGACGTTCGCGGAGACTAGGTTCGCCCCGAATTCGCCGCCCCCGGTTGTCGTAATGCCTACAGGCGCCGTATCTTTCCCTTTTATGAACACTTCGCCGGAAATCGCCGCTCGTTTAGAACTCGCTTTGCAGCTTGCCGTTACCGCAGGTCAGGGGACGCTCAAGCACTTTCAAAAGTCAGGCCTCGTGGTCGACCGCAAGTCGGACGACTCGCCGGTGACAGTCGCCGACCGCGAAGCGGAAACGTTCATACGTAACCAACTGGCCGAAAAGTTCCCCGCCGACGGCATCATTGGGGAAGAATTCGGCGTGACCGAAGGAACCGGCGACTTCCGCTGGATTATTGACCCGATCGACGGCACCAAAAGCTTCGTCGCCGGCGTCCCCCTCTATGGGACGCTGATCGGCATCGAACAAGCCGGCCAAAACGTCGCCGGCGTGATCTACATCCCTGGCCTCGACGAAATGGTCTACGCCGCCAAAGGCTGCGGCGCCTGGTACAAAAAAGGGGACGCCGAGCCGCAGTTGACCCGCGTCAACGACGCGAAGTCGCTTAAAGACGGCGTCTTCGTCACCTCGCAGGTCAACACGTTCGCTCGCCGCGACGCCTTTGAGGCGTTCAATCGCCTGGAAGCGGCCTCGTTCATTACCCGCACTTGGGGCGATTGCTACGGCTACTTGCTGGTCGTTACTGGGCGCGCCGTTGCGATGGTCGATCCGATGCTCAGCGTCTGGGACGCCGCCGCGATCCAGCCGATCATGGAAGAAGCCGGAGGCGCCTTCGTCGACTGGCGCGGCGAACCGACCGTCCACAGCGGTGAAGGAATCGGCGCCAATCCGCACGTCCTGCCCGAGGTGTTGGCGATCTGTCGCGAGTATCCTCGACTCCCCTAGCCCACCCCGCAGCAGCGCCGTTTTGCGTGAAGTTGGCGAAAACTTCCCTCCGTTTGGCGCAACAGCGGCAACTCCCTGTTGTCAGCTTTTATTTCCCTCCTTTATTCTCTCCGGTATGAACACGCCCCAACTCTTTGCCGATCGCTTGGAACTCGCCCGCACGCTCGCCGTCGAAGCGGGCAAGGGAACGCTCGCCTATTTTCAGACCGACGGCCTCGTCGTTGAAAGCAAGTCGGACGACTCGCCGGTCACGATCGCCGACCGCCAGGCCGAAGAGCTGATCCGCCAACGGGTCCTCGAGCAGTTCCCCGACGACAGCCTCCTCGGCGAAGAGTATGGCGCCCACAAAGGGACGAGCCCCTTCCGCTGGATCGTCGATCCGGTCGACGGCACGAAGGCGTTCGTCTCCGGCGTTCCGCTCTACGGCACGATGATCGGCGTCGAGTACGAAGGTCGCCCCGCGATCGGCGCGATCTACATCCCCGGACTCGACGAGTTGGTCTATGCTGCGACCGGTCACGGCGCCTGGCATGTCCGCTCAGGCGGTGAGCCGAAGCCGGCCAAGGTGAATAATGATACCCCTCTGGCGGACGGCCTGTTCGTCACGTCCCAGGCCAGCAAATTCGCCGCTCGCGACGCCAAAGCGGCGTACGACCAGCTGGAAGAGGCTGCCTGGCTGACGCGGACCTGGGCCGATGCCTACGGATACGTCCTGGTGGCCACAGGACGGGCTGTGGTGATGGTCGACCCGATCATGAGCGTCTGGGACGCCTCGGCCGCCCAGCCGATCCTAGAGGAAGCTGGCGGCATCTTCACCGACTGGCAAGGCGAACCGACTGCCCACCACCATGAGGGGGTTGGCTGCAGCAAAAGCGTCCACGGCCAGATTCTGGAGATCCTCCGGAAGTTTCCGCGGACCGAATAACCGGGACTGGACCGGACCGCTTCGTTTTTTTTGCCTCGGGTGCCACGGCTCTGTGAGCCGTGTCTTCGCCGCCTGAACCAAGCAAACGACGTTCGCCATCTCGGCGAAACTGGACCGGACCGTTTATTTTTTTTGCCGGTCCGCTCATCAGGCCCGTGCAATTGGTTCGTACCCAAACGGACAGTGGACTGGACTGCATCATTTTTTTCGCCGGACCAAACCGCGATCCGGGCTGCAATTGTTTTGCGCCCAAATGAACAGTGGACTGGACCGCGCATTTTTTTTCGCGTCGGGTCACATCTTCGTAGGGTCCGCTCTGCGGACAAACGAACCGCCGATTGATTTCGCCAACTCTTGCGCACTTCCCGCGGTCCGCAGAGCGGACCCTACGGCCGGAGTGGACTGGATCGCTCCATTTTTTTTCGCCGGACTGAACGGCGTTCCGGGCTGCAATTGTTTTGCGCCCAAATGAACAGTGGACTGGACCGCGCATTTTTTTCTTCGGTAGGGTGCGTCGAGACGCACCAGGAACCTGCCCAAGTCGCTTGGTTTCACTTCGCGTGGAAACGCAAAAGACGCAGGCTCGCGGTCCGCACAGCGGACCCTACCCAGAGTGAACGACGCAATCGATCACAACTCCGTGCGCTTTGTCAACAGACAAACTCGTTCCATCGATGTCGCTCGTTCTGTGGCGCCTGACGAAAGCTCCGCAAGACAGTCCTGCGCAGGCTTGCCGAGACGGGAACAATTCTTCCCTAGAAAAAACGTCCGCCCGATTTCTCGTTTTTTTTGATTTCGAGGCGCACCGCGCCTGGCCCGTCGCTATCAAACATTGTGCACAGTGTTCGCCTGGCCCCAAAGGCGTGGCGTACGGCGGAGTTTATCGGCGACCGCCCCGTCGCTTTCCGCCGCATGAGACTGTGCGCCCCATCATGCCTGAACTCATATTTCCAATTCCATATTCGTCATGTTCAGGACCTTTACCTATGAAGTTCTCACGAAACGGATTCACGCTTGTCGAGCTGTTGGTGGTGATCGCCATCATCGGCGTTTTGATTGCCCTGCTCTTGCCGGCGGTGCAGCAAGCCCGCGAAGCGGCGCGGCGGATGCAATGCAGCAACAACTTGAAGCAGATGGGCCTGGCCCTGCACAACTACCACGATACCTACGGCATCTTTCCGCCGGCCGGTTATCGCTACGCCTGGCCGGCGGCGGGCTGGGCGCATCAGCCGTCGTGGCTGTTCCGCATTCTCCCGTTTATTGAACAAAGCGCCGCGTACGACAGCGGACCGCTGACCGACAACAACTTTGATCCGGTCTCCGGTAATTCGGCGCCGTCGCGGCATTGGCAAGCGATGAACCAGGTCCGCGTGCCGATCTATTGGTGTCCGTCGAGCTCGCTCCCTGGGACCAAAGAGAGCGCCACGAACTCGGCGACCCAAGGCCTCGGGGCGCCGGCGATGATTGAAGTGCAACTGACCGACTATGCGGCCAACGGCGGCTGTGCGTTCCAAGGGGGAACGACCAATACGGCCCATAGCTCCACCGTCTGGGGCTGGGGCGGTCGCTTCGCTGACAACGGCGTCGTGCCGATGATGTTCGACGGCAGCGGCTCCAATGGCGCGAGGGGAACGAACGTCACGTTCGCGACGATTACCGACGGTTCCAGCAACACGATCGCGATCGGCGAGCAGTCGGACTGGTACGACGACAACGGCACGCCGATGGACGCGCGGGCAGGTTCGGTTCGTCCTGGCTTCTGGTCGTGCGGACCGGGAATCGAAGGAAACTATCTTCATAACCACGTCGTCACCGCGTTCCCGATCAATGCGATCGGCCTCGGTTGGCCGGGCAAATCACGCAACGCCGACATCACGTACAACAACGTCGCCTTCCGTTCGGCCCACCCCGGCGGCGCTCAATTTGTGTTGTCCGACGGCTCGACTCGTTTCATCAGCGAAACGGTCAGCTTCTCGACCTACACGGCCCTGATGGATCGCGGCGACGGCGCCGTCATCGATTCGTACTAAGCGACTCCCGAGTCGAAGCGAGCGGCCGGCTTTGTGCTTGCCGGCCGCTTGCCGCATCGTTTCGATTTCAGACACGCACGATTCCTTGGGAGGCACGTGATGCACTCAATTCGCCTAAAAATTTCCGGCGCCGCCGGAGTTCTCACGCTGTCGCTGTTGCTCGGCTGCGGCGGCAAGTCTGGTCCGATCCTCGCTCCGGTCGAAGGGAGCGTCACCAAAGATGGCCAGCCGATCTCCGGCGCCCAGGTGATGTTCTATCCCGACGCCGGTCGCCCTTCGGTCGGTCAAACCGACGGCGACGGCCATTACTCGCTTCGCTTCACCGCCGATCGCCCAGGAGCGGTCCTGGGAAGTCATCAAGTCACGATCACCTACGGCGGCCGACCAGAGCCGGGAGCAATCTCAGAAACCGGAGAAAAAAGATCGGCCGGCGGCCGCGGCGGCATCCCGAAAGAATTCAACTGGCCCGAGCCGGTGGTGATTGAGGATCGAGCCAATCACGTTGATTTCGCGCTGTAGCGGTCCTAGTCGCGGGCAAGCGAGTTAAGATGTAAGTCCAGCAACTTACCTCTGGCGACTCCCCCTGCGACAAGTCGAAGGACTCGGAATGGATCTGCTCGATCGACTCTTAGGCCATGACGCGTTTACGACGCGCCAGTTGCTGGATCTGGCGGAGCGACTCGACGACGAGCAACTCGATCGAGAGTTCGACATCGCTCACCGAACCGTGCGGCGAACCTTCGAGCATGTCGTCTGGAATGTCGAGTGTTGGACCGACTTGATGATCGGGCGCAAGGTTCGCACGCACACGGCGTCACATTGTTCGATCGCCGAACTGAAGACGCGGTACGCGGCCGCCTCGGATGAATTCGTCCGCTTTGCTCGGAAAGTCGTCGACGAACGGCGGCTGGACGAGACTTTCGTCGATACGCTCGACAAGCCTCCTACGGCGAAACCGTTGGGAGGCGTCATCGTTCATCTCGCGACGCATGGCATGCATCATCGAGCCCATTTGCTGTTTATGCTCAGGCGACTCGGCGTGGAGAACCTCCCCGAAGGGGACGCTTTGGGATGGGAGTTGTCGTTGCCGGGCCTATCCTACGAAGTCCAGGGCTAATCGGCCGGATCATTCGCTTCGTTCCAATAGCCGGCCAACGCTTCTAGGTTTTCTTCCTGATGGGAGAACCTTTTGTAGAGGAACTTCAAGTAGCGCCGAACCGCTTCCCGCTGCAGCGACGTCAGCAGTCCGAAGGACTCCGCGGAACCGCCGATCACGCGAACTTGGATGTCCTGATGGAAGGTTCCTTCTAGATCGGCGACCAAGAACGCCGGCAAGTGGAATCGCATTCCCGCGCCGTCGAAGAAGGATAGGCTGCTCTCGCAACAGTTAAGCAAGTCGGGCGGAATTCGCGACCAATCGAGCTTCTCGTCCTGTTCACGAATTTTGGCCAACTCTTCTGCGGACGCATAGTCGTCGAGCCCCTGCCCTTGCAGCAAACCGACGCCGTCGCCGAGGGTAACGCCGGCAAACGCTGCGCGGATGAAGGCGATCAGTTCTTCCTTTGCTTTCTCTTCGGGAAATCGAACCCCCAGCTTCGCCCCAATCCGCTTGGCGGTCGCTGCACGCCGAGCGGTTAGTTCCGCCGTTTGCTGCGTCACCCTGGAGAGGATCACTGGCGGCGCCTGGTTCGGTTCGCCGCAATCAAACGGTGGATCGGGAGCATATTGAATCGCGAGCTGAATCGCCTGGGCGACCTCTTCCCCTCGCAGCAGTGCGGCGACTTGAAGTGCGCCGTCGATGCCGGAGGTGAGTCCCGCGGCGCTGACGTATTTGCCGTCGACGACAACGCGCTGTTTCGACGGCTGGGCGCCGAAGTATTTCAGCAGCGGCAGCGCCGTCCAGTGGGTTGTCGCCGCTCTTCCTTTCAGCAGTCCCGCCGCGCCGCAAACAATCGAGCCGGTACAGACCGAGAAGACGCACTTCGCTTTCGTCGCCCGCTTGCGGAGGAACTTCAGCACTTCCTCGTCTTCCATCAGTTCCTCTTGGCCAGGTCCGCCGGGGACGAGCAACAGGTCGATCGGGCCGACCTCATCGAACGTCGCATCTGGCAGCAGCCCAAGTCCTAGATGATCGCGGATCGGCTCGTTTCGTTTCCAAAGGGTTTGGAACGAACTATTCGGCAACCGGGCCAATACCGAGAAAGGACCGGTCAGATCGATCTGGTCCATGTTCGGGAAGAGGATCGCCGCGATCGCGATTCGCTGCTTTGGCGGGACAATTTCGATTGTGGAAGAACTCATGGCGACGTCAGACGTGAAGAGGATGGGAGTCGTTAAATTGTCAAGTTTTTTTGTGCAGGAAACGTTGGTTGCATCCCTACTATATTGCTCAACTAGCGAGATCGCAGCGCCGATCGTCGTCGAAATGGAGGTAGAATAGACGATGATTCGTCGGCGACGGCTGCCGGTTGACGAAGCAGGAATTGTCCCGAAGAGAGTTTTATGCGAATTGCGATTGCCGGTGCGATCTTACTGCTGACTATCGCCGCGCCCGTGGCGGCGGAAGAAACGTTGGGGATCGTCAAGGAAAAGCCGACGGAAGGTTTCTTTGTAGAGATCGACGGCGGCTACATGGTTCCGTATGAAATGCAGATCCCGGGAACCGAAGTCAAGTTGGCGATGGTCCCCGTGCCAGGCGGAACGCACGTGATGGGAACCGGCGACTCCGCTTATCGCGTCAAGATCGAGCCGTTCTGGATGGCGCAGACCGAGACGACATGGGGGCAGTACCACGAGTTCATGCAGCTGCATGACCTGTTCAAAAAATTCAAGCGAGCGAAAGTTCGTCTCGTTACCGACGAAAACAAAATCGATGCGGTTACGGTTCCGACTCCCCTTCGCGATCGCATTTGCTCGGATGCGTTGCCGTTTGATAACGGAGACAACCCGCAGCAGGTGGCGGTGACGATGACGCAGTACGCCGCGATGCAGTTCAGTAAATGGCTAAGTCGCTTGACCGGCCAACAATATCGACTGCCGAGCGAAGCGGAATGGGAACATGCGGCGCTCGGCGGAACGGTTGGTCCTTATTCGTGTGGAGGCGTCGATAAACTGCAGGACTATGCGTGGTATGTCGCGAACGCTGACGAAAAGCTGCATCAAGTCGGTGGGAAGTTGCCGAACCAATATGGTCTGTACGACATGCAGGGGAACGTTTGGGAATGGGTGCTCGACGCCTATGTCGCGGCGCCTCCGGCCGAACTGTCGGGCAAGACGCTCACGGTAGCGGAAGCGATCGAGTGGCCGATCGAGCCATATCCGCTTTGTTTAAAAGGGGGATCGTGGGACGATGGTCCGGAAGCGTGCAAAGTCGCTGCAAAGCTTGGCTCGGATGATGAGGAGTGGAAAATGCACGATCCGAACATTCCGCTTAGTCCCTGGTGGTTCACCAACTATCCGGCGAACTGCGTTGGTTTTCGGGTGATTCGCCCGTTGCAGCGGTTGCCCAACGAGGCGATGGTCCGGTACTGGGAACCATCAGCCGCAGAGACGAAGCGGGATATTATCGATCGTGTGACCGGCCAGTGGGGCGAAATTGGCCTGGTCGATGAGAAACTGCCGGAAGCGATGAAGAAAGCGCACCAAGAATAAGGGCGTGTCGTCTGCTGGGAAGATCGCTTGAAATCGATTCAGCCGATACGGAACGATATGAGAATCGCAGTTGCCTGTTCGATCTTAATCTTGTTGTTCGCTGCGCCAGCGGCTGGGGAGACGCTCGGCATCGCCAAGACCAAGCCGGTTGCAGGTCCGTATGTCGAGGTCGACGGCGGTTACATGGTTCCGTACCAGATGCAGATCCCTGGAACGAAGGCGACGTTGTCGATGGTCCCCGTGCCGGGCGGAACGCACGTAATGGGAACCGGCGACTCCACCTATCAGGTCACGATCGAGCCGTTCTGGATGGCGAAGACCGAGACGACTTGGGGGCAGTACCAAGAGTTCATGCAGCTGTACGACCTGTTCCAGAGGTTTGAGCAGGCGGGCGTTCGCCCGGTTACCGACGACAACAAGATTGACGCGGTGACGACGCCGACTCCTCTTTGTTCGCGCCGCATCGCGTTTGAAAACGGCGAGGATCCGCAGCAAGCGGCGGTGACCATGACGCAGTACGCCGCGATGCAGTTCAGCAAATGGATCAGCGGCGTGACCGGCCAGCAGTATCGACTGCCGAGCGAAGCGGAATGGGAACATGCGGCGCTCGGAGGAGCGGCAGGGCCTTATTCGTTTGGCGATGCCGAAAAGCTGGGAGACTACGCGTGGTATGTCGAGAACGCCGAAGAGGCTCAGCACAAAGTGGCGGAGAAGGCGCCGAACCAATATGGCCTGTACGACATGCAGGGGAACGTTTGGGAATGGGTGCTCGACGCCTATGTCGAGGAGCCCTCTGCCAAACTGTCCGGTAAGACGCTGACGGTTGCGGAAGCGATTCAATGGTCGAGCGAGCCCTACCCACTTTGTTTGAAGGGGGGATCGTGGGACGATGGGCCGGAAGCGTGCAAGATCACCGCGAAGCTCGGCTCGGATGATGAGGAGTGGAAAACTTTCGATCCGAATCTTCCGCGTAGCCCCTGGTGGTTTACCAACTATCCGGCGACCTGCGTCGGTTTTCGGGTGATTCGCCCACTGCGACCGCTACCGCAGCAGCAAATGATCCGGTACTGGGAGCCCTCGGCGGTAGTGACGAAGCTGGACGTTGCTGAGCGTCTGAAGGGGAGTCGCGGGGTTATTGGCCTGGTCGACGAGAAGTTGCCGGAAGCGATCGAGAAAGCCAAGAATTAGGCATGGGGGACGAAGTAGCTTTGGGGGGAGAGAGAGTTCGTCGCTTGCCCCCTTCGTCCAAAAATGCTTATTTAGAAGAGATTTCAGCCGGGGGCGACTTTGCCTGGCTTTACATGTCGGAACATTCCGATATATTTAAAGCAGAGAGGAACCGAAGATGGCTACGGCGAAATTGAAATTAACGACGCTCGAGTCGCTGGGACAAGCGGCCGAATGCTTGCGCATTTTGGCGCACCCCCATCGTCTCCGCATGGTGCAGATGCTGCTGCAGGGAGATTACACGGTTGGCGAGTTGGCCGAATCGTGCGAGATCCCCAGCCCGATGGCTTCGGAGCATTTGCGGCTGATGCAGCGCTGCGGCTTTTTGGCGAGTCAGAAAGATGGCCGCAAGGTCTACTACTCGGTCGCTGAACCGCACCTGCAAGATATTTTGCACTGCATCGAAAGTCGATTTGGAGTCGAGGCGACGTCGTAACGTCGTCTCTTTTTTTGGCATCAAATGTCGTAATGTTGCGATATTTCTAATAAAAGATTCGGGGAAGGAGTCAGGCGATGTTACTCAAATACTTTTACGATCCGGCGCTCGCTCATGCGTCTTACCTGGTCGGCTGCCAAAAGTCGGGGGAAGCGATCGTGATCGATCCAGGCCGCAACGTGCAGCCCTATCTCGACGCCGCCAAGGCCAACGGCATGCGGATTGTCGGCGCCGCCGAAACGCACATCCACGCCGACTTCGTCTCCGGCTCGCGAGAACTGGCTGATCGGACCGGTGCAACCCTTTATCTGTCGGACGAAGGCCCGGCCGATTGGAAGTACCTGTATGTCGACAAGGTGAACGCGCAGTTGCTGAAAGATGGCGACGCGTTCTACGTCGGCAACGTGAAACTGCAGACGATGCATACCCCGGGACACACGCCGGAACATATCTCGTTCGTCCTGACCGACGAAGGGGGCGGCGCGACCGAACCGATGGGGATCTTCACCGGCGATTTCGTGTTCGTCGGCTCGATTGGTCGTCCGGACTTGCTCGAAACGGCGGCCGGCGTGGTCGGCAGCGCTGAAAAAGGCGCCCGGCAGTTGTTCCACTCGGTCGAACGTTTCCGGTCTCTTCCCGACTACTTGCAGTTGTGGCCAGCCCACGGCGCCGGCAGCGCTTGCGGCAAGGGTTTGGGGGCGATTCCGTCGAGCACCGTCGGTTACGAGAAGAAGTTCAATCCGGCCTTGCAGTACGACGACGAACAAGAGTTCGTCGACTACATCCTGGCCGATCAGCCGGAGACGCCGTTCTACTTCGCCGTGATGAAGCGAGTGAACAAGGAAGGTCCGGAACTGTTGTCCGAATTGCCGAAGGTCGCCCCGGTTGATCCGATGGTGATCAAGTCGATCGCCAAGAAGAACCTGGTGATCGACATCACGCCGTCGGCTCAGTTCGGCGAAGCGCACGTCCCGGGGACGATCAACATCCCGGCCAAGATGATGGCTCAGTGGGCCGGCTTCTTCGTCAACTACGAAGAGCCGATTTACCTGGTCGCTGACGCCGATTCGCTGCCGGGTTGCTTGACTTCGCTTCGTTCGATCGGCATCGACCTGGTGAGCGGCTACTTCGACATGCAAGCGGTTCGCACGGCGGGCCTGCGAGACGAGTCGTACGCCAATGCGACGCCGGCCGATTTGCAAGCGGCGATTGACGGGAAACATGCGGTCTTGCTCGACGTCCGGTCAGAAACCGAATTTCAGCAAGGTCACATCCCGGGCGCCCAGCACCGGTTCCTCGGCAAGTTGCTGCGGAACATGGGAGACCTCGACGATTCGCAGTCGTACATCGTTCAGTGCCAAAGCGGCGGGCGATCGGCGATTGCGGCGAGTCTGCTGCAGCGAGCCGGATTGGATGTGACGAACATGAGCGGCGGATACCTGGCGTGGAACGCCGCGGAATTTCCGGTGCTGCACAGCTGGTCAGGCGCGGGCATCTAAGCTGCGTCTTTAACAACGGAGAAGGATGATGTCGGCGATTGCACTGCTTTATGGAGCTATCGTCGGTCTGTCGCTGGGACTGACCGGCGGTGGCGGCGCGATCTTCGCGGTTCCGTTGCTGGTCTACGGAATGGGCGTTTCGATGTACGAGGCGGTCGGCATTTCGCTGGCCGCCGTCGGCGCGACTTCGCTGATCGGTTTTCTTACACGGTGGCGGCACGGCGATGTGGAGATCCGGACCGGACTCCTCTTCGCCGTTGCCGGTATGATCGGCGCACCGATCGGCACGTTGGTCGCCGGGCGGATGAGCGAAGCGCTCTTGCTGGGGCTGTTCGCCGTGCTGATGCTAATCATCGCCGTTCGCTTGTGGCAAAAGGCGGCGACGCCGCAGGTCACCTGCGAAACCGGCGGCGACGAGCGTCAGCCGACATGTCGTCGCGACGCCAGCGGTCAGTTGCAACTCACCTCGCGGTGCGCGATGATGCTGTCGTTCGTCGGCTTGGTGACCGGCGTGTTGAGCGGGATGTTCGGCGTTGGGGGTGGCTTCGTGATCGTGCCGGCGCTGATCTTCTTCACCAACATGTCGATCCACAAAGCGGTTGGTGCGTCGCTGATGGTGATCGCCATCGTCAGCGTCTCGGGCGTGACGTCGCACCTGCTGGTGGGACGCTCGATCGAACCCGTCCTGACGATGCTGTTCATCGCCGGCGGTGTCGGCGGACTGTTCGCCGGTCAGGCGATCGGCCGACGGTTGTCTGGTCCAGCGCTGCAAAAAGGCTTTGCGGTGGCGATCGTCGCAGTGGCGATGTTCGTGATCGCGAAGACGCTGATGGCGTAGCAGATATGGGGGGTGGCACTGCTGGCTTGCCCAGCAGTGGGACGTTCTCACCAGGGCTCCACTGCTGGACAAGCCAGCAGTGCCACCCTAGTTTTCTACTTTCTCAGATCGAGCATGCAGTCCGTTTCCGGCTCGACGGCTTCGCCCACTTCATCGACCGGGTAGGTGAAGAGGTAACGCCAGACATCTTCGTGAATGAACTGGCCGTCGGGGCCTTTGACGGCCGATCCGCCGGGGACGACGCTGCTGTGAGCCCGGTTGGCGTTCCCTTTCACGTCGGCGTCAGTGATCAGACGGCGGGACGACTCGTACGGATAGGGAACCTGGTCGACGTTGACGATCGGGCCGAACTTGGCCAGGCCAAGCATGATCCACGAGCGGCAGTAGTGGTCGCCGGACCAGCCGCCGTCCAGGACGTGGCTAAAGCCGAAGTAGCGGTTCTCCGGAGTCGCCGAGGGCAAGCCTTGCCACGAGTCGAGTTGATCTCGCGGTCCGCAGAACATCACGACGCGGGCGACCTTCTGATGCTTGGCGAACCGGGCCGAAGTGGTCGAGCCGTGCGAAGCGCCGGCCATGATCACTTTGTCCCACAGCAGGTCGGACTGATCTTCGTTCAGAAACTGCCCCCAGTTTCCTTCTGGGTTTTCTTTCGCCAAGTACTTCACGAAGTGGAGGGCCCGCGTCTTCATCCCGTCAGCTTTCGGAATGTCGACGATCGGGCTGAAATCTTCGCCGGTCGCCGCTTCGAGACGAATCTTGCCCAGGCTCTCGCCGTCGTCCCGGTTCTTGCCGTCGATCATGCCGAACCAGCGATTGGCGTAATGGGGTTGAATCGCATGTAGTCCGTAGCTCGCGATCCGATCGAACAGCACCCCGTTGTGCCCCATCAGCCAGATCACCAGTTGCCCGCGCTGCGGCACGCGAGTGTCGACGATCGCGTTCTGAACATCCTGCGGTTTCCCTTTGTCGTCTTTGAAGATGAAGCCGATCTCGGGATGCTCGGCGGCGGCCGGATCAAGTTCGCTGGCGCGGGCCGACAGCTTGTAAACCTGCGACAGGTTGGCCTTCAGAAACAGTGCGACCTGTTGGCCGAGGAACTCGTTGCCGGGGCCGCTAAAGTGAACGTCGTCCTGATTCTGCAGTTCGGCCAGTCGCGGCGTGATCGCGGCGAAGAGATCGTCGGTGATCACCCCCTGCTCTTTCATCACTTCGGCGGCGACTCGATTACGGTCAACGATCGACTTGGCGAAGTACTTCTTCGCTTCGACATCCGGAATCGGCGTGGTGCTGGCCCAAACGACCTTGGCGCCGCTCTCTTTCATCTGCTCAACCAACTGCGTCAGCCGCTCTTTGTAGTCTTCCAGCGGCGTGTTGCGATCGTGAATCCCGAAGTTGAAGTGAATCACATCCCACTTGCCGTCGCCGAGCCAAACGTCGAGCTTCTTCAGCCCGGTCGCCGTCGGGCCGCAGTTGGCCGGCGCACGATGCACGTTGGCGATGCCGGCCAGTTCTTTGCGAACCGTTTGCGTGTAGGCCCGCGAGACCGAATCGCCGATCAGCAGAATGCGGGGGAGCTTCGGATCGTCCGCGACAAAGTCCCACGCGTTCGATCGCCCTTGAACCTTTTCCTTCTTGTGAATCGGCAAATAGAAATTGCCTAGTTCGGCCTGGAGCGTCTTCTCCCACGCTTGCCGCTCGGGCGTCAAAGTTTGAACCCACGCTTGATACTTGGCGTCGATCTCGGCTTCTTCTTTCGCCTTCTTCGCCGCCGCTTCCTCGGCGTTGGTCGGTTCGGTATTGGCCGGCGCCTGGGCGTGCGCGGCCGTGGCGAAGAGAGCAAGAAGCAACAGCGAGCGGAGGAAGATCTTCATGGCGTGAATCCGGTGGGCGTGGTGGCAGGAGGTTTCATTATCGCTGGATCTGCAGCGCGAAACAACCTGCAGGGGAAGCGGCGATTTCACCGGTGAATCGCCGGAAAGCGGCTTTAGAAACGCGAAAGGTTGGGAGTCTCAATCGCGGCCTCGAGTTGCCGCTTGGCAAGTTCCGGCGTAAGCGGCGTAAAGCCTTCTTCTTGGGCGATTGCTTGTGCCACAGGGCTGAGGATGTATTTGAGCAGTTCAACTTGCAACTCGGTGCGGGGTTGTTCATTGCTGGGAGTGATCCACAAGAAGACCGGACGCTCCAGCACCGAGAGGTCCAGTTGAAATGGCGCGTCGTCAATTTGTTGTTGCTCGGTCCAAAAGTCCTTACGCGGCTCTCCGATTACTGCGACCGTGCGAACCTGATCGGTGACTTGGCTGTGCGAAACGTAGCCGACGCCTTGCGGGTCTGCGGCGATTGCGCGGATCATTTTCGATGGGGATTCAACAATCCGGATTGCTTCGTCATCTCTCGGCATGCGTGGGACGCCAATTGTCGATCCCAGCGAATAGGTGGGCGTGCCGACCGTCCGCAGTTCGAGAAAATCGGAGTCGTCAGCGATTCGTTCGCGGCCATACACATGCAGCGAGCCATCCCCAGGCGGATTGTTGATATCCAAGTCTCTCCAGCGATCGATACGGGTGTGGACGAGAAATGGGCTCCCTTGAGCGAGGCCGCGGACCATCAACGGTTGCTTCGTCGGCTCTTCAATTGTCTTTTCTTGGGATGGCAGCAGCGAATTTAATCGCTGTTCGACGGGGTCTTCATCGTCGCGATCGAAATCGAAACCGTGCGAGTCGCCCTGGTTGGAGTAAATCCAGGCGACTTCGTCCACGGTTAGATCGCGGACCGGATTATCGGGGTGGACGATGATTTCTAGCTTGTCGACTGCGACGACGACAGGCCAGGAATGAAAGCCTTGCGTTGGATCGGGCACGTCGCTAAGCCCGCCGGATGACTGATAGAGAACGGCGAATTCGATTCCATATCCGGCCCCCGTGCGTGCAATGATAGTTGCCTCTTCTGTTGCTTCGACTTCTACCTTCGCGGCAGGATGGCTCGCCTGAAACTCATTCGCCCAGCGGCGCATCAGCCGCTCGGTCGTCAAAGAGCAACTTACCAGAATGAAATTTGGGTCCTCGTCGATGGGCGTATATTCGTAGACAGGTCCGTTGCAAGGACTGTCGGCCGTCGGCGTTTGCTGCTCGGCGGACGAGTCGGTTGGGGCTGTTTCCGGTTTGGCCGCGGTGCATGCAGGCAACAACGCCACGCAGACAAACAAGATCAACGTACGCATGGGACGACTCCAAGTCAGTCAGTGGAGAACGCGACTGCGATTGATCTTAGCTGCGATTGCGGTGTTTGAGGAGAAAAATGTGCGGCGGCAACGGTCGAGCGTCCCGCGAACCAAGCTTTTTCATTGACTTTTTCGGCCAGCCATAGATCATGCTATAGTAATCGCCAGATTTAGCAGGCTTCCGAAGATGACTTTAGATATTCCTAGCCAATACGAAACAATCTTGCAGAACGCGGTTGCAAGCGGCGCGTTCGCCAGCCAGGAAGATGCGCTGAAGCATGCGCTAGAGTTGTTGGCGGTCGAACAGCAAGCACCGGCCCAGTCTGGCTCTGCGGACCGAGCTGCTCGGTTTCGTGCATGGGCCGAGGGTCATTCTCCGGCGAATCACTTCGTCGACGATAGTCGCGAATCGATCTACTAACGAGGATCCCGCTCGGTGCGTATTCTCGTCGACACGAGCATTCTGGTCCGCACGTCCCAGCCTGACGCGGTTCATTTCGCATCCGCTGTCGATGCGGTCATGCGGTTGTTTCAGTCGGATTCCGAGCCGTGCATCGTTCCGCAAGTCGTTTACGAGTACTGGGTCGTTGCGACACGGCCTGCTGCTCAAAACGGATTGAATTTGTCAGTGGAGGAAACCACTCGAGAGCTTGATCGGCTGTCGGAATTCTTTCACCTCTTGCGTGACGAACGTGCCATTTTTGAGCAATGGCAACAGTTGGTCGAACGATATCAAGTACAGGGAAAGAACGCGCACGATGCTCGGTTGGTCGCGGCGATGCTACGACATGGCGTCAAGCATCTCTTGACCTTAAATCCGAAGGACTTTCAGCGTTATTCGGAAATCGTCGTCTATTCGCCCGATACGCTTCCGGCCGACCTGGCGAATCTATAGAGTCTACGCCGTCGCTTCCGCCTTCGTCTTTTCCACCTTCAGAATCCGCTCGGTCGTCACGTGGAACTGCGGCTCTTCCGCGTGATTCACCGTGACGATCGTGTGAGCCCGGTCGAGCATTTGGCGGCACTCGGGGCTCAGATGGGTCAGGACCAAGCGTTTGCCGAGTTGCTCGTACTTTTCGGTCAGGCCGGTGATCGCTTCCATGCCCGACTGGTCGTAGACGCGGGTGTAGTAGAAGTCGATCACGACGTCGTCCGGATCTTTCTCGGGATCGAACAGCTTTTTGAAGCTCGTTACCGAAGCGAAGAAGAGTGGTCCGTGCAGTTGATAGACCTTGGCGCCCAGTTCGTTGATCTTGATGTCGGCGCCGATGTTTTGCGAATGGCGCCACGCGAAGACGAGCGCCGACACGATCACACCCAGGATCACCGCAGTCGCCAGGTCGTGCATCACGGCGGTGTAGCCTGCGACGACCAGCATCACGAAGTAGTCGCTGGCCGGCACTTTGCCGAACATCCGGAGCGACGCCCACTCGAACGTCCCGATCACCACCATGAACATCACGCCCACCAGCGCCGCCATGGGGATCATCTCAATCCACGGGGCGAGAAACAGCACAAACGCCAACAGGCAAACAGCGGCAGTGATGCCCGACAAGCGTCCGCGACCGCCGGAGTTCACGTTGATGAGCGACTGACCGATCATCGCGCAGCCCCCCATGCCGCCGAAGAGGCCGCAGACGACGTTGGCGATCCCCTGCCCTACGCACTCGCGATTGCCGCTTCCTTGCGTCTCGGTGATTTCGTCGACCAGGGTGAGCGTCATCAGCGACTCGATCAAACCGACCGCGGCCAGCACGACCGAATACGGAAAGATGATCAACAGCGTTTCCCAGGTGAGCGGCGGCAGGATGTAATCGAGGAAGAAAAGTCGCGGCAGCCCGCCGGAGATGCCGGTCGTCTCCGGAGTCACGCTTCCCATCGCTGCAGCGACTTCTGGGGTAAGCTCCGCATCGGGCGCAGCGGAACTGCCATGGCCATCGGTCGCGACATCACCGCGAGCGACGTCGGCCGCTTTTGATTTGGCGTTGGTCAGCAGCATGTCGCCGACCGTCATCACCACATGATCTTGGTTCGGCGCGGCGAGCGATTTGTCGAGGGTTTGATTCAACACGACCGAGGTGATCGTAAGCACCAATAGTGCGGCGAGCGACGACGGAATCGCGCGGGTGAACTTCGGCAGCAGCCAGATGATCGCCATCGTCACGGCGGTCAGCGACAACATGATCCAGAGCGGCGGCCCGCTGAGGTAAGTCAGCACGCCGGAGTCGCTGATCGTTTGAAAGCTGCCGAACTGGGCCATACCGATCACAATCGCCAGGCCGTTCACAAACCCGAGCATCACCGAGTGGGGAACCATCCGGATCAGCACGCCCAAGCGAGTCAGGCCAAAGGTAATCTGCAGCAGCCCGCACAGGATGACGGCGGGAAACATGTACTCGATGCCATGTCCGGCGACGAGCCCCACGACGATCACCGCCATGGCGCCGGTCGCTCCGGAGATCATCCCGGGCCGGCCGCCGAAGATGGCGGTCAGCAGGCCGAGGAAGAAGGCCGAATAGAGCCCGATCACCGGCGAGACACCAGCGACGAAGGCGAACGCGACCGCTTCCGGCACCAGGGCCAAAGCGACGGTCAGCCCCGAGAGGAGGTCATTTTTGAAATTCTGCTGCTGCGATTGGAAAAAATGAAGCATCGTTGTTGGTTTATGTATTTGGGATATTTCGAGCTCAACCGCAGGGAACGATTGGTTCAACCCAGCGGATGAAGAATGCGAGCAAAACTCAGAGGACGCACGCGCTCGCGCTACGGCGGAGAGGGCCGGTCAGAGGAAATCGCAAGGTGGCGGCGGTCAGGCGTCATGGTCGCCTCAGGCTACTAAGGGGATCTATCACTCGCAAGGTGGAAAATAAGTGCTGTGGAAAATTAATTTCCTTTGAACGCATTAGGGTGTGTCTAGCGGGGTCTTGTTTCACGAAGGGCTGGTTTTTGCGGCAATTCGAGGTCAGCTCGTTCACGTCAGAGCGAGATGCGCTGGGTGATAGCGGCGAGACCCGTTCCCTAAATCCAGTCAGGATTTCCCGCGGCGCCAGCAAACGCCGGTTGCTGATTATTCCCCAATTGCTATATTGGCGGTTTCCGCGCCAGTACAAGATCTCGATAAGTCAGGATGAAACGGCAATGGCCAAAGCATGTGAAATCTGCGGCAAGGGCCCGCAGGTCGGAAATCAGGTGACCCTCCGTGGTAAAGCGAAGTACCTCGGCGGCGTCGGTACGAAAATCACCGGCATCACCCGTCGCAAGTTCAAGCCGAATCTGCAGGCGGTCAAAGTGGTGACCCCGGGCGGTACGCACAAGACCCAACAGGTTTGCGCCCAGTGCATTCGCAGCGGCCGCGTGAAGAAGGTCGTTCGCCACAAACCGTTCAAGCTGCCGTCCGAAGAAAAAGCGGCGAAGTAAGCTCGGTTTCGTAATTCGATCTCGCCTGGACGCTGGAGATTCGCGATGAGCCTTTCTCAACACGAAGTCAAAAAAGTGTCGCTATTGGCGCGGCTGCTCCTCACGGAGGAAGAGCTGACGACGATGACCGGGCAGATCAGCGATATCGTCGGTTACGTCGAGCAACTCAATGAGCTCGACACGACCGACGTCGAACCGATGGCCCATGCGGTGGAACAGTTCAACGTGTTCGCCGCCGATGAAGTCGCGCCTTCCCTCTCGCGCGACGAGGCGCTGGCGAACGCTCCGAAACGGGACGACGAATGTTTTCGCGTCCCGGCCGTCTTGGGCGAATAGTCGGGTTGAGCGAACTCGCGTCGCTCGCCCGTGCTTGGCGAAGCGCATCGCCGGCGGTATCGTGTCGGCAACGCTTCTTGACGCTCCATCACCGAACTCGCGGACTCCGGGGAACCGATGTCTTTGATTCACGCCTCCGCCGCACAACTGCTTACGCAGCTTGAGTCGGGCGAGATTACCTCGGTCGAACTGACGAAGGCCTGTCTGGCCCAGATCGACGCCGCCGACAAAGAAGTTGGCGCCTTTCTTAAAGTCATGACGGACTCCGCTCTAGAGCAAGCCGAAAGCGTCGACGCTCGGCGAAAAAAGGGAGAAAAGCTAGGTCGCTTGGCTGGGATTCCGGTCGCGATCAAGGATCTCCTCTGCACCAAAGGGGAAGTCACCACGTGTGCGTCGAAAATGCTGGAGAACTTCGTTCCTCCGTATGACGCCACCGTGATCACCAAGTTGAAAGCGGCCGACGCGGTCTTGATCGGCAAGACCAACATGGACGAGTTCGCCATGGGCGGCTCGACCGAAAACTCGGCGCTCGGCAAGACCCGCAATCCGTGGAACCTGAAATGCGTTCCGGGCGGATCGAGCGGCGGCGCCGCAGCTTGTTTGGCTGCGTCGATGGCCCCGCTTTCGATCGGCACCGACACCGGCGGTTCGATTCGCCAACCCGCTTCGTTCTGCGGCGTCGTCGGTTTGAAGCCGACCTACGGCGTGGTCAGCCGCTACGGTTTGATCGCGTTCGCCAGCAGCTTGGATCAGATCGGCCCGATGGCCCGAAGTGCCGAAGATACGGCGATCTTGCTGGAAGCGATCGCCGGCTACGACGCGAAAGACTCGACCTCGGCCAACGTGAAGACGCCGGCCTACTCGCAGTCGGTCAAGCAGCCGCTAAAGGGTTTGCGTCTGGGCGTGGTGAAAGAGCACTTTGGCGAAGGGCTCGACAGCGAAGTCGAAGCGTCGGTCCGCGAGGCGATCAACGTTTACAAGTCGCTTGGCGCCACGGTGACCGACGTCTCGCTGCCGCATAGCAAGTACGGCATCGCGGTCTACTACATCATCGCTCCGAGCGAAGCGTCAAGTAACCTGGCCCGCTTCGACGGCGCCCACTATGGGCATCGCTGCGACGAAGCGAAGATGCTCGAGCAACTGGCCAAAGAGCGAGCTGCGTTGGAAGCGTCGGGCGATGAAAAACTGCTGGGCGGACTCGATACGTCGCTCGTTCGCATGTATCGCCAAAGCCGCGCCGAAGGGTTCGGTCCGGAAGTCAAACGCCGCATCATGCTTGGCACTTACACGCTGAGCGCTGGCTATTACGACGCCTACTACCTGAAGGCGCTCAAAGTTCGCCGCCTGATCCGTCAGGACTACGACGCGGCGTTCAAGAACGTCGACTTGGTGATTGGCCCAACGGCGCCGACTCCTTCGTTTGAAGCCGGGACCAAGACCGACGATCCGTTGGCGATGTACCTGGGCGACCTTTACACGGTGACGGCCAACCTGGCCGGGATCGGCGGGATTTCGCTGCCGTGCGGGTTCTCGAAGAGCGGCATGCCGATCGGCATTCAACTGCAAGGTCCGCCGCTGGCCGAAGAGCGTCTGCTGCAAGCGGCCCACATGTATCAAACTGCGACCGACTGGCACGAGCGGAGACCGGAACTGTCATGAGCGAGTCGCCCTACGAAATCATCATCGGGCTGGAAGTCCACGTCCAACTAGCGACCCAGACGAAGCTCTTCTGCCGCTGCAGCACCAAGTACGGTGCGCCGCCGAACACGCAGACCTGCCCGGTTTGCCTGGCAATGCCGGGAACGCTGCCGGTCATGAATCGTCACGCCTTTGAGCTGGCGATGCAGACCGCATGTGCGCTGAACCTCGAGATTCCCCGCTTTACGAAGTGGGACCGCAAGAACTACTACTACCCGGACTTGCCGAAGGGTTACCAGATCAGCCAATACGATCTGCCGATGTCGCAGAACGGCTATCTGCTGATCAGCGATCCGAAGGGACAGTTCGAGCCGCGCAAGGTCCGGATCATCCGGGCTCACCTCGAAGAGGACGCCGGCAAGAGCATGCATGACGAAGCGGCCGGCAAAGCCGACAGCCGCATCGACCTGAACCGAACCGGCACGCCGCTGTTGGAAATCGTCAGCGAACCGGACATGCGTTCACCGCTGGAAGCGAAGGCTTACCTGACCGAACTGAAACTGATCCTGGAGTACCTGGGCGTTTCGGACTGCAACATGCAGGAAGGGAGCCTTCGCGTTGACGCCAACGTCAACCTGCATCTACAGACGCCGGAAGGTAAGGTCGCGACGCCGATCGTCGAGATCAAGAATATGAACAGCTTCCGCGCCGTCGAGCGAGCGATCGCTTACGAAGCGGAGCGTCAGTACGAAGTCTGGCAAGAAACGAAACAGAAGATCGGCGACGTGCCGAAGCAGACTCGCGGCTGGGACGATCAGGCCCAAGTGACTCGCGGTCAGCGGCACAAGGAAGAATCGAGCGACTACCGCTACTTCCCGGAACCGGACCTCGCGCCGGTCACCACGACCGAAGCGGAAGTCGCCGCGGTCGCCGCTTCCCTCTGCGAGCTGCCGCGTCAGCTGCGCGAACGCTTGGAATCGCAGTACAAGATTCCGGCCTATGACGCCGACGTGATCGTCAATCAAGGGAAGAAGACGGTCGATTACTACGAATCGCTCGCCAAGCTCGGCGGCGACGGTAAGCTCGCGAGCAACTGGGTGCAGCAGGAAGTGCTCCGCATTCAGAAGGAACGGGGCATCGAGATCGAAGCGTTTCCGATTACCGCCGAACGTTTGGCCGGTCTGGTCAAAGCGGTCGCCGGCAAAGAGATCGACGGTACCCGCGCCAAAGACGTCTTCGCCGAGATGCTCGATTCGGGCAAGACGGCCGCTGACGTGATGAAGGAAATGGGGATCGAGAAGGTCGACGACTCGGAACTCGAAAACCTCTGCCGCGAATTGCTGGAAGCGAACCCGAAGGTCGTCTCCGACTTGAAAGAGGGAACGCTCAAAGCGGTCGGCGTGCTGATCGGTCAGGCGAAAAAGAAGAACCCGAATATCGATCCGGGCACCTTCCGTCAGATGTGCATTGATCTGGCCACCAAGATGTAAGTGGGGCGAGGATGACGTCGGGGATCATCACGCTGCTCACCGACTTCGGCGCCGATAGTCCTTACGTCGCCGAAATGAAGGGAGCGATCCTCGCGGTCTCTCGCCTGGCGACGATCGTCGATCTGACCCACAGCGTCGCGCCGCAAAATATCCGGCAGGGCGCCTATCTGCTCGACCGGACCTACCGCAGCTTTCCCTACGGAACGGTCCATGTCGCCGTCGTCGATCCCGGCGTCGGCAGCCAGCGGAAGATCATCGCGGCCGAGATCAACGGCCAGATCTTCGTTCTGCCCGATAACGGACTCCTCTCGGTCGTCGCCGCGTCTGGCGAAGCGACGCAGCTGCGTGAGGTCGCCAATCCGAAACTGTGGCGGCAAACGGTCTCGGCGACCTTCCATGGACGGGATGTGATGGGACCAGTCGGCGCTTATCTGGCGGCCGGGGGCCTGTGGGATGAAGTCGGCCCGCCGACGAGCGAAATCGCAAGGTTCGAGCTTCCCGCGGTTTCGCGCAAGGCCGGGCTGATCGATGGCGAAGTGATCTACGCCGATTCGTTTGGCAACCTGGTGACGAACATCACGCGAAATGACCTGGAAAGCGTCGAGATCCTCTCCATCGAGATCGATGGGCGACCCGTTGGACCGCTTTCTTCGACATATAGCGAGCAAAATACAGGTTCACCGATCGCACTGATCGGTTCGAGCGGTCAATTGGAGATCTCCATCGTCAGCGGGAGCGCATCCGCTTGGTTGGGGGGATCTTTTGCCGGGAAGGTGAAAATCGAAGTTAAGAGTTGACGGCTCTTCACTTTACGTATCGACAAGGCGCTTGGCGAATTCACGCAATCTGGCTAGAATCTGCCCAGACGCTCTTCTTCAAAACTCCACTCTCCCTTCATCCGAGGCTCGGCCTGTGGCGGCGAAACTAGTCGGCAGCATCACCGCAATTTCGGAATCAGGCGACCTCATCAGCGATATTTCGCATGATCAACTTGCCGATGCGCCGCGGGACGAAGGGACGACGGTCACCTGCGACGAACATCGTACGCTGGGGATCTACCCGGCCGACCATCAGCAGCCGGAGATGACCTACGTCGCGGTCCTGGGCAAGAGCGGCTTTCTGGAACTTTGCATCGTCGGCGAGAGCGCCGCGATGTTTCTCGGCATCCGCCCCGGCGCGAAAGTCGAGATTTCCTGGTAGGTTGGCGTAACGTTCTTGTTACGAAGCGGGTGGCACTGCTGGCTTGTCCAGCAGTGTGAACTGGGTGCCCGCTGCCCACTGCTGGACAAGCCAGCAGTGCCACCCTGTGATGTTTTGGCGATCTGATTCTCTGGCGATGAATTTAACTCCCGAGCAACTGCGCGAGTGGGACCGTAAAGCCCATTGGCATTCGTTTACGCAGATGGCCGAGTATGAGCCGCTGATCATCGAGCGCGGCGAAGGGTGCATGCTGTACGACATCGACGGCAACGCCTATCTCGACGGCGTCAGCAGTCTCTGGTGCAACACCTTCGGCCATCGCCATCCGAAGATCGACGCCGCGATCCGCGAACAATTGGACAAGGTGGCGCACGTCACCAATCTTGGTTGCTCCAGCGTACCGGCGATTGAGTTGTCCAAGCGGATTGTTGAGCTGACGCCGGGCGATCTCGATCACGTCTTCTTCGCGTGCGACGGTTCGTCGGCGGTCGAAGTGGCGCTGAAGATGGCGTTTCAGTATTGGCAGCAGCGCGAAGATCCGCGGCCGCAGAAGACCGGCTACATCGCGTTTCATGAAGCGTATCACGGCGATACGCTGGGAAGCGTCAGCGTTGGCGGCGTCGAGATGTTCCACGACATGTTCCGCCCCCTGCTCTTCTCGGTGCATCGCTTGCCGTCGCCTGACCGCGATCACTTGCCCGCTGGCGTGACGCCGAAGACTGCCTGCCAGTATTATCTGGACCAGTTGGAAGCGGTCCTGAAAGAGCATCACGAGACGCTTGCCGCGGTGGTGATCGAGCCGCTCGTGCAAGGCGCCGCCGGGATGCTGATGCAACCGGCAGGTTATCTTCGCGGTCTGCGTGAGCTGACGAACAGATACGACGTGCTGCTGATCTTTGACGAGATCGCCGTCGGGATGGGGCGAACCGGGACGATGTTCGCCTGTGAGCAGGAAGAGGTGACGCCTGACTTCCTCTGTCTCGGCAAAGGGCTGACCGGCGGTTATCTGCCGCTGAGCGTTACCGTGGCGCGGACCGAGATCTGGAACGCCTTCCTGGGAACCTACGCCGAGCGGAAGACCTTCTTTCACGGGCACACCTTCAGCGGCAACCCGCTGTTGTGCGCGACGGCCTTGGCGACGCTCGACGTCTTTGAGGAAGAGAAGATCCTGGAGCAGTTGCCGGCCAAGATCGCGCATCTCGAAAAGCGACTGGCCGAGCTGGCCGACCACCCGCATGTCGCCTCGGTACGACAATGCGGGCTGATCGTGGGGGTCGAGCTAATCGCCAACAAGGCGACGGGAGAAGCCTATCCCTGGACCGAACGCCGCGGGTGGCGAGCTTGCCGCCATGCGACGAAAAACGGGGTCTGGCTCCGTCCGCTGGGGAACGTGATCGTGATCATGCCGCCGCTGTCGATCACATTGGACGAGATTGACCGCATTGTGGACGCCGCAAAAGGGGGAATCGAGCATGCGGTCGCCCCTTGCGGGGAGTGACCATTCGTTAGAACATAAAGAGTTGGTTGCAATCGCTCTGCCAGTGCGGTTATGACGGTAGCTGATTTTGATTCTGGACTTGATGTAGGAAGCCGACGCCCATGGCTGGTGGAATTTCGCTCGATACGATTGCTAAGAAAGTGGAAAACGGCGATCGGCTGACGCTGGACGAAGGGGTTTACCTCTATCAGGACGACGTGCCGCTGAACGACGTCGCCGCGCTGGCCAATCTGGTTCGCGAGCGGAAGAACGGCAACTTCGGCTACTACAACATCAACACCCACCTGAACGCGACCAACATCTGCGTCTATCGCTGCAACTTCTGCGCGTTCCGGGCCGACCTGCGTGAACCGCGCGGCTACGTGATGAGCGACGAGCAGATCCTCGCTCGCGGTCAGGAAGCGGTCGACAACGGTTGCACCGAAATGCACATCGTCGGCGGTCTGCATCACCAGAAGAAATACGACTGGTACGTCAACTGTCTGAAGATCCTGCACGACGCGTTTCCGAACTTGCACCTGAAAGGTTGGACCGCGGTCGAGATCAACTGGTTTGAGTTCCTGACCAAGAAGTCGGTCGAAGCGGTGCTGACCGATCTCCTTGACGCAGGGCTTGGCAGCATGCCTGGCGGCGGCGCCGAGATCTTCCATCGCGAGATTCGCGACCAGATCTGCGAACACAAGGCGAACTCAAGCAAGTGGTTTGAAGTTCACGGCACGGCGCATAAGCTGGGTATCAAGACCAACGCGACGATGCTCTATGGCCATATCGAAAACGCTTACCATCGGATCGACCATCTGATTCGTCTGCGTGAGCAGCAAGATCTGACCGGCGGTTTCCAGACCTTCATCCCGCTGGCGTTCCATCCCGACAACACCGAGCTGGCCGCGCTCCGCAACTTGAAGAAGCCGTCGGTGCTGATGGACCTGCGGACGATGGCGATTTCGCGGTTGATGCTCGACAACTTCGACCACATCAAAGCGTATTGGATTATGCTCGGCATCGAGACCGCCCAGACGGCGCTTGCATACGGCGCTGACGACATCGACGGCACCGTTCGTCATGAACTGATCTATCACGACGCCGGGGCGACTACTCCGGAAGTTCTGTCGGTCGAAGACATTCGCCGCCTGATCACAGAAACGGGCCGCGAACCGGTCGAACGGGATACCCTCTATCGCCGCGTCGAACGCGACCCGGCCAATCCGTCGGCCTGGACGGTTGGCGAACAAGTTGCCGTCGGCAGCTAAAATTTGATCGACGAAACGGGTGGCACTGCTGGCTTGTCCAGCAGTGGAAAATTGGTACCCGGCGCCCACTGCTGGACAAGCCAGCAGTGCCACTCAATCGCATCAGATCGCAGGGTTGAATCGCGCTGCTCGGCAGTCGAGAATGGGAGGAACGTTTGCCGTTTCCCGCCCCGCTAGTTCCCGCCTGCTGAGAGTCTGATTCATGCGACTGATTCACGCCGCTTCGTTTGTGCTCGCTCTGCTCGTTTCTTCCGCTGCGGCCTTCGCCGCCGAGTATCAGACCGAAAAGGACATTCCGTATCGTGAGGGAGATAATCTCTCCGACTACGAAAAAGAACGTTGCAAGGTCGACGTCTATTATCCGGCCGACGAAAAAGGGTTCGCCACGGTCGTCTGGTTTCACGGCGGGGGAATCACCGGGGGCAGTAAGTCGGTTCCGAAAGAGCTGCAAGGGAAAGGCTTCGCCGTGGTCGCGGTCAACTATCGGCTGAGCCCGAAGGTGACGGCGCCGGCTTACATCGAAGACGCGGCCGCTGCGATCGCGTGGACCTTCAAAAACATCGAACGCTACGGCGGCGACCCGAACAAGATCTTCGTCAGCGGCTATTCGGCCGGCGGCTATTTGACCGGCATCGTCTGTCTCGACAAACGTTGGCTCGCCGCGCACGAAATTGACGCCGACAAATTGGCTGGCTTCGCTCCCTTGAGCGGTCAGATGTTCACGCACTTCACCATTCGCGCGGAACGTGGTATCGGACAGAACACGCCGATCATCGATGACCTGGCGCCCGCCTATTACCCGCGCAAGGAAACGCCGCCGATGTTGCTGGTCACCGGCGACCGTGAACTGGACATGCTAGGGCGTTACGAAGAGAACGCCTATCTCTGCAGAATGATGACGGGGTTGGGAAACAAGCAGGTGAAACTGCACGAAGTCGGCGGTTTCAATCACGGCACGGCAGTCCCGCCGGCGTTGCAACTGTTGGTGGAGTTCGTCAAGAAGCAGACGGGCGCCAAATAGGGGGCGAGAGTTCCATAGACGCTGGGCTCCGAGACGAACGCAAGCGGAGTTGCTCCTGAAACCCTTCCCCCGAAACGTTTCGGATGGAAGAATCGGGGCGGACGACTACGCCAGATCGCCGATCTCGAGCGATTTTCCGTACCGAATGTAGACCATTCGCCGCAGCTTTTCCCACTTGGCGTCGGCCAGGGCGGGGTCGGACGCAATGATCGATCGGGCGTCGGCCCGGGCCTTTTCCAGCAGTTCGGCGTCTCGCTGCAAGTCGGCGATCCGCAGCGGCGGCATCCCGTGTTGCTTGAAGCCGAAGAGGTCGCCGGGCCCACGCAGACGGAAGTCGAGTTCGGCCAACTCAAACCCGTCGGTCGACTTGGCGAGCGCTTCAAGCCGTTCGCGCGATTGGTCTGATTTCGGGTCGGCGAAGATGCAGAGGAAACCGGCATGACTGCCGCGGCTGATGCGACCGCGGAGTTGGTGGAGCTGCGCCAAGCCGAATCGCTCGCCCCCTTCGATCGTCATGACGACCGCGTTGGGAACGTCGACGCCGACTTCGATTACCGAGGTGGAGACGAGGACCTGGATCTCGGCGTCATGAAACCGCCGCATCGTTTCTTCTTTCTCTTCGGCGCTCATCCGGCCATGCAAGAGACCAAGACGAAACTCTTCCAACTCGCCGTTCGAGAGAGTTTCGAGCAGTTGCTCTGCACTGGCGCTATCGGCCGAAGACGATTCGTCGACCAGCGGCGCGACGACGTACCCTTGGCGTCCTTCCCGCAGTTTTTTCCGAAAGAACTCCCACCACTTCTCCCGTTCTTCTTCGGTGCCGATGTAGGTATGAACCGGCTGTCGACCTGGCGGAGCCTCGCGAATCGAAGAGACGTCGAGATCGCCAAAGAGAGACATCGCGATCGTCCGCGGAATCGGCGTCGCCGTCATCACCAGGTAATGCGGATCGAGCCCGGCGCCGCGAAGTAGGCCGCGCTGACGGACGCCGAACTTGTGCTGTTCGTCGATCACGACCAGGCCAAGTTGTTTGAACTCAATCTCGCCGGCGATCATCGCCTGGGTGCCGACCAGCAGTTGCACTTCGCCCGATGCGACCTCGGCCAGTAGCTCACGGCGCTGTTTCTCGGTAAGCGTGCCGGTCAGCAGGCCAACTTTGACCTGCGCCTTGGCGAGCAGCTTCCCTAGCGTCCGGGCATGTTGTCGAGCCAGAACTTCGGTCGGCGCCATCAGCGCCGCTTGCGATCCGGCGGCGACCGCGGCCAGCATCGCGTAGAGGGCGACGATCGTTTTGCCGGAGCCGACGTCTCCTTGCAGCATCCGGTTCATCGGAACGTCGAGCGCCATGTCTTTGGCGACTTCGGCGACCGCTTGGTTTTGCGCCTCGGTCAGTTCAAACGGGATCAGGCGGCGGATGCGCTCGTCGACGCGGCCGTCGATCGGGATCGGCAGCGAGTGCCGACTGGCGGTGAGTTGATAGCGCCGGACCGCCAGGGCGAGTTGCAGGACGAGCAGTTCCTGGTAGATGAACCGCCGCTGCGCCGCCGCTTTCGACTCGTGATCGTCCGGGGCATGGATCTGCAGAATCGCATCATGGACCGGCATCAGCCCATGCTCGTCGAGAAACGACTGCGGCAGGACCTCTTCGATTTCCTTGCGATAATCTTCAACCGCATGATGAACCAGTCTCCGCATCGCCCCTTGGCGGATCCCTTCGGTCAGCGGATAGACCGGCAAGATCTTGCCGCCGATCTCTTCCTGGGCTTCTTCCAGAACGTCGGCGATTGGGTGGGCCATTTCCCAGCGGAGCCCGTTCATCGTCGGCTTGCCGGAGAGAAGGACGCGGCTTCCTTCATTGAAACGGCGACGCAGGAACGGTTGATTGAACCAGACGGCACGCAGGTATTGATCGTCGCTGCGGATGAGCACGCCCAGGATCGAGCGCCCCGGTCCGGTGTTGCGGAGCGTCACCTCTTCGACGATCCCGATGACGCTCGCCGGTTCGTCTTCCACCAGCTGCGCGATCGGGACGACGTCGCGGACATCCTGGTAATCGCGGGGAAAGAAGAAGAGGAGGTCGAGCGCGGTGAAGATGTTGAGCTTCGCCAGCTTCTCGGCGCGTTGCGGCCCAACTCCCTTCAGATATTGAACGGGAGTACGAAGACGTTCGAGAGACGAATTGGCGCCAGGCGAGGACATGCTGGCTATTTTAACGAACCGCGCCGCCAATGCGACGCCGTTTGCATCGCAAAACGATCGAGACACTAGCCCGCAGCGCAAGCGAGGGAATGCGGTTGGAAATGCCAACGTGGTTCGAAGTAGCCAAGCGCATTCCCTCGCTTGCGCTGCGGGCTAGTGTTTGGGCTTAGCGAAACTTCTGGCTCGCTTCGACCGCTAGTTCGTCGCAGCGTTCGTTTTCGGGGTGGCCGCTGTGGCCGGCGACGCGGGTATATTTCACCTGGTGGGTCAGCAGCAATTCGTCGAGGCGGCGCCAGAGCTCTTCGTTCTTGACCGGCTTCCACGCTTTGCCTTCTTTGCGCCGCCAGCCGTTTTGCTTCCACTTCGGCATCCACTCGGTCATCCCTTTGCCGACGTAGACGCTGTCGGTGAAGAGTTCGACGCGGCAAGGACGCGTGAGGGTTCCCAGTCCTTCAATCACCGCTTGCAGTTCCATGCGGTTGTTGGTTGATTCGGACTCGCCGCCGGAGCCTTCCATTTCTTTGCCGCTGGCCAGATGACGCAGGATGAAGGCCCAGCCGCCGGGGCCGGGGTTTCCGCTGCATGCGCCATCGGTGTAAAGAGCGACTTCAGGTTCGAACGGCATGGGGCAATCGCCAAGTGAGAGGGTGAATCGAAACGGCGGACGCTGGTTCGTCCGTAAGCTACGTCAAGCTGCGCTGAGAAGGCGCCGCGGCGTCGGTCGGACTTCCATTCGAGGAACCTGGACCGCCTAAACGCGGAAACTCGCCGCTCGACTTGCTCAGATCGTTAAGCTTACTGCGAAACGTCGATTGCGAAAGGTCGGGACCTTCGTCGGCGATCCACGGAATTCGAATCGTGAAGGTGCTGCCGGAGCCGAGCTGGCTTTCGAGATCGACCGAACCGTCGAGCAATTTGCAGATTTCCATCACGATCGAGAGGCCCAGCCCGGTGCCGGAGAACTCGCGGGTCAGCGAATCGTTGCGCGGCGAAACGGCGCCTTGGCGGAATTTTTCAAAAATTACTTCGCGATCTTCTTCGGCGATCCCGACCCCGGTGTCCTGCACCGAGAGCTTCATCATGTCCTCTTCTCGCGAAACTCGGACGATGATGCGTCCCCCTTCCGGCGTGAACTTGATCGCGTTCGACAGCAGGTTGGTCAAAATCTGCTGCAGCTTCGTTTGATCCTGGAACATCGGCTCGCCCCCATCCTGCACGTCGCATTCGAGGTCGAGATTCTTTTCTTCGATGAGCGAACGAACCATGTCGCAGTTGGCTCGGACGACGGCGGCGACCGAGAACTCGCTCGGGCGAACTTCCATCCGGCCGCTTTCGATCTTCGCCAGGTCGAGAATGTCGTTGATCATGTCGAGGAGCAAACGTCCCGACTTTTGGATGTTCTGGACGTACCGCTTTTGTTTGTCGTTGAGGCTGTCGATGCCGCTCAGCACGTCGGAGAAGCCGAGGATGCTGTTAAGCGGGGTCCGCAGTTCATGGCTCATGTTCGCCAGGAAGTCGCTTTTGACGCGGTTCATTTCGTACAGCTGCACGTTGACGCGGGCCAACTCGTCGACCTTGTTGTCGAGGTCGTCATTGGCGAGATGCAACTGGTTTTGCGCATCGATCAAGTGGCGCAGCATCTTGTTGAACGATGAGGCGAGATCTTCAAACTCGTCGTTGGTGCGGATGTCGGCGCGGACCGACGTATTGCCGTTGGTCACCTCTTCGCTCACTTCGCGCAGATGGTTGAGCGGTTTGACGATCACGTATTTGACGATCAAGTACAACGCCGCCATCGAGAGGGCGACGGTGATAATGCCGGTCGCGACCAGGAAGGCGAAGTTCTTATTGAGAGCCAGCTGCGTGACGTCGTCCGGCTTGGTGATCTTCACCACGGTGAACGGCAAGCGATCTTCGGTCGCCGGTTGGCCGGCCGGAAAGGCCGCCGCGACGTCGTTGTTGTGGCAAAGGGTGCACGAATACTTCCAGTAGATCGGCTGGTAGTAGACGTAAGTCTTGCTGGAATCGTTGTACGACGAACGAGAGACCGGCGAATACTCGACCAGGTTCTTGTCGTCGGTCTGCGGTTTGAACTTCACCCACTCTTCGTCGACCACTTTGGTCTCGAGTTCCGGAGTCGCCAGGAAGCGTTCCAGAATCTCTTTGTCGCGCGTCTCTTGCTCGTACTGCAACTCGGCGAGGACCTGGTATTCCTCTTCGTTGGCCGGTAGCGAGATCCGCTCTTCCTTGTTCAAGGTGCGAGCCAGCTTTTGCGCTTCCGGATCACGGACCAGGATCTCCCAGTCGTAGTTGATGTATTCCAGATTGAGCCCGGTCTCGGCGACGTAAGCGTCATAGCCCGGTTGCGACGTCTTCTCGTTGTTCTGCCAGTGAATCTTCAGCAGCACCGCATCGACCAACAGACGGCCGGTCGCTTCGTTCTTTTCGTGCACCAGCTGTTCGGTCGACTGACCGTACCAGGTGAAGCTCCCCATGATGAGCAGCAGCAAGCAGGTCCCGAACAGGAAGCGGCACTTGCGCTCCAAGTTCGTTTCGCCGAGAACGCGTTTTAGCGAGCGGTAGGACATGCAGTGCGGAAAAAGAGACGAAAACTTAGGGGACTCGTAAGCATTCTAGAGGTTTGACCCGGATGGAGCCAGACAGATTCATTCCCCCGAAAGTACTGGTTTGCCCCGTTTTACATCATATCAACTGGGTCAACGTCGATCGTCCAGATCACATCGTCGGGCGTTCTTGTCTTGGCGGCGACCAGCTTTACGGCCTCACGCAGCTTCTCGCCGTCGTGCGCTTTGATCAATAGATGGAAGCGATATTGCCCCCGCAGCTTCTCGATCGGCGCCGCGGCCGGTCCTTGCAGATAGATTTCCAGCGACAGCTCCTCGGCGACTTTGACGATCTGCTTGGCGAACTCTTCAAGCATCGCTTCCGGCGCCGACGCGACTTCGGCGCGTGCGACGAGCCGGACCATTTTGGCGAACGGGCTGAAGTGGAACTTCTCGCGAAACGGCAGCTCGCGCTCGGCGAACAGCGCGTAATCGTGCCGCGTCGCCGCTTCGATCGCGGGGTGATCGGGGCTGAGGGTTTGCACGAGCACTTGCCCTCCTTTGTGGCCGCGACCGGTACGTCCGGCGACTTGGGTGATCAGCTGGAAGGTTCGCTCCCCTGCCCTGACGTCAGGAAAGTGGAGCGCCGTATCGGCGTTGATCACCCCGACCAGCGTGACGTTCGGGAAGTCGAGCCCTTTGGCGATCATCTGCGTGCCGACCAGGATCTTCGCGTCGCCGCGGCGGAACCGATCGAGCGCCGCTTCGTGCGAGCCTGGCTTCTTCATCGTGTCGCTGTCCATCCGCAGACACTCGACGCCGGGGAACCGCGCGCGGACTTCCGCTTCCAGCTTCTGCGTCCCGTAGCCAAAAAAGTGGATGCCGGAGTAGTCGCACGCTGGACAGCTTTTCGGGGCCGGGCGGCGATAGTCGCAGTAATGGCAAATCGCCATGTTGTCGGCCAGGTGATGCGTCAGCGGAATCTCGCACTCGGGGCAGACCACTTTCTCGCCGCACGCGGGGCACTGAATGTGGGTCGCATAGCCGCGGCGATTGAGCAGCAGAATCATCTGCCCATCTTCTTCGACGTTCCGCTTCATCGCCAGGTAGAGCTGACGACTGATTGCGCCGCGGCCTTGGCTTTTGCGATCGACTCGCAGGTCGATCGTTTTCACGTCAGGAAGCGGATAGTTGTTGACGCGGCGGGGCATCGAGACGAGCGTGATCGCGCCGGTTTGCGTTTGTCGCCAACTTTCGAGCGACGGGGTCGCCGAGCCGAGAATTAGCGGCGCGTGTTCGTGAGCCGCTCGCCACGCGGCGACGTCGCGAGCATGATAGCGGGGTGCGGTATCTTGCTTGAACGACGAGTCATGTTCTTCGTCGAGGATGATCATCCCGAGCCGCGGCGTTGGAGCGAAGATAGCGCTGCGAGCGCCGACCACCACCGGAATGTGCCCGCTGGCGATCCGCTTCCACTGCCAATGCCGCTCGACGTCGTTCATGTGACTATGCAGCAGCGCGATCTGGCTGAAACGAGCGCGAAAGCGGTGCTTCGTCTGCGGCGTCAGGCTGATTTCGGGAACCAGCACGATCGCCTGTTTGCCGGCGGCGACGACTCGCTGAATCGCTTGCAGGTAGACTTCAGTCTTGCCGCTGCCGGTCACGCCATGCAGCAGGACCGATTGGTGACGCTCCTCTTCGACCGAGTGAAGGATCGTGCGGAGCGCTTCGGTTTGATCGGCGTTCAGCTCTTTGGGAGGTTCCGTCTCGGCCGGCTCGTCGTCGAAATGGGCGAAGCTGATGCGGCGGACTTCGACGTGGATCAGTTTCTTTTTGCGCAGCGCCATGATCGGCGCCTGCGTGCAGCCGGCCGCTTCGGCCAGTTCCGGCGGCGTCAGCGGGCGACTTGCGCCGGCGAGAATGGAAAGCGCCGTTTGTTGTTTGCCGGGAAGCTTGAGCGTGGCGAGCTGCATCGCCGTTTCGCGAGGAACCGACAGCAGCGTCACTTCGCGCGTCCCGGCGTTGCCGCGAACCGCGGCCGGCACCACGGCGTCCAGCACTTGTCCCCACGGGCAAAGATAGTAGTCGGCCATCCACTGCGTCAGGCCGAGCATCGTGCGACTGAGAAGCGTGACGTCGTCGACCACTTCGTGTACTGACTTCAGCTTGCCCGGCACAACCTGCTTGGCGGCGACGTCGACGCAGTAGCCCTGCACCAGACGATCGCCGCGGCCAAAGGGAACGCGCATACGACGACCGGCGATCGCTTCGGGAACCAGGTTTTCCGGCACCAGATAGTCGAACGGTTGCTGCGGCCCGGTCGAGAAGACGATCTTCGCGACAACATGCGAGGCGAGATCATCAACTTCCCAGGGCGCCGGCGCGGTATTGAATAAGTCTTGTTGCTTCACGAGCTTATGTCGGCGCTTGGATGGCCTGCGCGGCAGGTGGGAGTTACATTGAATTGTAACGACTTTGGCGAAGCGTCGGCGGCGATCAGGAAAAAGCGAAAGAGTTCCATGCGACTGGGTATCTTCGGCGGCTCGTTTTCTCCGGTCCATTTCGGTCATTTGCTACTTGCCGAATATGCCCGCGAACAACTGTCGCTCAACGAAGTTTGGTTCGTTCCGGCCGCGACTCCCCCCCACAAGCTCGATCAGGCGTTGGCGAGCGACGCTGATCGTGTCGCGATGCTGCAAATGGCGATCGCCGGCAACGAGGCGTTCACCGTCTGTCCGCTCGAACTAGAACGGGGCGGAGTCAGCTATACGGTCGACACGCTGAAGCAGATCAAAGAGCTGCTCCCGGACGCCGAACTGTTTCTGCTGATCGGCGGGGACTCGCTCGCCGAGTTTCCGACTTGGCGCAACCCGGCCGAAATCTGTCAGCTGGCGGCGCCAGCGGTGATGCGACGTCCTGGCTCGCCGGAACCAGACTGGAGCGTTCTGGCGCCCTATTGCTCGGCCGAGCGGTTGGCTTCGTTTGCCGGAAATCTGGTCGATGTGCCGGGGATTGGGCTCAGCAGCACCGAAATTCGCCGTCGCTGCGCTGCTGGCGAGACGATCCGCTATCAGACGCCTCGCGCTGTGGAGATGTATATCGAGACCAAACGGCTGTTCGGTCATCCTGGCGTGCGCTAAACCGGTGATTCCGGCGAGCCCCGGGTGGCACTGCTGGCTTGTCCAGCAGTGGGAAGTTGGTAACCCGGCCCACACTGCTGGACAAGCCAGCAGTGCCACCCAGCTATGCGGCCTTGCGCGAACGGTTGGTCAGCGTTTCTAGCGACTTGGGAAGCGGGATCGTAGCAAGGGCTTCATCGCTCGCGACGGCGTCCAGCACTTGCATCAGCTGCTCGTGCGAATCAAGCGAAAGGTCGACGAAGATCCATTTTTGCCCGGCAATTTCGCACCCGCCGCTGGCGTCGCCACCCAGCCATTCGCGGCGAACTCGGTAACCGAGTTTCTCAGCCGTGGTGATAGCTTGTTCCAGCAGATCGAGCGTGTGCATGCGCAGAATCCATTGCGATATTGGGGAATCTGTATCAGGGGCACGGATTGTAGCGGGATCGATTTGAGTCACGAAGAGCAAAACGTCGATAGCCATTGGTAGCGGTAAATCTCCATTTCGCAGGACTTTAAGCGACGCCGACAGGGAAGCTTCGGCGGTTTTGCGAAGCCCGGCAGGGTGGAAAGTTTCTAGAAGGAAAGGCAGGACGCGCGTGTCATTTCGGACGTCACCGGTCACAGAGTCCCCAAACCAGCCGTCGCTCGAAGAGCAGATCGAAACGCTCAAAAAGCGACTGGCCGAAGCCCAGAAGTTCACCGCTCTCGGCGAACTGATGAGCTCGACCACGCACGAATTCAACAATGTCCTGACCTCGATCATCAACTACGCCCAGATGGGACTTCGCCATCAGGACGAAGCGACCCGCAACCGCTGCTTTGAGAAAATCATGGCCGCCGGGAACCGCGCGGCGAAGATTACCACCGGCGTGCTCGGCATGGCCCGCAACCGCAGCGATCGCCGCGAACCGACCGACCTGGCGCCGCTGGTCCAGGACGCGGTGATGCTGCTCGAACGCGAAATGCAGAAGTATCGAGTTGAACTGGACGTCCAGATCGAGACGACGGCCCCTGCTCTGGCGATCGGCAACCAGATCCAGCAAGTGCTGCTGAACCTGATGATCAATGCGCGTCAGGCGATGCCCAAAGGGGGCCGCCTGGTGATTCGTCTGTCGCAGGACGAAGATGGCGCGGTGAGCCTAATGGTCCGTGATAGCGGCACCGGGATCCCGGCCGATCAGTTACCGAAGATCTTCGATCCTTTCTTCTCGACGAAATCGGGCCCCGATGAAAGCGGCAAGGGGGGAACCGGGCTTGGCCTGGCGACCTGCCGCGACATCATCGAAGCGCACCAGGGGAAGATCCGCGTGCAGAGCACCGTCGGCGTCGGCACCGCGTTTACGATACGGCTACCCGCTGCGAACCCAATTGTCCCGCCGGCGGTCATTAAGCCAGCGGTCGGCGTCGCTCCGACGACCGCGACGCAGTAGTGCGGAGAAATACGAGGCGTCCCCGTTTGGACGTTTTCGTTACGATTCACGCAGAATAGACGAATGTCGTGCAGAACGACTTGCGTTCCTGTCGCTGCTAGTCATAATGACCAACATGATCGTGACCAACAGCTACTTTTGGCAGTTCTTTACCTACTTTACCGGTGGGCCTGGAGGAACTGCGTAGCTGCACAATCGCTAATACGAGTCCCTTGCAGGCCCTGAACTTCCCGAGAAGTTCAGGGCCTTTTTCGTTTACCTACAGCAAACTACAGCGTTTTTTAAAACATCGGAGCACCCAGGCAATGATCGTGGTAATGCGGCGTGGAGCCGAAAAGGCGGAAATCGAACACATGGCCAAACGAGTAGAGAGTCTAGGTCTGAAAGCGCACGTCATCGTCGGCGCCGAGCGGACGGTGATTGCGGCGATCGGCGACAAACGAGAAGAGATGAAAGAGTCGCTCGAGAGCGGCCCCGGCGTCGCCGCGGTGATGCCGATCTTGGCGCCGTACAAGGTCGCCAGCCGTGAAGTGAAGCCGGAACCGACGCAGGTCGTCGTTCGCGACTTGAAAGTGGGCGCCGGTTCTTTGGGAGTGATCGCCGGACCTTGTTCGGTCGAAAGCGAAGAGCAACTGATCACGACCGCCCGAGCGGTGAAGAAAGCTGGCGCCACGGCGCTTCGCGGCGGCGCGTTCAAGCCGCGCACCAGCCCCTACGCGTTCCAGGGGATGAAGGAGGAAGGGCTGAAACTGCTGGCCGCCGCTCGCGAAGAAACCGGCCTGGCGATCGTGACCGAAGTGATGTCGCCGGAAGATGTCGAACTGGTCGCCAAGTACGCCGACGTGCTGCAAATCGGGGCTCGCAACATGCAGAACTACCGCTTGCTGGAAGCGTGCGGACGCGTTGATCGAGCGGTGCTGCTGAAACGTGGACCGGCCGCGACGATCGACGAATTGCTGCTCGCCGCCGAATACGTTCTGAACGAAGGAAACCAGAACGTGATGCTGTGCGAGCGAGGGATTCGCACCTTCGAGTCGCATACCCGCTTCACCTTGCCGCTGGCGACCGTGCCGTACTTGCACCAGAAAACCCACTTGCCGGTCGTGATCGATCCGAGTCACGGCACCGGGCACGCTTACCTGGTTGAAGATATGTGTGCGGCGAGCGTCGCCGTGGGCGCCGACGGCTTGATCATCGAGGTCCACCCGAAGCCGGAAGAAGCGATGAGCGACGGCTACCAATCGCTCAACCTGGAGCAATTCGCCCACACGATGGCCAAGTGCCGCAAAGTGGCCGATGCGCTGGGGATTGAGATGTAAGACCCAATCACTAGTTAAGCGTCACACGAAAACTTTTGGTTCGTTGGTGCCATGCTCTTGCGGCGTCTTCGCCGGATGAGCATGTCTTTGTCCTGTTCGATACGCATTGAAGACATGCTTATCCCGCGAAGACGCGGCAAAAGCATGGCACCAGAAAGTTGTCATGTAACAAATCGCTGCGTACGTTGGAGAGAACTACAGCGTGCGCAGCTTAGCGAGCAGTTGAGCGAGTTCGACCTGTTTGGCCTGCGGCAAGCGGACCAACAGGTTCTTGCTCGGCGCGTCGTAGATCATCGCGAACTGGGGATCGTCGGGAAGCGCGAGATCTTTCTTCAAGCGATTGATGAGCGCTGCGGCTTGGGTTGGACCATCGGCCAAGTCGCTGATCGGATAGAACTCGACGTCGCCATGTTGGGCGATGTCCGACTTCATGGCGATCTGCATGGTGCGATCGTCGATGATGCGGAAGTCCATGTCGAGCGGACTGAGCAGCGTGTGAAGCGCATCACGCAGCGGAACGTCGATGGCGAGCATCGTCGCTTTCGTGTCGGGGTTCCAACCTTCGCGAAGGAGCGATTCCCAGTCGATCAAGATGATCGCGCCGGTCGAGCCTTCGAGTTGTTCGACAATCTCCAGCAGTTCGGCGGGCTCGGCGAAGCTGAGCTGCACCTTCTTGTCGAGCAGCGCCGCCGCTTGTTCGCTGCGCGGTTCTAGCTTGAACAGCTTTTCTTCGTAACGGCTGCGCGGAGCCAGACTGCGAGCGACACGCAGCTTTTCGACTAGTACGAGCGACTGGAAGACGGCCTCGGAATCGGCGGCGAGCTGCAGTTCTTTCTTCCCGGTCCGGCAGGTGTTGGTTCCGCCGGCGCCTTGCCACGAGGTCGGTTCGACGAGGTGGGTCACCGTGTAGGCCAGTTCGGCGACCGCTGGGTCGTCGCTCGCCAGGTCGTCGACCTGGAAGCGAACGGTCGGCGGCTTCATCCCGGCTTGTTGCAACGGGACGATGCGGACCTGATCGCCACGGACGTCGACCGACATGCGGAGCGGTTCGACGGCGCCGCGGAGCAGTCGTTCGGTGTTGGTCCCTTTTTGGTTGACGTTGATCTTCTTGTCGCCAGCGATGTCGGCCGACTGCAGCGCGAGCGGATCGACCGAGATCGGAATCGTGCTCCAGCGGGTCAAGTTGCGCAAGTGATCCATCAACGAGATGTCACGGAACCGGGCGTTGATGTACGGATCATTCAAGCGAGCGCTGACGTCAACGGCGCGCGGGGCCGGCTTCTGGACGACCGCTTCTAGCGCCGGCATCGTCGCCGGATCGGGAAGCGGCGCTTCCGGTTCGGCCGATTCGGCGAGCGATTGCGAAGCCGGGGCTTCAAACATCGATTCGTCGAACAGCGGGAACGCTTCGCCGAGCACGCCGGTGAGCGGATCGTTGGCGAACTTCATCCGCTGATCGTCGGTCGTCTCCGGGGCTTCGCCGGCAGCAACGTTTTCGGCCGCTGGTTTGCTTGACGGCTTGGCGCCTTCGGGCATGTCAAACAGGAACGGATTCTCGCCCGGCTTGGTCTCATCCAACGGGAGTTCGGCCGGCGGCTTTTCGGCGACCTCTTCCGGCATCGGCTTCATCTCGGCGGCCGGCGCTTCCGGTTCGTTGGCGGCGGCGACTTCGGCGGCCGGATTGATCGGGGGAGTCGTCTCGACGATTTTCTCTGCGGGAGCGGCCGGTTCCGCGGCCGGAGTTTCCTCGGCGACTTCCGCTGGCGTCGCGTCCGGCGGCGTCACTTGGGCGACCGGCTGATCGTCGACCAGGATCGCGCGGATTACCATTGCCAACAGCAAACCGCCAACCACCACCCCGCCGCCGATCATCGCGACCAGACGATAGGTGGCGAACTTCGTCGACGTAGCGACGGCCGGAGCATCGCTGGCGATCGGTTCGACCGGTGATGTTGAAGCAGCCGCAGCAGCCGGTTCCGGTGTCGCCGGCGTTTCAGTCGGCGGGACTTCGCCTGAGAGCATCGCGGCGGCGTCGGCAAACAGCTCTTCCGAACTTTCCGCGACGGATGGCGCCGCAGCGGCCGCTGGTTTGGGAGCTGGCGGAGCCGGCATCTTGGCGGCGGTCTTGCTGGCCGAGCGGGTCTTCGTTTCGGATGGGTTCACCGTTTCCGACGAAGACTTCGTCGGCGGCAATTGAACCGTCTTGGCGGTCGCCGCTTCCGACGAGGTGAGATCGGTGGTCGCACTGGGGGCGACGATCTGCACCATGCTGCCGCACTTCGGGCAAGGTAGAATCTGTCCGATCAACTCCGCGTGTTTTACACGGAGAGGCGCCCGGCAGGTCGTACATCGGATCGAGAAAGGTTCCACGTCGCTATGCTTTGGATCAAAGTCCGGCAGAGTTATTTTTTCAGTTGAAAAGGCGCAGGCAACTCGTATTTCTTCTTCGCGGCCTGGGCTCTGGTAGTAATCAATATAACCTTGTCGCCGTCCGGATTCTCCGGATCTGGGGCAATTACGTAAACAAGTTTTTGGTCCGCTTCGTTCGGCGCGGTCACCGTGGTGACCGGATTCGCCTTCATCAGGAGGGCGATCAGGACCTCTTCGGCTGGCTGGTCCATCATGTTGAACTGCCGGATTTGCTGGTTCTGGGTGATCCCATCTAACTGCAAGTCGCCGCCCAGCAATTTGACCGGGGCGCCCAGTTCATCCCCAAAATCCCGCATCGCAAAGTCGAGCGAATTCTGCGGAAACGCCAGGCTGATCTTCTTTTTCAGCTTCCCTTCGACCGACTGGTCATTTGCGCCGCCACCGCCGCCAGCCACGGCTGTCGGGCCCGCGGCGCCGCTGCCGCTGGTCGAGGCCGAAATGGTCAATTCGGCCGCCGCCAACAGGTTCGGTGCGGCGTACGACGGCAACGCGATGTTGATGACCGCCTGTTTGCCGTCAGCACCGGTGCGGGCGAACTTGTGGGCGAACTCCAGCATCGTCGGGAACTTGCCTCCCAGCGATTGCCAATAGGGAGTGGGACCGAGCTGGGCGATGGTGTTGGCGACCAGCTTCGAGCCTCCCAGGATCCTCGCTCGCAGCGATTCGGCCAGGCCAAACGGTTCCGCCGCCAGCGAGCCGATAAAGCGTCCTTCGGTGTAGCAGTTGGTCGCGTCGAGTTGGCAGCTGACGAGACCGGCTTGGATCATGTCTCCCAGGAACCAGCCAACCGGTTCTTTCAAACCAGCGAGCGCTCCCGAACTGAGGGGCGACTGGGGCGACTGCAAGTACCGCGCGTCGAACAGCAGATTCAGCGTTCGCTCATCGTCGGACGAGCGGCGGAGTTGTTCCATTTCGAGCGGCAACGTCGGAGCGGCGCCGCCGGTTGCGGCGATCGCAGCGATGTCGCTGTCGGCGCCCATCGCAAAGCCGCGTCCGCTTTCGGTCGGCAGCGGATAGAACGACCAGGCGCCAAGCTTGAAGTATTGCGAAGGAGCCTGGCCGACCGACTGAGCGCCTCCCCACTTCGACATCAGGTTGGTCGGCCCTTTCAGGCGAACGACGATCGTCGGCTGCGCGGCAGGCGTGGTTGGCCCATAGCCGAAGGTCGCCGTTTCGACTTCGCTCCAGCTGAACCCGCTGGTCGTTTCCCAACCTTTCCAGGCGGCGTTGAATTGCGGACCGAGCGCCTCGAGCGCTTTGCGGCCTGCTTCGCTGCCGGTCAAATCATCGACGCGGAGGGTCAACACGCTCTTCACGCCGCTCGGCAAACCTTCCAGCGTGATCGCTGCGCCTTGTGTGGGGGAGGCCCAGAGCGTTTGCTGATCGTCGGCGATCAGCTGCACCGGCATCTCGCCGCCGGTTTGCGGCGTTGGCGGAGGATTCGTGTTGCCACCGCCGCCGGGAATTGTCGGCGGATTGCTCGGATCGACCGTGACCGGCGTCGGATCGTTATCGGCGACGTCGCCGTTCTCGCCGGGCATGTTTTGCAACACCCAGATCCCGGCGCCACCCATTCCGATCGCCAGAATCGCGAGCACGACCAACTGCGTGATTCGTTTGACTTGCTTCTTTTTGCGGGCTCGCTCGGCCAGGCTCGTCGCGCGGCTTTCCCCTTGAATGGCGCCGGGGACAGCAGCGGCTGCGACCGGGGCCCCAACCGGAGTCGCGACGGGAGCGGCGACCGGTGCTGCGACCGGCGTCGCCACAGGCGTCGCCATCGGCGGAGCGCCGTAGCCGGGCATCATCGGGGGAGCGCCAGGCATCGGCATTCCGGGCGCACCGGGCATCGGCATGCCGGGAGCCCCAGGAAATGGAGCGGCGGTAGGGGGCGAGAAATGTTGCGGCATCCCCTGCGGCGGCGTTGCGCTGGGCGGAGGCGTCACTTGCGGCAGCGACTGCATGTAGGCGCCAAGCGTCGCCGGGGCGGTCACGACCGGAGGATTCAGCTGCGACGGATCGACCAGCGCCCCCAGGGCGTTCGCCACGTCACCGGCCGTTTGATAACGGACCGTCGGGCTCTTCGCCATCATGTAGGCGAGCGTTTGAAACATTTGCGGCGGGATCTGCGGCGCTTGAGCGACCGGCTCCGCGGCATGTCGGCTGAACTTCTGATTCAAGTCGCCGCCGGCGAACGGCGGATTGCCGGTGAGCAGATCGAACAGGATGCAGCCGAGCGAGTAGACGTCGCTCAAGCGAGTCGGCGGCGTGCCGGGCGTTGCAAGCTCCGGCGCCGAGTAATCGGCGCGGCGCAGCGTAGCTTCGTCTGCTTTGCTCCAATCGGCGGCTTGCGGCAAATCGAGCGGGTTGTTCATCACCTTCAAATTGCCGTTGGCTTCCAGCCACAGGGCGTCAGGCGTCAGGTTCCCCTGGATGATGCCCATGCTATGGAGCCGATCGATCGCCAAGGTCGCTTGGCGAACCAGACGCGCACAGTCGGCGGCCGGAACCGGTTGTCCCGGACCGGGACGACTTTCCTGTAGCGGATTGCCGGTCGGCTCTTCGGTCGCCAGGAAGAAGTTGTTGCCGCCGATTTCGAACAATTCAAAGCAGCGCCACAGATGCGGGTGAGGCGTGGCGCAGCGGCTGCGGATCTGTTGTTGCACGACTGCCCAGAGCGGGGCGTCGGCGATCGTCATCTTCGGAACTTTATGGAGCAGAACGGGATGTCCCGATTCGATATGCTCGGCATGATAGGCGCCGGCGAGCGGTCCCGAATCGACCCGATCGATCAGGCGGTACGCGCCGAGTTGGAACGGTCCTGACTTGCCGCCGAGCAAGACGCGGGCCTGGTACGGAGTAATCGCCGACTCGCCGATCAGCCACTTTGCGAGCTTTTTGGAGTCAGCGTCTCCGCCGGCGTGCTGCTTGAAACTTTCGTGGAGTTGCTGGCAGCGCTCCTTGGGAAGCAGGTTGCTTTTCAGCAACAATTTCCAGAAGTCGTGGGTGTTAACGACGGCCATGCGCTCGGAAGTTTTTCGAGGTGGGAAGCTTGGGTTGGAAACAGGGCGTCAGCCGCAGTTAAGTCTCTGTAATTCTTTAGCTTACATTCTTTTGACGTATCTCGGCAAAGAGAATGCAAAAATAGGACGCAACTGCGTTCTTCGCTCCCTCAGGGTTATATACGCAACTGGTTGTAGCAATTATTCACCCCTCCGCCTATTTCGAGGGGGTTAAGTTGCGTTAACTTCCCAGCTTTTTCAAGATCTGGCCCGCCTCTTCGATCTGGGGGCGAGCGACGTCGAGATGGGTCACCGCGCGAACTCCTTGGCCGCTGATCGCCATCATGGCGACGCCGGCCTCCTTGAGTTGAGAGACGAACTGGGCCGCGGTGCCGATTTTCGGATCGACCTGGAAAATCACAATGTTGGTGTCGACCGTCTCCGGCGTCAGCGACAGATGGGCCGATTCGCGAATCGCCGCGGCCAGAACCTGGGCGTGCTCGTGATCGTAGACCAGACGTTCGCGATGGTGCTGAAGTCCATAGAGGGCCCCCGCCGCGATGACGCCGGCTTGTCGCATGCCGCCGCCGAATAGCTTGCGATGGCGACGCGCTTCTCGCATCATGTCGGCCGGACCTGCGAGACACGAACCGACCGGAGCTCCGAGTCCCTTGCTAAAGCAGACGCTGACTGTGTCAAAGTGCTGGCTCCAATCGGCCAGTGAGATGCCGGTCGCCGCGACGGCATTGAAGAGCCTCGCCCCATCCAAGTGAGTGATCAGCCCGGCGTCGTGCGCCCAGCGGCAGATTTTCTCGACGTTTTCGTACGGCTGAATCTTGCCGGCGCCACGATTGTGCGTGTTTTCGAGACAAACCAGGCGCGTTCGGACCATGTGGTCGTTTTCGGGACGGATCAGTCCGTTGTTCAGCTGCTCCGGTTTGAGAACGCCATATTCCCCTTCGATCGTGCGCGTCGCGATGCCGCTCAGCTGGGCGAAGGCCGCTTGCTCATAGTTGTACACATGGCAACCGACTTCGCAGATGAACTCGTCCCCAGGCTTGCAGTGGATCCGGATTGCGATCTGGTTGGTCATGCTGCCGGACGGCATGTAAACGGCCGCTTCTTTTCCCAACAGCTCGGCGGTCATCCGCTCCAGACGGTCGACGGTCGGATCGATGTCGATCACGGCGTCTCCCACTTCGGCGTTGGCCATCGCGGTGCGCATAGTCGGGGTCGGTTGCGTGACGGTATCGCTGCGGAGGTCGATCATGGCGGCGCCTTCTGGGCGGAAGTGAGGCGAAAAAGGGAAGTTCCGTCCTTCAATTATCCGCTTTCTGCGCCAACAGCCAAGCCGACGGGGGATTGGGGGCTATCGGAGTCATTCGCCAAGCGGCCCCAATCGAGTAGGATGAACGGTTTCCCCGCAGCCTTCCGCTAGCCGCAGAGAGTCCTTTGGACGACGCTTACGACTTATTGGCCGCCGCCGCGTTCGGCATCGAGAAGGTCGCTGCGCGCCAGATCGAACAACTGGGCTATGAACCGAAGATCATCGGCTCGGGAAAAATCTTGTTCCGCGGCACAATGGCCGACGTCGCGAAGACCAATCTTTGGCTCCGGACCGCCGATCGCGTCTTGATCCGTTTGGGAGCGTTCAAGGCGGATGACTTTGGACTCTTGTTCGACGGCGTGCGGGCGCTACCGTGGGAAAAGTTCATCCCGGCCGACGGCTGCTTTCCGGTCAACGGACGTTCGCTGAAGTCGCAACTTTCGAGCGTCCCTGCTTGCCAGAAGATCGTGAAGAAGGCGATCGTCGAACGACTCTTGGCCGAGCATGGCGTCAGCGAGCTTCCCGAAACCGGTCCCCGAATCACGGTCGAAGTGGCGCTGCTGGAAGACGAAGCGACGCTCACCATCGACACGACCGGCGCCAGTTTGCACAAGCGCGGCTATCGCAAGTTGGTCGGTCCGGCGCCGCTGAAAGAGACGCTCGCCGCCGCGCTGATCGACCTGAGCTACTGGAAGCCGGGGCGTCCGCTAATCGATCCGTTCTGCGGCAGCGGCACGATTCCGATCGAAGCGGCGCTGATCGCGCGAAACTTCGCCCCCGGTTTGACGCGCGAGTTCGACTTTGAAAGTTGGCCCCTCACCTCGCCCGAGATGATGTCGGACCTGCGAGCCGACGCTCGTAAGGCGAAGCTCAAAAAGCTCGATCGGCCGCTCCTGGGATTTGATACCGACGCTGACGTCTTGAAACTGGCTCGCCAACATGCCAACACCGCCGGCGTGGCGCACGATGTGATTTTCGAGCAACGCGACTTCCGCGATCTGCGCAGCGATGACGAATATGGCTGCGTCATCACCAATCCGCCCTATGGCGAGCGGATCGGCGAACGCCGCGAACTGATCGAGCTTTATAGGTCGTTCCCGCATGTGCTGCGGCATTTGCCGACATGGTCGCACTATGTGCTGACCGCCGAGTCGCAGTTTGAACGCTTGATCGGACAGAGCGCCGATCGCCGCCGGAAGATTTACAACGGCCGGATCGAGTGCCAGCTTTATCAGTTCTTCGGGCCGCGTCCGCCGAAAACTGAACAGGCTCCGGCGGAGGCCGAAGTTGAAACGGTCGACGTCGACGATACGCCGCAGGAAGTGAAGATCGAAGCGGCGCCGATGCCGGCCTTTGGCGGGCTAACGGCGAAAGCGGACGAACAGGCCGAACTGTTCACCAATCGCTTGGTCAAGCTTCAGCGTCACTTGCGCCGCTGGCCGAAGCGCGGGATCTATTGCTATCGCTTGTATGAACGTGACATTCCGGAGATCCCGCTCGTCGTCGATCGCTATCACGATTACTTGCATCTGAGCGAATACGAACGCCCTCACGATCGGACGCCGGCGCAACATGCGGAGTGGCTCGATCGGATGGCCGACGTCGCGGCCGATGCGCTGGAGATCCCGCGCGAGAATGTCTTCGGCAAGACCCGCGTCGTCCAGCGCGGCGATCAACAGCATGAGCGGCAAGATGACCGCCGCGTGACGATCGACGCCGAAGAAGGTGGATTGAAGTTCGAGGTCAATCTTTCGGACTACGTCGATACCGGGTTGTTCCTCGATCACCGCGTCGCGCGCGGCATGGTGCGGGATGAGGCGAAGGGAAAGCATTTTCTCAATCTCTTCTGCTACACCGGCGCCTTTTCGGTTTACGCCGCCGATGGCGGAGCGGCCAGCACTACGTCGGTCGACCTTTCGCCCACCTACCTGGCGTGGGCTGATCGCAACTTGCGGCGAAATGGGTTCCGTGGTCCCGAGCATCGATTGCTGCAGGGGGACGTGATGGAATGGTTGCGGGCTCCGGTCGAAGAGACGTACGACTTGGCGGTGATCGACGTGCCGACCTTCTCCAACAGCAAGCGAACCGAGACGGTCTGGGACGTCCAGCAGGACTATGTCGAGGCGCTCGAGCTGCTGATCGACCGGATGGCGCCGGAGGGGGTGATCTACTTTTCGACCAACTTCCGCCGGTTCAAATTCGACGAATCGCTTTTCGAGGGGGTCTCGATTCGGGAGATCTCGAAACGGACCGTCCCCGAAGATTTCCGGAATAAACGAATCCATCGCTGTTGGCGGATGGTCGTTCGCCCCTAGTTTGGGCGGGGGCTACCCTTTCGTGATCGACCTCCAGCGAACAAAATGGGACTCTTCCCTGTCCTGTGGACCGACTTCCCACCTTTGTAACGCCGCTTGAAAGCCCGATGGCCGAAATCGCTTTGAACATCGCTCGTATCGACGCCCGGCAGGACGACGTCGCCGCACGTCTGGCCGAACTTCGCGAAAAGCTGAGCCCCCGCGGAAACGTGGTGAGCGAAGCAGGCCGCCGCCGAACGATCGAAACGTTTGGCGAGCCCCTCTCGCCGCAGCAAGTGGTCGAGCGAATCTGTCACGAAGTGCAGACCGAAGGCCTGGCCGCCGTCCTCCGTTACAGCGAAAAGCTGGACGGCAAGAAGCTGACGGCCGAAACGATTCGCGTTCCGCAGGCCGAGCTGGAAGCGGCGCATGCCGCCGCGGCGCCCGAGTTTCTGGAAACGATCCGCAAGATCCGTGAGAACATCTGGGAGTTCCAAACGGCGATCCTGCACAAAGACGTGCAAGTTGATCGGCCCGACGGCATCTTCCTCCGCCAGCGTTACTTGCCGCTGCAGCGAGCCGGGCTTTGCGTTCCTGGCGGCGCGGCCGCGTATCCTTCGACCGTGCTGATGACCGCCGTACCGGCTTTGGCGGCTGGCGTCAAAGAACTGGTCGTCGTCGCTCCGCCGACTCCGTTTGGTTCGTACAACGCGGACCTGCTGGCGACCTGTCATGAACTGGGCGTAACCGAAGTCTATCGAATGGGGGGCGCTCAAGCGGTCGCCGCAATGGCTTACGGCGTCGAAGGGATTCCGCAGGTCGACAAGATTGTCGGTCCCGGCAACTTGTTCGTCGCACTGGCGAAGAAGCATGTCTATGGCGAAGTCGATATCGACTCGATCGCTGGGCCGAGCGAAGTGGTGGTGATCGCCGACGAGACGACTCGCGCTGACTACACCGCCGCCGACTTGCTCGCGCAAGCCGAACACGCACCGGGCGCCAGTATCTTGATCACCTGGAGTCCTGAGACGCTGGAAGCGACTTACGCCGAGCTGAATCGTCAGGTCGCATTGCTCGAACGTTGCGATCTGACGGTGCAGAGCCTGGAAGCGTTCGGCTGTTTGATCTTGGCCGAAAGCGAAGAGCAGGCCTGCCAACTGGCCAATGAGATCGCGCCGGAGCATCTGCACATCGCCACCGACAGTGCGGAGTCGCTGCTCGACAAGATTCCCAGCGCCGGGGCGACCTTCCTGGGGAATTACGCTCCGGTGGCGCTCGGCGACTATGCTGCGGGACCTTCGCACGTGTTGCCGACGGGCGGAACGGCTCGCTGGGCGAGCGGACTTTCGGCCAACGATTTTCTCCGCTCCAGCAGCGTGATTCATTACACCGAGGCGGGCATTCGCGCGATTGCCCCGCACGTGCAGCGAATGGCGGACAAAGAAGGGCTGACCGCCCACCGCCGCAGCGTTGATATTCGCGTTTCCTAATTCTCCTACCTTCGAGTCTGCGCTATGTCTTTCGTGCGACCTGAGATCGACGCGATGGCCGGCTATGTGCCGGGCGAACAGCCGCAAGCCGGCAAGTTCATCAAGCTGAACACCAACGAAAATCCGTATCCGCCGTCGGCCGCGGTCAATCGCGCGATCAAAGAACGTCTCGATCAGGGACTCGAACGTTATCCCGATCCGATGGCGACCTCGTTTCGGATGCGTGCCGCCGAAGTGCTCGGCGTTGAGCCTGACTGGATCCTCTGCGGTAACGGCAGCGACGATATTCTGACGATCGTGACTCGCGCTTTCGTCGGTACCGGCCAATGGCTGCGTCTGCCGACCCCCAGCTACGTCTTGTACAAGACGCTGGCCGAGATCCAAGGCGCCGATAGCGAAGAGATCGCATTCAACGACGATTGGTCGTTGCCTGAAGCTTTTTCGACCGGCAGCAATCAGTTGCGGCTCGCCTTCCTGCCGAACCCCAACAGTCCCTCCGGTACGGTCGTTCCCAAAGATCAAATCGCCGCGGCGGCCGATGCGCTCCCCTGCCCTTTGCTGGTTGACGAAGCGTATGTCGATTTCGCCAATGAGAACTGCATCGACCTGGTGAAGCAGAACGACAAGGTTCTGGTGTCCCGCACGCTGAGCAAGTCGTATGCTCTCGCCGGACTCCGGTTTGGTTATGTCGTCGCCCAGCCGCATGTGATCGCTCAGTTGATGAAGGTAAAGGACTCGTACAACTGCGACGCCCTGTCGATCGCCGGCGCTACGGCCGCGATTGACGACCAGGAATGGCTCCGGACGAATCGGGCGAAGGTGATCAAAACGCGGCAGCGGATGACCGATAAAATGCGTGAAATCGGTTTCACCGTACCTGACTCGCAGGCAAATTTCGTCTGGGGGACCTACCCCGGGAAGAATCTGAAGGCGCTGTACGAGTTTCTCAAACAGAATCGAGTGCTTGTCCGATACATGCACTATCCGAATTACGAACCGGGAATTCGCATCTCGGTCGGCGGCGAAGATCAAATTGACGCCTGTCTGATGTTGATCGAAACCGCGTTGGCTCAAGGAATCGCTTAAGATGTCGCGCACCGCGAAAATCAGCCGTCAAACGGCCGAAACGCAAATCGAACTGGAACTGAACCTCGACGGCGAGGGGAAAAGCGAAATCTCGACCGGCGTCGGCTTCTTCGACCACATGCTCGAGTTGTTCACGCGGCATGGTTGCTTCGATCTGAAGGTCAAAGCGAACGGCGACTTGCACGTCGATCAGCACCACACCGTCGAAGACGTCGGCATCTGCTTGGGCCAGGCGATTCGCCAGGCGATCGGCGACAAGAAGGGAATTCGCCGCTACGGGCACTTCACGTTGCCGATGGAAGAGACCCTGTGCACCACGGCGATCGATCTGTCGGGACGCTACTTCCTGGTCTTCAACGCTCAGTTCCATTCCCCGAAGATCGGCGAGTTCGATAGCGAACTGGTCGAAGACTTCTGGCAATCGACGGCGGCGAACGCCCTCTGCAATCTGCACGTCAACGTCTTCTATAGCCGCAACAGCCACCACGTCGCCGAAGCGATCTTCAAATCGGCCGCTCGGGCGCTGCGAATGGCGGTGGAACACGACCCGCGGATGCCGGGCGTTCCGAGCACCAAGGGAACGTTGTCGGAATAGCGCAACGCGGCAATTCAATTGGCATTGGTTGTAGCGTTTGCTTCCTGCAACGCTTGCGGTTTTAGCGAAGTTCAATAAAAAACGGCTGATCATTCGTCCGAATGACCAGCCGTTCTGTTTTTCAATCTCTGACCTAGGCAACTAGTCGTTGATATAGGTCTCGAGGAACCGAGCCAAGCGGTGGAAGTCGCTCATCGGGTTGATGTAGCGGACGACCGTGACCAGGGTCTTCGGATCGACCAGGTTCTCGAACGCCACGTAGTGCAGGTTCAGCTGGCCCGAGACCGAGACCATCACGCCGTTCAGGCCTTCTTCGACCAGGGCGCGGTAGGCGCCGACGCCGAGTTGGCTGCCGAGCATCACGTCGAAGGCGTGCGGCTTCGAGCAGCGGGCTTCGTAGCCGAGCTGGAGGCCGGTCACTTTGCGGCCGCGGCCGGTCTGTTCTTCGTAACGCTTCGAGATCCACTTGGCGAATTGGCGGCCAAGGCTCACGTCGGTGATCGAGATGTGGCCGTGGTCGTCGCGTTTGATCCCTTCCAGGTATTCCGGCGGTAGCAGTTCGGCCAGGCCTTCGGCCAGGATGATCACGCCGAAACGTTTGCCTTCGGCTTCGCGGGCGAGCATCGTTTTGACGATGCGATCAACCACTTTCTCGACGTTCATCACCTTCTTGATGCGGCCGTCGACTTCTTCTTCCCGGGCGACGTAGTCGCCGGTAATGTCTTCGACGCTGATCACCAAGCTCGCTTCGCCGGCGATCGCGGTACCGTACGGCAGCCAGCCGGCGCTGCGGCCCATGCATTCGACCAGGAAGTAGGCCTGCCCCGCTTCCGCATCGTAAAGCAGGTTGCGGATTTCGTTGGCCAGGAAGTCGACTGCGGTGAAGTAACCGAACGTGAAGTCGATCCCCATGTAGTCGTTGTCGATCGTCTTCGGCAAGTGAACGACCGGGATCTTGTGGCTACCTTCCGGCAGCGTCTCTTGGTACATCTTGAACTTGTTGGCGGTCTTCAGCGTATCGTCGCCGCCGATCGAGATCAGCGCGTCGACGCCGAGCGAGCAAAGGGCTTCGTAGACCGTCTTCAGCGGCTTGGAGCGTTCCGGATCGCTCAAGTGATCGGGGTGCGAGACCTGCTTGCCCGGGTTGGCGCGAGCGGTGCCGATCATGATCCCCTGCTGAGCGCGAGACCGCGACAGAGCCTGGTGATCGAGCATGATGTAGTCGCGGCCGAGCTCCATCGGGCGGTCTTCGCCGAACTGCATCAGGTTCGAGTAGCCGTGCTTAATGCCGAGCACTTCGACGTCGTTGCGGAGGAACGAAACCGCCGCGGTCGAAATCACCGCATTGGCGGCCGGCGCCGGACCACCGGCGAACAGGATCGCCACACGGCGGAAGTTGTGTTGCTTTTTCGGGGGACGTGCCAGCGTGTTCGACATGGGTGACTCCTGACGGACCGGTGAAAGCGGACGCGTTTCGGCGTATTTGGTAACTACTGCCGATTTTGCGGCAGGGAGAGTAACGATTTGATTGTATTGAGCGGGGGCTGCGCCACAAGTTTACCCACTTTACGCTGGGGTTTAAAATTTCCCCCTGCTGACGAGTCAGGCGACCGTATGGGAAACCTGACGCCGCAACAGCGATGGTGAGGCGCTGCGTTGCGCGTTGAAGAACGAGCGCAAACGCAAAATTTTTATTCGCATGTCGTAGCGGCGGCCCGCTACGACTGCAAAAAGGTCCGTTCGACGAACGTGGTGTCGATCTTCCCTTCGGCGAAGGCCGAGTGGTTTAGCAACATCTTGTGGAACGGCGCCGTGGTGCGGATGCCGTCGGTCCGGATCTCGTCGAGCGCTCGCAGCATGCAGCGAATCGCGTCTTCGCGCGTCTTGCGATGGACGATCAGCTTTCCGATCATCGAATCGTAATGAGGCGGAACGGTGTAGCCGGCGGAGACGTGCGAATCGAAACGAACGCCGGGGCCGCCGGGAGCGATGAATCGCTCGATTTTGCCGGGGCACGGCATGAAGTTGCGATCGGGATCTTCGGCGTTGATGCGACATTCAATCGCGGCGCCTTGGATCTTGATGTCTTCCTGGGTGAACGGCAGCTTTTCGCCGGCCGCGACCCGAATCTGCGTCTGGATCAGGTCGATGCCGGTCACCATTTCGGTTACCGGGTGTTCGACCTGGATGCGCGCGTTGACTTCGATGAAGTAGAAGTTTTCGTCCTTGTCGACGATGAACTCGACCGTACCGGCGTTGTGGTAGTTGGCGCCTTGGATCATGCGAACCGCCGCGGCGCAGATCGCTTCGCGGGTTTCGGGCGATAGGTTCGGCGCCGGGCTTTCTTCGATCAGCTTCTGGTGGCGACGCTGCGTTGAGCATTCGCGCTCGTACAAGTGAACGACGTTGCCATGCTGGTCGGCGATCACCTGGACTTCGACGTGACGCGGGTGCTCGACATACTTTTCGAGATAGACGCCGCCATTGCCGAAGGCGGCTTGGGCTTCGGTCTGGGCTTGCTGCAGCGCGGTCTTCAGGACCAGGTCGTTTGCGGCGACGCGCATCCCTTTACCGCCGCCGCCGGCAGTCGCTTTGATCAGAACCGGGAAGCCGATCTGGTGGGCGATTTTCATCGCCTCTTCGTGATCTTCGATCAGCCCGTCCGAACCGGGCACGACCGGCACGCTGGCTTCGCGAGCCATCTTGCGAGCTTCGTTCTTATCGCCGAGACGCTGCATCGCGTCAGGCGAAGGACCGATGAAGTCGATGTTGCAACTGCGGCAGATCTCGTTGAACTGGGCGTTCTCCGCCAAAAAGCCGTAGCCGGGATGGATCGCTTCGACGTTGCCGACTTCGGCGGCGCTGATGACGCGATCGATCTTCAGGTAGCTTTGGGCGCTTTTGGCCGGGCCGACGCAATATGCTTCGTCGGCCAGTTCGAGATACGACGCGCCGCGATCGGCTTCGCTGTAGATAGCGACCGTTTCGACGCCAAGTTCTTTACACGCGCGAATAATACGCAGGGCGATTTCGCCGCGATTCGCGATCAGAATGCGGTTATACATGGGGTGGTCCGGATGCGGGACGGAGACGCGCGACTTAGCCGCGCGGGTCAACCTTGAACAACGGCTGGCCGTATTCGACCGGGTCTTCATTCTTGGCCAGGACGGCGACGATCTTGCCGGTCATTTCGGCTTTGATTTCGTTGAAGACCTTCATCGCTTCGATGATGCAGACGACCGACTCTTCGCCGATGTGATCGCCGACTTTGGCGAAATTCTCGGAGTCCGGTTTCGGCTTGGCGTAGAACGTGCCGACCATCGGGCTGTTGATCGTCACCAGGTGCGAGTCTTCGGCGGCGGCCGACGGAGCGGCGGCGCTGCTGGCGACCGGGGCCGGAGCCGCAGCGACCGGCATCGGGGCCGGGGCGTAAGCGACGGCCGAGCCGCGCTTCATCTGAATCTGCTTTTCCCCTTCCCGGAGGTCGATTTCCGAAAGCTCGTGCTCTTTCATCAGTTCGATGAGTTGTCGCAATCGATCGAGATCAAAGACGCCGCCGGTAGCGGGCTCGGACTTGGCCATGGATGGAAGGTCTCCGGAACGCGGCTTACGTGCCGCTTGGTCTTATGGGAAAGGAAGCGTTAACGATCAGTCGATAACGCTCTCGTCGAAATCTTTCGGTACGCTGGTTAAAACTTCGTGGCCGGTTTTTGTGACCAGCACATCGTCCTCAATGCGGACGCCGCCAAACCCAGGAATATAGATGCCCGGCTCCACGGTGACCACCATGCCTACCTGCAGGGGGCGGGTTTGAGAACTGTTAAATCGGGGCGACTCATGGACGTTGAGGCCGATTCCATGGCCCAGGCCATGACCGAATCGCTTGCCAAAACCGGCCTCGGCGATCACATCGCGGGCCGTTTTATCAACGTCGCACAGCAACGCGCCAGGCTTGATCGCATCGATCGCGCGGAGCTGGGCCTGCAAGACAATGTCGTAAATCCGCTTGATTTTGGGCGAAATTTTACCGGTCGCTAAAACACGCGTCAAGTCGCTCACGTACCCCCCTACGACCGCTCCCCAGTCGATCAAAACGAAGCTGTCTTCGCCGATCTTCTTGTCGGTGGGAACGCCATGAGGAAGGGCCGCTCGCTCTCCCACGCCGACGATCGGCGGAAAGCTGAGCCCGGAGCCGCCAAAGCGACGGACTTGATATTCGAGGTCGGCGGCGACTTGCCGCTCGGTCTGTTCCTTGTGCATCGCGGCGCGAACCGCGGCGAACGCCTTCTCGGCACAGTGGATCGCCTGACGGATCGTCGCGATCTCCTCGGCGTCTTTGATCTCGCGGAGCTCTTCTACTAGTCCCGTGGTGGGAATTAGCGAAACGCCGGTCAGCTTTTCGGCGAGCGTGTCGCGCTCGGCGACAGTGACCGAAGCGGCTTCAAACGCGAGCTGGTTGACCCCCACCGATTTGACCAGTTTTTGCACGGTCGCCAGGATCGACTTGCCGGGAGCGCGGCTGGCGAGCTCCAGCCCGGGGCATTGTTCTTCGACCTGTTGCGAATAGCGGGGATCGCTGAGGAGCACTTCCGTATCGGCCGAGACCAGCAGATAGCTGTCATGGCCGGTGAACCCCGTCAGGTAGGTGACGTTCGAGACGTTGGTCACCAGGATCGCAGACGCGCCGCTCTTCTTCACCAAGCGGCGAAGCTTGTTGCGTCGGGCTGCGAAGCGATCGTGATCGGCTGGCGGCATCGGCGGTTCGGCGAACGGGGGAAGTTAGTGTAAACTCGGGAAGCGTTAGTTGCTCAAAGTCTGATTTTTCGGGTTTTTCGTTTCTCCGCAAGAATGGCGAACCCTCCACAGGGTGACTATTCTTCCCTTTTTTTCACAAACGTGATTGTCAATCATGCCGAAGAAGAGCCCCTGGATTGTCGATGTGACGCTCGAGAACTTCGAGGCCGAGGTGCTGGAGCGCTCGCGTGAGGTCCCGGTCATTGTCGATTTTTGGGCCGTTTGGTGTCAGCCTTGCCAATTGTTGATGCCGATTCTCGAAAAGCTGGCCATCGAAATGGATGGCAAGTTCCGCTTGGCCAAAGCCAATACCGAGGAAGTTCCGCAGCTGGCGGCCAGTTTCAACGTCCAAGGGGTTCCGGCCGTATTTGCAGTGCGCGATGGGGCGATAATCGACTTCTTTGATGGGATGCGACCGGAAGATTTTGTCCGCGACTGGATCAAGCGGCAGTTTCCGAGCGAAGCCGAAAAGCTGCTGTACGAGGTTCGCAACACGCTGGGGATTGATCCGGCCGAGGTCGAAGCGAAGCTGCTGCAGGCGATCGAACTCGACCCGAAACTCGACGTCGCCAAGACGATGCTCGCCGAGCACCTCTACGAACAGCATCGGGATGATGACGCTGCGAAGTGGATTGCGTCGCTGGAAGAACGAGGCTTTCTCGAACCGGAAGCGGCCAAGGTGAAAGCGGCGATAGAGCTACGCAAACTGGGCGCCGCCGCAGGCGGTGTGGACGATTGCCGCGCGGAACTCGCCGCGGCGCCCGATGATCCGGAGAAGCTGATGAAGCTGGCCGAAGCGCTCGCGGCGGCGGGGCAGTTTCAAGAGTCGCTCGACACGGCCCTGGCGGTGGTCCGGAAGGATCGCGCCGGCCAAGGAGAAACGGCGCGACAACTGATGGTCGATATCTTTCGCCAGTTGGCGGACGACGAAGAGTTGGTTAACGACTATCGAAGGAAACTGGCGGCGGCGTTGTATTAAGCCAATCTACGCTCAGGTCCGGAAAGTCGGTGCAAACGTCGTCCACCCCTGCGACATCGAATAGGCCTTCGTGCAGCGCTGCGATCGAAGGGCAGTTCGGCGGCAGATCATCGCGACGGACGACGCCGCTGACGACGCGTAGACTGGCGGCATGCGCCAGCTTGGTGAAGTCGCCGCTGTGAGGCGCGCCGTTCTTATCCCAAGTGACGACGCGAGGGAGGTTCGGGAAAACGCCGTCGACGAACTTGGCCAGACTCTTCAGTCCCTCCGGCGTCGCTAGTGCGTCGTAGTCGGATCCATCGGCGCCAATCTTGCTGCCGGAGAAGATCATCATCAGGCGCCCTTTCCAGCCAAATTCTTCGCGGAAACGACGGAGCGTCGTTTGCTCAAAGCATTGAACCCAAATGGCGGAATCTTTCTCTGCTCCGTAACCATGGCGTGAAAGGACCTCGAAGACCGCTTTGGCGACGTCGTGTCCTTCCTTGGTATGAAAGGTCGGCTGCTTGATTTCGGTGAAGAGCCCGACGTTGCGGCCGGTGCTGGCGTTCAACCCTTGGATGAAACGAATCTCCTCTTCCAAGGTGTGCAGCTGATAGGTGTAGCCGTCGAGCGGGAAACGCTCGGCGTAAACCGGCTTGCCGGTTTTGGGGTTATAACGCTGCGTCGCGCTCAGCTGTTTGATCTCGGCCAGCGTGAAATCAATCGCGTAATAGCTGCCGTCCGCTCGTTTGCGATCGGGGAATCGGGTGGCGACGTCGGTGATCCCTTCCAGGTGGATGTCGTGCAGCACAAGCGGAACGTCGTCTTTGGTCAGAACGACGTCTTGTTCCAGAAAGTCGGCGCCTTGGGCGTAGGCCATCGCCTTTGAGGGCAAGCTATGTTCCGGCAGATAGCCGCTGGCGCCTCGATGGGCGAAGACCTGGTGGTCGTCAGCGAGAAGCGACGCTGGGGCCAGCAACAAGGCGATACAGAGGCAGGCGTATTTCATGATTTACGTCGGGCGGGAATTGGGATTGGAGTGGCGGCCGCATTCCCTTGCTTGCGCTGCAGGCTAGTGTTTGGTGAGATTATTCGAGAATCGCTTCCAGTAGCGGACCGAAGTCTTCGAGGTCGTCGAAGAGCAAGTCGGGATCGCTTTTCGCCAGGACTTCACGATCGAAAACGCCAGTGGCGACGGCGACCGCTTTGGCGCCGATGTGGCGAGCGCAGCGGACGTCGTTCGCGGTGTCGCCGATCACCCAGATCTGATCGCCGGCGACGGGATGTCCCAGGTGAGCCTCGCAGGCGTCCTTCGCCGCTTGGGCGACGTCGTTGCGGTCGGGATGGAGATCGCCGTAACCCCCAAACGCGAAGTGGTGCATCAGGTCGTAGTGGGTTAGCTTCAGGTAGGCGCCTTGGGCGACGTTGCCGGTCAGCAGTCCCAACGCGACGTCTTCCCGCTCGGCCAATTGATTCAGCAACGCTTCGATCCCAGGAAGAACGCGTCCCTGACGGAGCGGCAGATTACGAGCCAGGCCGGTCATGTAGCTGGTGAGAAACAATTGCCACGCTTCTTCGGTCAGCTCTTTGTTGTGAGCGTCGAACAGTTCTTTGGCGATGCCGCGGTCGGTCTTCCCGCTAACGCGAACGGCGGTCGTCTGCACATCGATGCCGGCGGTCGACTGAAACGAGTCGATCATCGCATCTTTGCCGGCGCCGTCGGTAAGGACCAAAGTGCCATCGATATCAAACAGGCAGATCTTCATACGTATCGCTTTAGGGTTGCAGTCGAGGACGTCTGCGAGGAATTCGAGTCGAAGCCTAGCGAGCCTCGGCCAGGGTGACGTCGACGTTGAGTTCTTTAGGATCGGGAGTTCCAACGCCGCGGATGACGGTTACCTGGATCACGTCGCCCACCTTGTGCTGAAACAGCTGACCGGTGATATCGGTATGATTCGTCACCGGGTGGCCGTCAATCGCGACGATCACGTCGCCGAATTTCTCGACCCCTTGCTGAGAGATGATGGTCGGTTGCAAGCCGGCCTGGGCGGCGGGGCTCCCTTCAAACACATCGCCGATCAAGGCGCCTTTCAGCTGAAGCTGACTGACCGCGGCTGCGGGAAGGACGGCGACGCCCATGTAAGGACGCGAAACTCGGCCGGTTCGCAGAATCTCGGTCGTGACGGCGTTGACCGTATCGACCGGGATCGCCAGGCCGATTCCAGAATACGCGCCTGACGGGCTGTAGATCGCCGTATTCAAGCCGATCAGCAGTCCACTGCTGTCGAGAAGCGGGCCACCGGAATTACCAGGGTTGATCGCGGCGTCGGTTTGAATCAGGTCGTTGATCGGCTGCCCCGATTCGCTACGGATCGAACGTCCAAGCCCACTGATGACGCCGGTGGTAAGCGTCTGGTCGAAACCGAAAGGATTACCGATAGCGAACACCTTCTGCCCGACTTTCAGATCTTTCGACTGGCCAACGCGGAGCGGGACCAAAGGGGCGCTTTTGGGATCGACCAGTTGCAGGACCGCGAGGTCGTTGTCGGGCGAACCGCCCAGAATGCGAGCCTCGTGCGACGATTGATCGGCGAAAGTGACGATCGCTCGTCCCCCGTTTCCCTGATCGACGTCCCGAATCACATGGTAGTTAGTGACGATATGCCCATTTTTGTCCCAAACGATGCCGCTGCCGGCCCCGGCCGGGATTTCGACCGGGTTGGCGTTCATCGAGCGGCGAGCGAACGCCGTGGTCGTGATGTAAACGACCGAGGGAGACGCCGATTCAAATAGCTCAATGGTAGACTTTTCGTCCGCGGCCAAATCCCCCCTGGCGGTCACCTCGCGAGGAACGGCGTTGGGGTCAATAACCGGTGGCTGATCGGACAGCATAAAGCTGCTGACGACCCAGGAAACCCCTAACGCAATGGCGAAGCAAAAGACGAACAGCCGCAAAAATGCGATCGCACTCGGTTGCGCCCGCTGCTCTGGCGGCATTCCAGCGCTCATGGGGCCTTTCGTAGCGTTGGAGGGCGAGGGGGGAAGGTGGCCGTCGCTCAATGAAAGAAGCTGGGGAACTAGGATTTGAACCTAGACTAACAGAGTCAGAATCTGTCGTGCTACCGTTACACTATTCCCCAATCGGTTTGTAAAGAGTATGGCGTAAGTTGCTTGTCGTCAAGGGATTCAGCCGCTGGCGATTTGCCGCGTCGGCTGATAAACTATTTCAGAACTAGTGGGGGGAAAACAGCGAGTGGTTCGCGCAGCCATTTCCGCCCCTATCGCTATTCCACTGACGCAGCCACGCCGATGAGCAGTTATCTAGTAGCGGTCAACGGATCCGACGCCGGGAAAAAGATTTACCTGGCTGGCGATAAGTACGTCATGGGGCGGCATCCGGAATGCGATATCGTGGTCGACGCCGGCGCCGTCAGCCGCCATCACGCCCAGATCACCCGCAAGAATCAGGACCTTATGATTGAGGACCTGGGAAGCCGGAACGGGACGTTCGTCAACGATACGGCGATTCATTCGCTGCAAAAGTTGAAAGATGGCGACCTGATCCGCGTTTGCGACGTCACCTTCACCTTTCATCTCGATCAGCCGTTCGCCCCACCTTCGTCCCGAAACCTCACCCAGCGTGAAGGGGGAGGCGGAGTTTACGGCACGATCATGGTCGACGACGACTCGGCGCCCTCGACGATCATGTCGCAGCTCGAAGTCTCGTCGCAAGCTGGCGGAGTCTCGCTGCAGGCCAGCGCCGAGGTGAAATTGGCCGCCCTGCTCGAAATTACGAAAAACCTCGGCGGCGTCATCGCGCCGGAGGACGTTTTCCCGCAGGTGCTAGCCAGTTTGTTCAAAATCTTTTTGCAGGCCGATCGCGGATTTATCATCCTGCAGGACGAAAAAGGACGACTCGCGCCCCGCTGGACCAAAACTCGCCGCCCCGGCGACGAAAACATCCGGATCAGCCGCACGGTCATCAACCATGTGATCGAGAAAAAGCAGGCGATTCTCTCGGCCGACGCAGCGGCGGACTCGCGGTTCGAGATGAGCCAGAGCATCACCGATTTCCAGATCCGCTCGATCATGTGCGCCCCGCTGATCGACAGCGACGGCAAGGCGTTCGGCGCGTTGCAGATCGACACGCTGGATCAGCGAAAACGCTTCCAGCAGGAAGATCTGGAAGTGCTGATGAGCGTCGCGACTCAAGCGGCGATCTCGATCGACAACGCTCAATTGCATCAAAAGGCGATGAAGCAGCAAGAGATCGAACGCGATCTGAAGCTGGCCAGCCAGGTGCAGATCGGCTTTTTGCCGAAAGGGAAACCGGCCGCCCAAGGTTACGACTTCTTCGACTACTACCGCGCGGCGAATTCGGTCGGCGGCGACTATTACGACTACATTCCGCTTCCAGACAATCGTTTGGCGATTTTGCTGGGAGACGTGGTCGGACACGGCATCGCTGCGTCGCTGCTGATGGCCAAATTGTCGGCCGACGCGCGGTACACGCTCGCATCGATCGAAGATCCGGCCGAAGCGTTCTGCACGCTGAATAACACGTTTAGTGAGAGCATTCCGGACGACCAGTTCGTGACGCTGGTGCTGAACATTCTGAACTTTGAGAAGCACGAGCTGACGGTGCTAAACGCCGGCCACATGGCCCCGATGTTGCGGCGCAACAACGGCCAGGTAGAAGACATCGGCGAAGCCGAAATCAGCTTGCCGCTTGGCGTTTTCCCTGATCTGGAATACGAGAAAGTGACCGTCCCGATCGCGGTTGGCGAACGGATCGTCCTGTTCACCGACGGCATCAACGAAGCGATGGACGCCGATGGCGAGCAATTCGGCATTCCCCGCGTTCGCGAGCGTACCCAACAGCAATTCCCGACCGTCGCCCAACTCGGCCAAGCGGTCATCCAAGACGTCCGCGAATTCATGGGCTCGCAATTCGACGACATGTGCCTGGTTTGCTACGAGCGGCTGGAATAGCCGAAAACCGCAACACTAGCCCGCAGCGCAAGCGAGAGAATGCGGCCTCTACATCGTTTGACAAAAAGAAAACCCGAATGTCCAAACACTGGGCATTCGGGTTTTGTGTTTCGAATTCTAGTCGGCCGCATTCCCTCGCTTGCGCTGCGGGCTAGTGAGTGAGCCTTACTGGCACAAGCACGACGTGCTGGCGAAGCTGATCGGCGCTGACGGCTGGATGATCCAGATGTTGCGGAAGACGACCGGGTCGTTGTGGTCCTGCAGCTTGATCGGGCCCGGTTCGGGGCCTTCCTGTTTGCCGGCGCCGGTTTTGTTCGGGATGTGGACGTCGCGTTGGACGGCGACTCCGTTTTGATAGACGGTCAGGCGAGCGTCGGCCACCTTCTTCCCTTCCGCGTCAAAGCGAGCCGCGGTGAAGTAGATGTCGTAAGTTTGCCACTGCAGCGGCGGGAAGCACATGTTCAGTTCCGGCGGCTTGGTGCGGTAGAGCGACGCGGCGTCATTGAACTCCGGCGTCTTGCCGAACGAATCGAGGATCTGCACTTCGTAACGCTCTTGAATGTAGACGCCGCTGTTGCCGCGAGCCTGCGAAGTTTTTTCCGGCATGAACGGCGTGCGGAATTCCAAGTGCAACTGGAAGTCTTCGACCGGGAAGGTGGTGATGGCGCCGGCTTTCAGCAGCCCTTCCGGGGTCAGCTTGCCATCTTTGAAGTACTCGGTCGACGTGCCGTCAAACAGCACGAGCGAGTCGTGCGGAGGTCGGTGCCCCAGCGTCAGGCTCTTGCGACGAACCTTCCGCAAGTTGCCGAGGTTCTGCCCTGCCCCGTTGGTGACGACGGCGTGATTCGGATCGACCGCGATCACGTAGGCGTCATGCTGAAGCAGGATCACGCCATCCTTCAACTCTCCCGTCAGTTCCAACTTGGCGCCGTTGTCCCAGCCGTTGCCTGGCAGGCCGCCCTGATACTGCAGCGCCGAGAACTTTCCTTTGCCGAGCGCCACCACTTGCAAGCCGGTCATTTCCAGACAGCCGTTAGGAAGCTGGAGCGGACCGTAGAACTCGCCCTGGTAGTGGAAGTCGATGTCGCTGACGTTGTCGGGGTCGACGTAGACGCCTGGTCGGTCGGCGGCAAAGCTAACGGACGAAATCGCCAGGAGCAGGAAAACGGCAGTAATATTGCGAAGCATGGGGCGGGCTTAGCGATCGAGAGGAGCAGGAAGGTTAGGCAAGAAATCCTAGAATAGTCTGCTTCGTACTGTGAGCGTTTGCAAGACGATAGAGCCTGCTTGCGACAAATCGACCGAATTGCCGGCGAATCGGGGGGATCGGCGCAAAAAAAGAGACCGCGGCCGGGCGGCTACGGTCTCTTCGATTTTCGCAAACCGTGAGAAAGCGGCGAGGGTTACTCGGCCGGCTTTTCTTCGGCAGCCGGAGCTTCTTCCATCGGCTTCTCTTCCGCGGCCGGGGCAGCTTCTTCCATCGGCTTTTCTTCGGCCGGCGGAGCTTCGGTCGATTCGGCCGGCATCGTCACTTCCGGCGCTTCGGCTGGCTTTTCAACCGGCTTTTCGACCGTGCCGCCACAACCAACCAGGAAAGCGGCGCCGCAGAACATCGCGGCCGACATCCACATCTTCATAGCAAATTTCCCCCAAGTAATGAGAAACCAAAAACAGAGCGTGCGCTATTCACCAGGGAATTGGTGTCCCTTTACGCTCATTTCCACAGAGTAAAGCCCAGTGCGGGCCGTCACAAACAAAGTCTTTCCTTCAGGTCCGCCGAACGTTGCGTTCGCCGGATGTTCCGGAAATTCAATGATTCCAAGGATCTCACCTTTCGGGCTGATCACCTGCACGCCGAGTTTGGTCGTGACGTACAGGTTCCCATGCTCGTCGATGGTTAGACCGTCGCCCCCTTGATTGTCTTCGCCTTCCGGTTGGCGAAATTGGCAGAGGGCCCGTTTTTTTCCGAGTTTTCCTGGTCCAAGCACGTCGTAGGCGTACAGCTTGGTTTCCATCGAAGGAACGACGTAGAGGGTCTTTTCGTCGATCGAAAGGATCACGCCGTTGGGCGCAACGATATCGTCGATCAAGCGAGTGACGACGCCGTCAGCCGAGAGGTAATAAACCGCTTCCACCTTTTGCGGCCAGGGATCGGGCGCTCGGAAGCGAGGATCGGTAAAGTAGACGCCCCCTTGGATATCGCAGACCAAGTCGTTGGGCGCGTTGAATCGTTTTTCTTCGTACTTGCCGGCGAGGACCTGGTAATCGTCGCCGCTCAGCGAAACGCTCGCCAACTGACCGTCCATCTGACAGATGAGCAATCGTGCGCTGCGCACCATCGTACCGTTGGTGTGCCCTGCCGGTTCCAAGAAGACAGCGATCTTGCCATCTGGAGCCTGGCGATAGATGCGGTCGTTGGGAATGTCGCTGAAGTAAAGGTTCCCCGCGCTATCGGACGAGGGGCCTTCTGTGAACGCGAAATTCTTCTGCAGAGTTTTGACTTCGCCGACGGGACCGATGCCAGGGATCGGCTCGGCGGCGTACAACGCGGCTGCCGACAGACAGAGAGCGGAAGCGGCGAGAACGGTCTTGATCATGGCGGGGCCTATCGTCACGGGGGCGGGTCTTTCTGTTAGTGGAACCCGTCCAGAGAGTTAAGTCAAATAGTGCTGACGAATTTCTCGTAAACTTCGTAGCGTTGACTTCGGACGATCCCGACGATCGAACAAACCGGCATTCGGATAGGCGTGAGGGGTGGCGTCGGAGAACTGATTCCAGAAAATCGCCTGGGTTTGGGGGTGGGACAGGATCAGCGGGACCAGCGACTCGACGAATTCTCGCTGGCGCCGGCGGCTGATCGGAAAAGTCGGGGTTTTGTTGTCCGAAATCTGCCGCTGGGCCCGTTTGTCGAACCGCCGGGAACTGGGGAAGGTCAGCGTGACGAAGAGCGGCAGTCCCAACATCCCCCAGTGATCCAACAGGCGAATCACCTCGAACGGATCCCGGGGGAAAACGGCGCCGTCGCAATCGTTAAAATTCAACTCGACGCCGACGCCGGTGACGCCCAGGTTCGCTCGGACGATTTCTTCGGCAAAGTGAATTGGCGACAAGTCGCGATGGGAGTGGCTCAGGTAATCTCCCCAAGGATGATCGAAGCTGACCAGTACCGGCGTCTGAGGATCGTTGCGACGCATCGTTTCGATCGAGCCGACCAGCAGGCGAAGTTGCTGCTCTTCGGTCAGGTGGAAGTCGCGCGTCGTGTTGATGCCGGACGAGCAATACCAGAGATCGATCATGCCGTTCAGATTGCGAGTCGTCGTTTCGACGTACTGCATCAGAAAGCCGAGAACGCTGGTAAAGTCGTCATCCCACAGATAGAGCCAATCGGGGACGTGCAATTCGTCGAGGTTTGCGACCGGTCCGCCGACGACGCGCAGACCTTGGCTGCGACTCCAGCGAATCCGTTCTTTCACCTTGTCGAAGTCGAATCGCCCTTCGTTCGGCTCGCAGTCTTTCCAGACCGGGGTTACGACGGCGGTATTGAACGTGGGACGCAACAGCGCCGAGGCGTCGGCCGACGGATGCGTGTTGCGGATATTGATCCCGTACAGAAACGTTCGGTGCGGCGCATGCTCTTGGATAAAGTCGATCGCCGCATCACGATAGACGGCGGTCAGGTGGGCGAAAGCTTTTGCCGTATGGATAATGCAGTCTCGTGCGGCCTGTTGCGAAGCGGTCCCGTGATGGTCGCGAGTTGCGGCGATCGTAAACGCATCGATCGCATTGCCGAGCGCCTCGTAAAACGCTTCGGTCTGTTCGATATCGGCGGCGTCGCAGACGGCGACCAGCGACTTCAAACGGCAGAGAACTCCGCGCGCAACTTCTAGCGCCAAGTGATACGGTTCGGTTCGGGGGCGAAGCGAACAGGTCACCAACATGTACGACCGCGATTCGTCGACGTTCCAGGGGATCCGCATCTTAACGGAGTCATCCCCTTCGAACTCAATCGACAGGATTTTGCCGTCATGTTTGACCTTCGAGCGGCGCGGAACTTGGTCGTAATCAACGACATATGCGGCGTCGTAGCGACGGGAAAGTTGATCGATCGGCGGCGCATAAAATCGCAGTGTTCCCACGGGGGGCGAACCTCTAGCAGAAGCGGTAACAGGAATAGCCGCAGGGCCCAAGTGCGTAAGCTCTCTAGTCTAATCGGTTTACGCAATTCTTGCACCTCTGCTTTTTTGGTGCGTACTAGGCAACTCTTTCGTCCGTCTGTTAAGATTGCCCGGCTTATAGGATTTTTGACTCAACGACAAGTGGTTTGCCATGACTATTGACTTGCCAGTTCGGCACGGAAAAGTACGTGACATTTACGATTTGGGAGACAAGTTGCTCCTGGTCGCTTCCGATCGCACCAGTGCGTTTGACTACGTTCTCCCGTCGGCTCTGCCCGACAAAGGGCGGGTTCTGACGCAGATCAGCCGCTTCTGGTTTGAGAAGCTCGGCGTTGCGAATCATATGATCTCGACCGACGTGGCCGATTTCGATCTCCCCGCTGGGACCGATCTGGCCTCGCTCGAAGGTCGCGCCATGCTGGTCCGCAAGACCGAAGTTGTGCCGATCGAATGCGTCGTCCGCGGCTATCTCGCCGGTTCGGGCTGGAAGGAATACGGCAAGAGCGGCACCGTTTGCGGCATCCCGTTGCCGGCCGGTCTTGATCAGAGCGCTCAGCTGGAAACGCCGATTTTCACGCCGGCCACCAAGGAAGAGTCTGGCCACGACATCAACATCTCGTACGAGCGGATGTGCGAAATCGTCGGTGAAGAGTTGGCGTCGACGCTGCGTGACAAGAGCATCGACATCTACACTCGCGGCGCCGCCTATGCCCGCGAAAAAGGGATCATCATTGCCGACACCAAGTTCGAGTGGGGCATCATCGACGGCGAATTGCTGCTGATCGACGAAGTTCTCACCCCGGACAGCTCGCGGTTCTGGCCGGTCGATCAATACCAGGTCGGAGTCAGCCCGCCGTCGTTCGACAAGCAGATCATCCGCGACTACTTGGAAACGACCGACTGGGACAAGAACAGCGCTCCGCCCGAGTTGCCGGCCGAAATCGTCAGCCGAACCCGTGCGAAGTACATCGAAGCGTACGAAGAGCTGACCGAAAAATCGTTCCCCTGGAAGTAACCTGCGGGAAGCGAAACGAAACGGAAAAGGCGCCGCAGCGAGTTATCGCGCAGCGCCTTTTTTTGTGAGTCTTGGTTGGATCGCAGATCCTACTCCGGCTTTTCTTCCTCGGACTTCGGTTCCTCCGGTTTGGGCTGATCGCCCTTTTCCGCATCCGGTTCTTCGGCCTTGGGTTCTTCAGCCTTCGGCTCTTCCGTTTTCGCCGGCGGGATCAGGCGTTCCGCCAGTAGGGTATTGCCGCGGCGCTGCGGCGACGCGATGTCGTCAATGTAGGTGAGCCAATCGACGGCAGTCTTGAACGCCGCAGATTTTTCTTCGGCAGTCACCTTCGCTCCGTCGGCATTGCCGACGTTCGCCCGGGCAAGTCCGTAGCGAGCTTGCGACGCGAACGGAACCTGCGGAAACTCCTTGAGCGTGCGGACCTCGAAGTAATCGATCGCTGACGGATACTGACGACTGTCGAGGGCGATCTGTCCCAGTTGGTAGCTGGCGATCATTTTGATCGTTTTTGCGTTGGCGACCATCGCTTCGACGAAGAATCGTTGTTGCTCTTGATCTCGGGGAAGACGAAGCCCCTGCTCTTCCAGAACCATAACCTGTTCGCGGAAGTTGAGCTTCTGCATTTGCAGGTCGAAGCTGCGAGCGAAGAGGTACATCTTGCGAGCGCCCGGACGCTGGATTTCGTTATCAAAGCGGCCCATCAGATGGAGCAAACGACCGATCGCCAGGGGCGAGCTTTGGTCATACATCTGGCGTTCCATGTAAAACTGCTGGGCCAGCGAAGGTTGCGCGGCGCCGGCGGTCGGCTGATCGCGAAGTCGCAAGCGAAGTCCATCTTCGGCCAAGATCGGCACATCCCACAGTCGGACTTTGGCGAGGCCGGCGCTCTTGAGCGTTTCGGCCTGCTTGGATGGTTCGACCGCCAGGCGCAAACGAAGTTTGCCGGTCAGTTGCGATTCGAGGAGAGACGAAGATTGCAGCAGCGCCGTGCTGCAGGCGTCAATCAGGCCGGTTGCGTTCTGGAAGCTCTTCGCGTCGTACGGATAGGCGTACTTCGACGACGACATTCCCTTGACGACGCCATCGCCTTGGCTCGCTTCGGCGAGCGTGGCGATTCCTTCGCCGGTCGTCAGCGGAAGGCCGTACGCCGCGTCGAAGAGGAAAATCTGGCCGCCGATTTCGACGCCAACCACATCGGCGGCCGGTTTGCCGTCGGCGCCGGTCAGTTCCAGCGCGAAGGCGTTCAGGCCTTGCTGCCGCGCCATGTTGCTGAAGATGCGAGCACGTTCAACCGAATCGCCGTAGCCAATCTGCAGCGATTCCCACGGTTCGCGGGCGGTACCAGGGGCGAATTGGCTCGCTTCGCTCCGAAGCTGAATGTTGCGGACGGTCCAGTCGAACAGCAGATACGCGGTTCGCAAATCGTCGCGTTGACTGCTGGTCGTTAGATTCGGCTGCGACTTGATCCAAGCAGCCAGGTCGGTCGGCAGGTCGGCGTTTTCGCGAATGTAGCTGGAGAGCGAAAAGGCCCAGACGCACCCTTCGATGTAGTCGAAATCGCTGCCGCGGAAGGTGCCGGGATACTTCGGATCGCGGAAGTAGGAGGTCGCCAGGTTATCCATTCGCGACATTTTGCGAACCTCTTCCGGCAACGTTTCGACCAGTGGATCGGTTTTCCAGTTGGGATCAAGCTTCCGATTGTGGAGCCAGCGATTGAGCGTTTGCAGCACTTCGCGCTGAACGACTTCGGCGTTGAACTGATCGAGGTCTTCCAACAGCACCAGCGCCTGTTGCAGCATGTCGGCCTGCGCGTCGCTCGACGCTTGTTTCGCGGCAGCCGTCATCGCAGCGGCGGGTTTATCGCTTGGCTTTGATTTCGGTTTCGAGCCGCCGCAACCCAAGACGAGCGAAGTGAGCGTCAGCAGCGCGAGAAGAGAGGAAAATCGCATGGTTGTCGGATCGTAGTCTATTGGTTTTGAGAGACAGCTTCGCGAACCGCGAGAACCTGCCGGAGGAGTTTTTCCGCCTCATCGAGCGGAACCATGTTCGGGCCGTCGCTGGGGGATTTGTCAGGATCAGGATGAGTTTCAAAAAAGAGGCCGTCGATGCCGACCGCTGCGGCGGCTCGGGCCATGGGAGGAACCATCGCTCGATTGCCGCCGGTCGCTGCGCCCAGACCGCCAGGTTCCTGAACGCTGTGGGTCGCGTCGTAAATCACCGGAACGCCGAGGGCCGACATTTCGAGGAGAGCCCGCATGTCGTTGACCAACCGGCCGTAACCGAAGAAGGTTCCCCGCTCGGTCAGCATGACGTTCGGGTTACCCGCTTCTTTCAGCTTGGAGACGACGTGCCGCATGTCCCAGGGGGCCATGAACTGCCCTTTTTTTACGTTAACCGCTTTGCCGGTGTTCGCCGCGGCCAGCAGTAGATCGGTCTGGCGAGCGAGAAACGCGGGGATCTGCAACAGATCGCAGACCTCAGCGACTTTCGCCGCTTGATGCGTCTCGTGGATGTCGGTGGTCGTCGGGACGTCAAAACGGCGGCGAACTTCGTCGAGAACGCGCAGTCCCTCGTCGATGCCGAGGCCGCGGAAGGCGCTGCCGCTGGTCCGATTCGCCTTGTCGAATGATCCCTTGAAGACCAACTGGATCGGCAGACGCGAGGCGAACTCGCTCAAACGCTCTGCGATCGACAGGGTAAGGTCGAGGTTCTCGATCACGCAAGGTCCGGCGACCACCAGCAAAGGTTGACCGTCGCCGCACGTAAGATTGTTGATTTTGGCCGTTCCGCCCACGCTCGCTCCTTCGGGGTTTGTTTCAGTTTGATTCTACTTGGAACGCTTGACCAGGGCCGCGCGAGAACTTCATAAAACCGCGCCATCCTCCGCTAATTGGCGGTGATTTTCGGCAAATTCTCGTGGAACCAGGCAGCGAAAACGAGCCGGCGCGACCTCGATCTCGACCGGCAGCGGGCCGCCGGGATCGCCGTCGGTTTGAAAGCGAACGTCAACCGAGTCGCTGGTGATCTGGATTCGTCGACAGCGGCGATAGGTTACATCGCGGCGAGCGTCCAATCCGCCGCGAATGATGGAGTAAAGATAACCGATTCCGGGCGCCAGGCCTCCCTGCGGCAAGATGCAAAGATCGAGCAGTCCGTCCCAGGGAACCGCTTGCGGGGCGAAGCTCATGCCCCATGCGTAGCGCGGCACGTTGACGACAAAGGCCCATTTGCCGGCGAGTTGCTCAATCTCGCCTGATTCGTTCTCCAATTCCAACTGCAAGTTGGGAAATGGATAGCTCCAGGTCGTCTGCAAAATCGGGCCGAAATAGGCCGATTGCGTCATGTGACCCTTGCGATGCGCGGCAACTTGGTGGACCACTTCGGCGTCATACCCGATCCCCGCCATCAGCAGAAAAATACGGCCATTGGCGGTCGCGGCGTCCATCGGACAGATCATCGCACGCGACAGAAACTCGACGAACGCCTCGGTCGAATTGTTGATCCCGAGGTATTTTCCGTAAACGTTTTCAGTGCCGGTTGGAAAGATCGCCAGCGGAACTTCCGCCCCGATTCGTGCGACCGCCGCTGCGGCTGTTCCATCTCCCCCAGCCGAAATCACCAATTGCACTGACGGATCGACCATCGTTTCCAGGTCGGTCAGCTTCGTGGCGGAGATCACTTCATGTCCGAGCCGGCGAAGACGGGCTTCCAGTCGATCGATCTTGTCGTGTCGATGGAGCGGGCCGGCAATCGGATTGTAGAAGAGGACGATCTTCCCCGGCTCGCTGGCTGGAAATGGCTGGAAGTTCACGGAGCTTACTGCGGGAGAGAGGCTGGAAACAAAGATGCTCCATCGTATCGATTGGCCAGGATAGAGACAGGCGAATTTCGTGGAGGTTTGCTGTTTCAGATTGAGACTTCCGGCCCGGCCATTTTGGGTGGCTGATCGCGGATTCTCATTTTTAAACAGTTATTCATCTGTGTAACTTGTTTAGTAGAAAAGTGTTGCAGATTTCGTTGCCTCAACATGGTTATGCAGGAAGTGCTAAAATCCACCGTTTTGGGTGGAGTGTTTGATTCGCATGTAGCAACATCCAACGATCTATTTCGCGTCTCAGATTGAGAATGTTGATTTTGCGTTTCTGGAAAAATTTTAAGTGCTGTATTTCATTGTGGTTGCGCAATTTTATGGGGCTCCTTTGTTGGGTTTGGTCCGGCGGTTGCTTCTAGGGTCGATCGCCATCTCCTCGGAGGAGGTGGCAAGCTGGCCCGTGGGGCCGCTGTCGTTCTGCACTGGGTGGTTTGCCTTGCCCCTGACGATCCAGTGTGCTGACACGTGTTGGCGCGGCAGTTGGCCCCAGTTTTTATTTCTTGGCCAAATTGCCGGGGCTCTTCTCGGCGAAAAAGAAGTTTTTCTGCCCCGCGAACCTTTCTTGGCACGAAAAATTCTTCTAATAGGCATCCCCCCTTCACGAATCGTGCCGGTTGTGGCACTATAAGTCGTTTCCGGCATTGCCCGCGTAGCTCAATTGGCAGAGCACAGCATTCGTAATGCTGAGGTTGTGGGTTCGACTCCCACCGCTGGCTCTTTTGTGATCACACGCTCCGCTAGACACTCGCCTAGAAAATGACGAGGGCGCCGAGAGCATGGCGAGGGCTTCCCCCTCGAAGCGACGCTTCTACGCCGTTCGCCATGTAATTGCCCGCGATCTTGCGGGGATCTTCGGCTGCCACGTCGCTCGTCTGGGATGACGATGCGTCTGACCGCCACTTGATTTGGGAGAATCGACGGATGGTTCAAGGTTTGGATTTTGATTTGAAGCATGTCGTTTTGTCGAACACGACATTCGGCCCCGAAGAAATTCGTCAGATCATCCGCCTCCTTTCCAAAGACTACGCCAGCTTCGCCGTTCTGCGCGACAGCGTCGCCGAACTGGAAGCGAGTCAGCCCGAGCGTTCGCCGGCGACCAATGTTCGCCTTGGCGTTTGCATGTACGTCTTGGGACGCAACAATCGCGCGATCGAAGTTCTGTCGAACGCTGACGGCGGCGCCCTCGCCCACTTCTACTTGGGCAAAGCCAACTACGCCCTGAATCGCTTCGACAAGGCGATCGAAGGTTATCAAGCCGCTCAAACCGCCGGCTACAATCGCGATGAATGCCAGTTGGCGATCGTCGAAGCCCTTCGCGCTGCGGGCCGCAGCGACACGGCGATGAAGCAGCTGGACGACCTGTTCGGCCCAGTCGAGCAAACCGCCGATTACCTGTATCAGCGTGGCGCCACGGTCGCCGCTCTCGGCGGTAATCCCGCCGAAGTGGTCGCCCTGTACGAACGTGCCGTCGAATCGGACTCGACCCACGCCGGCGCGTTGTTCGGTTTGGCGCTCGAAAACGATCGCCGCGGCAACGATGAGGAAGCGCTCGGCTACTATCAGAAGGCGGCCTCTTGCTTCCCGACGCATGTCGGTACGCTGCTCAACTTGGGCATCCTGCTCGAAGATCGCGGCGAGTTCGACAAGGCTGCTCACTGCTACTCGCGAATTCTGGACGCTTATCCGAATGAGCCCCGCGCTCGCATGTTCCTCAAAGACGCCCAGGCGTCGAGCGACATGTTCTACGACGAAGAAGCCCAGAAGAAGCGCGATCGCATCGCTCAGGTTCTCAGCATTCCGGTCACCGACTTCGAATTGTCGGTCCGCAGCCGCAACTGCTTGCAGAAGATGGGGATTCAGACGCTTGGCGATCTGACCCGCTGCACCGAGCAGGAGCTCCTTTCGAGCAAGAACTTCGGCGAAACCTCGTTGATCGAGATTCGCGAGATGTTGCACTCGAAGGGCTTGGAGCTGGGACAGTTCTCGTCCGACAAGGGAACGCCCGAACCGACCATCGAAGTCGCTGGTCTGTCGCCGGACGAACAGGCGTTGCTCGATCGTCCGATCTCGGAACTCAACCTGTCGGTTCGTGCTCGCAAGTGCATGGTCCGCTTGGGCATTTCGACCATCGGCGAATTGGTCCGTCGCACCGGCGACGAACTGCTGGAGTGCAAGAACTTCGGCGTGACCAGTCTCAACGAAGTCCGCGAAAAGTTGACCGCCAACAACTTGAAGCTTCGCGGCGACTAGTGGCTCTTGGTACGCATCCTTCGCAAATCCTTCGTAGCCCGAAGCGCATGTGAAGGAGACGCCGTCTCCATGAAATGACGAATGTCGAAACCAGAATGACGAAATAAAGAGGGTTCGTCATTCGAGCTTCGTCATTCGTCATTTTGCTATCCGCATTTCCCTCGCTTGCGCTTCGGGCTATTCATGAAGCGCGTCGAAGAGAAGTAACAGCCGGTGACATCGACGATTGAGCGACCGTTTCGCTACGAAAAGCTACAGCAGAGCGGCAAGGCCCGACGCGGCGTGTTTCATACGCCGCATGGCCCTGTGCAGACGCCTGCTTTTATGCCGGTCGGAACGCAAGGGACCGTCAAGGGGCTTGAGATCGGTCTGGTTCGCGAAACCGGCGCCGAGATGATCCTGGGGAACACCTATCATCTCTCGCTCCGCCCTGGCGAGCAGATTGTCCGTGAACTCGGCGGTCTGCACGAATTCTCGGGCTGGAAAGGCCCGATTCTGACCGACAGCGGCGGTTTCCAGATTTTCAGCCTGGCCCAGATGGCGAAGATCACGGAAGAAGGCGCCGTTTTCCGCTCGCATATCGACGGCTCGAAGATCTCGCTCTCGCCGGAACGCTCGATTGAGATCCAGGAGGCCCTGGGAAGTGACGTGGCGATGGTTCTTGACCATGTCGTCTCGCTGCCCAACGAGGCCAAGGTGATCCGCGAGGCGTGTGATCGCTCGATTCGCTGGGCGGCCCGTTGTCAGCAAGCGGCGACCAGGGCCGATCAGGCGCAATTTGCGATCGTTCAGGGAGGATTGGACGAAAATCTTCGGGTTTATTGTGCTGAGGAATTGGGGGAGTTGGAGTTTCCTGGCTATGCGATCGGCGGGCTCAGCGTTGGCGAGCCTCCGCCGGAGATGTATCGCATTCTGGACGCGACCTGCCCTGTTCTGCCGGCGGACCGTCCCCGTTATCTAATGGGGGTGGGGCGCCCGGAAGACTTGCTGGAAGGGATTCGTCGCGGGGTCGATCTGTTCGACTGCGTGATGCCGACTCGGAATGGCCGCAATGCGCTGGCGTTTACCGACGAAGGTACTTTGCGGCTACGTAACGCGAAGTATCAGACCGATAGGCGTCCGATCTCGCCGACCTCGCCTGAGCGGGTTCGTCAACATAGCCGGGGCTATATCCGGCATTTGTTCATGGCGAAAGAGATGCTCGGACCCATTTTGCTGACGCTCCAGAACCTGGCGTATTACCAGCAACTGATGGCCGGAGCTCGGCAGGCGATTGAGGAAGATCGCTTCGAGGCTTTTTATGAGCAGAAGATGAACGGTTGGCGAAACGGCGATGAATGAGTCGTTACGCCCCCGCCTGGCGGCATTGCTGCTATTGCCGTCATTTTTGTGAAGTCTTATTATGTTGAGTTTCACGTCCTTAATCGGGCCTTGCCTTGAGGCTGTCGAACTTTCTACGGAAAGCGCGACGCCGCCCCTTCCCGCAGCTGGGGAGTGGGGAAACCACGGGAAAGTGACGACGCTGTGGATTTGACGACTACTTACTTCGCTCTGTTCGCCCAGGCCCAACAAGGCCAAGGGGGGATCGTCGATACGTTGTTGTGGTTGATTCCGCCGGCGCTATTGTTGATCGGTTTCTTTCTCTTGATGCGTCCTGAACAGAAGAAACGCAAAGAGATGGAGGACCTGATCTCCAACTTGAAAAAGAACGATCGCGTCGAAACGATCGGCGGCATCGTGGCGACCGTGGTGAGCGTGAAAAAAGACCAAGGCGAAGTGGTTGTCCGAATTGACGAAAAGACCAACGCCGAGATGCGATTGAAGATGCGCGCCATCGCGCGTGTGCTGGACAAAGAAAATAACGGCAAAAGCGATCAGCGAAACGAAGAAAAAGCTTCGGCTGAATCATAAAACACGACAGCGGCGGCAATTCGGCCCCCGTGCGATACTGGAGTTATCGATGATGCGTAAATACGTGGCAATGACGCTCGCGTTAGTCTTGACGGCTGCGGCCATGGCCTGGGGCCCGGCAGTCAATTCGGATAGCTGGCTGGGGAGTCTCTCGTTGATCGCCGGAACGGCGGCGCAGGAAGAAGCTTTGACTGCTCCTGGCGCGCCTGCGGTGGAGGTCAAAGTGAGCGAAGCTCCCGCCGCTGTGAGCAGTTCTGACGGCTCGCCCCTTTTGAATCTAGTGATCGCACTGGCGATCCTGGGCGTGCCGATCGCCGCGGGCATCTTGTTGGCCAACGGACTACGCATGCCGGCCTATGGTTGGCGATTGGCGTTGATCTTCGTCACGCTGACCGTCGCGACGACCGCCGTGATTCGGGGCTGGCCGCCGAAGTTCGGCATCGACCTCCAGGGGGGCGTGATCCTGATCTACGAAATCGACGAAGACGAAACGAAGATCTATCTCGCCGAACAGAAGACGAATGATCAGGCTCAGGACGGCGCGAAGAAGCCCGCCGCTTCGGCAGATCAGGAAGGCTCGCTCGCCTACAACATGAACGAGTTGATCGCGAACCTGAAGAATCGCGTCAACCCGTCAGGCGTCCGCGAAGTTGTGATTCGCGCCTACGGCAGCAAGCAAGTCGAAGTCATCATTCCGAACGCCGAGTCGGCCGACCTGGCGGTGATCAAAGATAAGATCACGACCGCCGGTATGCTGGAGTTCATGATCGTGGCGAACGTCAACGACCATGAATCGCTCTTGAATCGGGCTCGTGAACCGAAGCAACGCGGCGAACGTTACGTCGTCAACTCGACCGGTCGCGCCGAAGGAAAGTGGGTCGGCATTCGCAAGGACGAAGATGGCGCCTACCAGTGGAACGGCTTCGGCGCGTTCAACGCCGCCCTCGACGGAAGTCCGGTGCAGACCTCGGAAGGCTTTCTGGTTCGCGGGGGACAGGGAACTGGACAGCCGCTGCAAGTTTTGATGAAGATGGAACCGAAGCCGCTGACCGGCGGTTACCTGACGGCCGCTCGTCGCACCTACGACACCAACAGCGGCGGCCTGGCGGTTGAGTTCAACATGAACAGCGCCGGCGCCTCATTGATGACGAAGCTGACCCGCGACAACCTGCCGGATGGCAATCGCGAACGTCAGCTCGGCATCGTGATGGATGATTACATCGTTTCGGCCCCGGCCGTTCGCGGCGTGATCGGCGATCGCGGCATTATTACCGGCCGCTTCACCGAAGCCGATATCGAAAAGCTGACCGGCGTTCTGCAAGCTGGTAAATTGCCGGTCGTGCTCCGCAAAGAGCCGATCAGCGAACAGACGATCAGCGCGACCCTGGGCGACGACACTATTCGCAAGGGGAAATGGGCGATTGGCATCAGCTTGACGCTGGTTCTCGCCTTCATGGCTATCTACTACCACGTCGCCGGTTTGGTGGCGTGCGTCGCAGTGCTCATGAACCTGGTGCTGATTCTGGCGGCGATGATTTTGTTCAACGCCGACTTGACGCTGCCGGGCATCGCTGGTTTGGTGCTGACCGTCGGTATGTCGGTCGACGCCAACGTGCTGATCTACGAACGTATCCGCGAAGAACTGAACCACGGAGCTTCGCTTCGCATGGCGCTGGTCAACGGTTTCAGCAAAGCGACGACCACGATCGTCGACGCGAACTTGACGACGTTGATTACGGCCTTGGTTCTCTATCGCATCGGTACCGATCAGGTTCGCGGCTTCGCCGTGACGTTGGTTCTCGGTATCGCGATGAGTATGTTTACGGCGATCTTCTGCTCGCGAGTCTTCTTTGACATCGCGGAACGCAAGAAGTGGTTGACGACGTTGACGATGATGCCGACCGCCAGCGGAGCGAAGTTCGACTTCCTCGGCAAGCGTCGGATGGCGATCGGCATTTCGCTGATCTTGATCGTCGTCGGCATCTTTGCGGTCGGCGCCCGCGGCAAGTCGATCTTCGATATCGATTTCAACGGCGGTTCGTCGGTTCAGGTTTACCTGAAAGAAGCGATGCCGATCGCGAAGGTCCGTGCAATGGTCAGCGAAAAGCTGCCGGACGTCTCGATCAGCGCCGTGACGCTGGAAGGAAAAGAAAACCAGATCTACAAGATCGACACCTCGCTGACCGGACTCGGCAAACTTGGTTCGCTCAAGATTACCGATCGCGCCGGCAAGTCGGCGACGGTCGATCTGAGCAACGCCGATTCGTTGCGTGAAATCGCGACAGCGATCAGCGACGCCGGCACGCAGGTGTCGGCTGAGTTGACCGAAGATCGCGGCGGCATTTTGATTCGCGACACGTCCAACGCGACCAGCGGTACGATGTCGATCGAAAGCGCCGGCGAACTGGATACGGCGGCACGGCTGAATCTGGAGTTCGCCATCGATGGACCTCGGTACTCGACCGGCGACATTCCGGAAGGGGTCGAAGTGGTTCAGGTCGAACTGGAAAAGATCTTCCGCACCGAAAGCGGCGAAAGCCTGCTGGTGATGCATAACGTCTCGGTCAGCGAAGTTGGCGCTATCGGCGCCGAATCGACGGAACCGGCCAAGACGGCGCCTCCGGAAACGACCAGCGACGCGGCTCCCGAAAAGCCGGCTGTCGACGCTCAGTCGAGCAATCGCATCCGTCGCAGCGATTTGCCGGCGGATGGAATGCTGGCCCTGGCTCAAGACGGCGAAGGCGAAAAGCCTGCTCCGGCGGAAGAAGCTCCGGCCGAACCCGCCAAGGAAGAGCCGAAGACGGAAACCCCGGCCGAACCGGCTAAGGAAGAACCGAAAGCGGAAACTCCGGCGGAGCCTGCCAAGGAAGAGCCGAAGACCGACGCTCCGGCGCCGATGACCGAAGCTCCCGCCGCCGAAATGCCGACGGAAGAACAGGATCCGCTGGAAGAGCCGCTGATCGACGGCGGCGCCGTGGTCGCTCCGCTTCAGTTCCAGTCGACCTTGAAATTTGACGAAAAGATCACCGCCCAAACGCTGCAGAGCCTCGTTCTGCAGGCGTCGGACGAACTCGGCATGGAACGTCCGCAGATTCACCTGCTTCGCGACGGTCTGGCGATTCCGCTGGACAGCAGCGTCAGCGGGACCGAGTGGACGGTTCAGTTGTCGGGCAGCAAGGAAAACGCGACCAAGATCTTCGACAAGATCCGTAGTGAGCTGACGAGCACCCCGGTTTGGCCTTCGTCGAGCAATATCGGTTCGCAGGTCGCCGGCGACATGCAGCAAATGGCGGTCTTCGCCCTGGTGCTGAGCCTGGTCGGCGTGGTCGCTTACATCTGGTTCCGCTTCCAAAACCTGGCGTTTGGTCTGGCGGCGGTTGTGGCGTTGGTCCACGACGTGTTGATCACCTTGGGCGCTTTGGCGCTGACCACCTGGTTGCAGTACGTCTTCGGCTTTATGCAGATCGACGAAATGAAGATCAGCTTGCCGGTCGTCGCTGCGTTCCTGACGCTGATCGGTTACTCGCTCAACGATACGATCGTGGTCTTCGACCGTATCCGCGAAGTTCGCGGTAAGAGTCACGACTTGACCATCGACATGGTGAACGCGTCGATCAACCAGACGTTGGGTCGTACGATCCTGACTTCGTTGACGACCTTCATTGTGGTCGTGATCCTCTTCTTCCTTGGAGGCGAGGGGGTTCACAGCTTCTCGTTCGCCTTGGTGGTCGGCATCTTCGTCGGTACCTACAGCTCGATCTTCATCGCTTCGCCGGTGCTGGTCTGGTTGATGGATCGCGAAAAGAAGCGTGGCGCCGCGGCCTAGTTCGCGTAAGCGTTAAAGTTTGACAAACGAAAGGGAGATGCAGCCGCATCTCCCTTTTTTCGTGCGACCTCCGCTTCTCACCGCGTCGTAACAAAGCTTGGCGAAACGCGTCGCCGAGTTGTCTGCAGAGTCTTCGTGTTGCGAGATAGTCGTACAACTAGAAGAGTCTGCCGCGGCAAAGTTGACGCAAACGCTAGGCGAAGAACGCCGCTTCTGAGAATTTCGGTTTCCGTCAGAGAAAACGCCTTAGCGGTGCTAGCAATTGGTCGATAATCCATTGCTAGACGGAAACATTCAGGACTTGTAGCGACGGATTGCGCTCATGGCTTCATGTAGGCCCCATTCATGGGAGTCATCATGCCAGGCAATTCGAAACTACTCACGATGGCTGCGATCGGCGTTATTGGCGTCGGCGCTGCGATGCCGTACTGGTCGCGAAGCGAACTTTCTTCCCCCCTCCCCGCTTCCTCGACGCGCGTTGACGCGTTTATCGGCGATCAGCAACAGCGTCCCGCTGAGCCTGAATTTGTGATGCCGGAAGTCCGGAAAGCGGTCTCGCTTTCGTCGACTTCCGGTGGTCTGGACGTTGTTGCGTCAGAAACTCCGGTCTTGGCCGACGAGTACCCGGTGGCGATCGCCGCCGATGCGACGCCGAAGCAGTTGGTCGACCTGAGCCCGCGCGGCTATCAACGGGTCTCCGTCGCTCGTCGTGAGCCTCCGGCCGGTTCGGTGGAATCGTTCGCCATTCCGGTCGAAATGCCGGCCGGCGACGTTTATCGAGCTCCTGAGCCGCGTCATGTCGAGCGGCCCGCCGTCGAAGCTCCTGCCATCTCGCCAGAGACGCAGCAGCCTCCTGCTTCGCGTTGGCAGCCGCAGACGACCTCGATCGTCGCTAATAAGCCGATTCTGCCGAGCGGCGAACTGCGTCAGCCAGAGCCGCAGCAGTCGTTCGTCCCGCAGCCGCAGTCGTCGCAGCCTCATTACAGCGTTCCGGCCCAGCCGCGTCGTCGGCATCGCCTGGTCGACGGCGATACGCTGCCGAAGCTGGCCGAGCGATATCTGGGGCGAGCCGATCTCTCGTGGGCGATTTACGAGGCGAACCGGGGCGTGCTAAGCGATCCCGACTTGTTGCCGCTAAAGGTCGAGATCACGATTCCCGGCAGCGACGAACTGAATGCGGTCCAGCAGCAGCAAGGGAGCGTTTCGGCCTCGTCGTCGACGATGCAGCCGCTCGTGCCGCTCGGGACTCAGCCGCATCTGCGGATGACGCCGATCAATCACCGGTAAAGAAAAAGGCCCGCACTTGGCGGGCCTTTTTTGTTGGCTGTGAGTATCGAGTCGCTTATTTGCCGAGCGGGCTTGAGCGATCGGTCCAAGGGAATTCGTCAGCTCGAGCGGCGACGCGATTATCAACCAGGTATTTGATGTCGCGAAGCACGTTGTAGGCCGGATTCATCAGGAGAGCCGTTCCTTTGGCGTCCCCAGGCTTGGTCGCCAGGAACAGGTCGCGACCGTCGGCCGAGGCGTTCAAGCGGCCGCGGGAGAGTTGTTTTTCGATTTGCTTCGCATCGCTGTAGTTGCGCGACTCTTCCGAGGCGACCAGCATGATCGAAACCCTGGTTTGCAGCGCCGAGTGGTTGAGCGCTTGCGACGCGCTAAAGCCTTTAAAGGTCGTTTCGGGCGAGACCAAAACCAGGGCTTTCACGTCCTGACCTTGTTTCAGCCCGGCCAGAATCGGCCAGCTCCAGTCTTTGGCGGCCCAATTGGCGGCCAGAATGCTGCTGAAGTTGTCGGCGGCGACGATCGTCAAGAGGTCGATGTTCAGCTTGCCTTCATTGTTCTGGTCCATCAGGAAGCGTTTCACCGCTTCCATGTCTTCGTCCATGAAGAGCTGCATCTGCTGACGTTTGATATCGTCGGTGTCGATCGTCTTGCTGACGCGATCGTTCAGTTGAATCGTCCATTGGCTGGCGCCATGCGTGCGGAGATCAGGAACGATCACGGCATAGCCTTCCTGCTTTTGCAAGACCGCGGCCAAGCCGGCGACGTCTTCCTTCTTCCCCTTCCAGCCATGCAGCATGATGACCGGAATCGCTTTTTTCTCGTTCGGACTGGGGAAGTAAATCGCCTTCAACGCGACGCCGTCTTTGGTCATCAGCGAGACGTTTTCCGGCGGCGGAATCTTTCCTTTAGCGGCAGGCGGAGCTTGCGCTTGTGTGAAAAGGGCGAAACTAAGAACGAGCGCCAAAGCGGCGAAAGGTTGGATACGCGACATATTCTTGGCGATTGATAGGGCGGGTGGTTGATTTTAAGTAGAGGAGAGGTCGATACTTACCTCAATCCTAAAGTCCCAACTCCCTGGGGTCAATCTTTGCGGCCAATTACTTGTTCGTGACGAAAGTTTCGTCCATCGCCAGGTAATCGTGGGCGTCATGCTTGTAGAAGTCGTGGGCGATCCAAACGGAGATCGACTGCATAAACTTCCGGCGGAACTTGTCTTCGGTCAAACTAGCGGTCGAAAACGTGCCGTTGGCAGGGAATTCAAGCGTCTGGTCGGTCGATTCGTAGACTGGCTTCCCTTTGTCGTTCATGTCGTAGACCGTGACCGAAAAATCGGCCTTACCCTTGTACATGGACGGGTGTTCCTGGATTTCGAGGTGGGCCAGGTCGATCGCCAGCACGATGTCCGCGTTGACCCCCTTCCCGACCTTACGAGCGTCCAGCCGGTCCCAATTGGCGGTGTCTTGCCAGTCGTCGATCTTCTGCTGCGAGATGATCTTGATGTCGGGAACGTTGGCGGCGAGCAGCTTTTCGACCATCACCGCCAGGTTGTGCGACGTGTCGGTTTCCGAGCGGAACGAAGGGCTGGCGATGCAGACCACCACCACCTTCTTCTCTTTCATGCCGGAGTAGCGAGCCGGAACTTCGTTGGGCGGATAAAGGAGCGTCGCCACCAGGTTGATGCAGCCGGTCGTCGGGACCAGCGTCAACAGGATCAACAAGGCGATTGAACGGCGGAAGTTGTTGGTTCGATCCATCGAAGTTCTTCCCGCAGGATTCTAAAGTCGAGCGTCATCCTGACGCGTGATTGGTGGTGACTGTCGTTTCATGACATCACGCGGAATAGCCACTCGGCGACCATCACCGCAGCGATGCTGCAAACGACGACCAAGGCTACGATCTCGTTGGGATATCCCAGCGGAGGTCGACCTCGAAACGCCGTAACTAATAGCCAAGGAGCGCTGGCCATCGCCGTGAGCCCTAACAGAAAGCCGGCGGCGTTCGAGCGAATCGAACCGACGACGTTTCCTTTCGTCAGGTAAGCCCACGAGGTCGTCATTCCGCACGCTGGGCAGCGAACGCCGAACCAAACTCGCGAGGAACATGGGGGCAAGCCAAGTTGCTGATGCGTTCCCAGGCCCTGGTTGTTTGGCGTTAGCATCGCGGCCGTACCCAACAGTCCGGCGACAATCAGCCCGACCAGTCCCAGCAGCGATCTGCGGAACCAGCCAAGCGAACCGGATGAGGGGGGCGGAGCGCTCATAAAGCTATCAGGCGGCGGAGGTTACAGAAGTCTTGATGCGACGACAAGAGCAAAACGTCAGCCAGACGCATCTTTTGAGTATTCGGCCTGAAGGGCTTTCGCTTCCTCTTCGCGAATCTGAATTCGCCGGATAGAGACGGCCCGGCCTGTTTCTGGATCGACATCGACGATGCTGCCGCTCAGGCGAACGTCATCCCGAGCGACGTCAAACTGGGTAGGACGGAAGGTTACGGTCGTTTCGGTGACCCGTTCAATGTTCCGGCCAATGATGCTTTCGTGCGGTCCCGTCATCCCGATGTCGCACTGGAACGCGGTTCCCCCTTTGAAGATCTGCTCATCGGCGGTCGGCACATGGGTATGGGTTCCCAGCACGTAGGAGACTCGCCCGTCGAGATAGCGCCCCATCACTTGCTTGTCGCTGGTCGCTTCGGCATGGAAGTCGACGCAGCGAATTTTGATGCTAGCGGGGATTGTCGCCAGCACGCGATCGATCGCTTCCCAGGGGCAATCGACCGGACGCATAAAGACGCGCCCCATGATGCTGATGACGGCGACTCGAATCCCTCCGGACGCTTCGACGATGGCGAACTCTTTGCCAGGCGCCGACTTGGGGTAGTTGGCCGGTTTGACGATGTTGTTTTGCGACTGCAGCGTCTGGAACAGCTCTTTGCGACGGTAGATGTGATCTCCCATCGTGATGCAGTCGACGCCGCAATCGATCAACTCGCGATAGGCGGCTGGGTTCAAGCCCGAGCCGCCGCAGGCGTTTTCGGCATTGGCGACAATCAGGCTCAGCCCTTCGCGCCGCCGCAGTCCATGAAGCGCCATCCGCACGATGTCGCGTCCTGGTTTGCCGACGATGTCGCCAATGTGCAAAATCCGCACTGCTTCTCCTTCGCTGCTTTAGCGTGCGAACTCGGTAAAACGAGATTCGCGCACCACGGTCACTTTGATTTCGCCGGGATAGGTCAGCTGGGCCTCGAAAGCCTTGGCGATGTCGCGGGAGATCTTCGCCGCTTTCTCGTCATCGGTGTCACGGCTGCTGGCGATCACGCGTAGTTCGCGACCCGCTTGAATCGCGAACGCCTGTTCGACGCCGTTGAAGCCGCGAGCGATCGCTTCCAGCTCTTCCATCCGCTTGATGTAGCGTTCGAGCGTTTCGCGACGAGCTCCCGGACGAGACGCACTGGCCGCATCGGCCGTCGCGACCAACATGGTGTAGGGATATTCAGTGATGATTTCGTCGTGATGTCCGAACGCGGCGTGAACCACTTCCGGCGACTCGCCATGCCGTTTGAGCAGGTCGGCGCCGATCTTCGGGTGTCCCCCTTCCAGTTCATGGTCGGCCGCTTTGCCGATGTCGTGCAACAACCCGGCGCGACGAGCGATCCGCGCGTCGAGCCCGATCATTTCGGCCAGCATACCGGCGATGAAGCCGACTTCGATCGAATGCCGCAGCACGTTCTGGCTATAGCTGGTCCGGAAGTGAAGCCGGCCGAGCATGTGAATCAACCGGGGATGGAGACCGAGCACGTCCGCTTCGCTCGCCGCTTCCTCTCCCTTTTTGTTGATGACGTTTTCGATTTCGGCTTGCGTCTCTTTGACCACTTCCTCGATCCGCGTCGGATGGATGCGGCCGTCGGCGATCAGCTTGTTGAGCGAGATCCGGGCGATTTCGCGGCGAACCGGATCGAAACCGCTCACGATCACCACGCCGGGCGTGTCGTCGATGATGACGTCGACGCCGGTCTCTTTTTCAAAGGAGCGAATGTTGCGACCTTCGCGGCCGATGATGCGTCCCTTGATGTCGTCGGTCGGAATGTCGATCGCGCTGGTGGTCGACTCAGCCGTGTGAGCGGCGGCGAATCGCTGAATCGCGGTCAGCAGCATGTCCTGCGCTTGTTGCTTGCAGGTTTCTTCCACGCGGCGCTGATGCTTCAAGATCAGGGCGCCGGTTTCCCCTTGCAGTTCCTGGTCGAGCAAACGCAGGAGTTCAGCTTTCGCTTCGTCGCGATTGAGGCCGCTCATCTTGTGCAGGCGTTCCTGCTGTTCGCGGGTAATCGCCTTCAGCTCGTCCGACTTGCGGCTGGCGTCTTCGATTTTCTCGGTCAGGCGGCGTTCTTTGGATTCGACCATGTGCTCTTGCTTGCGCAAGTGGGTCGCTTGCTGTTCGAGCGACTCTTCGCGGCGGTCGAGCGATTTTTCGCGGTCGCGGATTTCATCGCGGCTGCGGTTCAGTTCGGCTTCGGCCTTGGTCTTGAAATCGATCGCCTCTTCCTTGGCTTCGATTTTGGCTTCTTTGAGCAGGTTGTCGGCGTCTTGTTTGGCACGTTCCAGGATTTGCTGCGCTTCGGTTTCGGCATCCTTTTTCCGCAACCGGTCAATAATCTTGACGAGCACAATCGCGATCGCAAAGCCGACGACGGCGAAGATCGCGTAGGTTAATGCGTCAGGCACGTACGATATCTCCCTCAATGGAAATGGGAGCGACTCCGGCGCTCGCTTAGGCGCATAATGCGCCGCTACGGCGTCGTCCACCACGCGCTTGCAGAGGGAAATTGAGAATCGAGCGACGAAGCTTCCGCTAAGTTAGCGGTCGGCTCGCTGGCGATCGGGATGGCGACCAGATGCCGACCGTGGCGGGCTGCCTCGCTCGATATGGCACGAGCCGCATCGAGCTAGAAATTCGGTCGGCAATGTTTCGGCGTCAAGTTCTAGCCAACCCAGCAGCGGCAAAGCCACCACCAGCTTGGGACGCGAATGCGGATAGAACGAACGACCGCTTCTTTTCGGCGCGCGAGCCGGTCCAAGCACGTAGCACTTGCTCGGGCAAACTCGCATCATCAGACGCAAAAAGAGAAGAAGCAGTGGTTGCATCGGTTCGTCTCGCTATTCGCAGGGACTAGATTTCCGGAACCAGGATCCAAGTGCTCGAAGGCAATTTCCGCCTGTCGCGGGGCGGACTATCGACATGCGGGGCAAGCCGAAAAAGTCGCTGGGTGCGATGGGTAATTGTCATCGTAAACGGCGCGTCGCAACTTAACGCTGCGAAACCGTTTAAGGTATGTTAACAGACTAATGACGCCCTGGGAAGATTTGCCTTCCCCCCTTTCTTCCCCCACTGTCGGAAAACCGTAGGTAATGCGCCCGTTTGAATCCGCTCTCTGCGATAGTTGGTCGCCGGCAGACTGGGCCGACTGTACCGTTTTGGTCGCCGTTAGCGGCGGCGCCGATAGCGTTGCGCTGCTTCGCGCCCTTATGGCGATCCGAAAACAGGGAAAAGGGCGGCTGATTGTCGCCCATATCGACCACAACTTACGCGTCGAGTCCGCCGAGGACGCCGAATTTGTCCAGGAATTGGCCGATCGACTGGCGATTCCTGCCCTCTTCGGCAAGGTGGAGTTTGAATTCACCCTCACCGAGAGTGGAGACGGCATCGAAGCGGCCGCTCGCGAGGCGCGGTACAAATTCTTAAAGCAGTTCGCCATGGAGCAAGGAGCCCGATATATCGTCACGGCCCATACGGCCGACGATCAGGTCGAAACCGTCCTGCAGCGGATCTTACGCGGGACGAGCGTCGCCGGACTAACGGGGATTCCGCGGGCGCGAGAATTAGCCCCTGGGATCAGCCTTTTACGTCCGATGCTGGGAATTCGCCGCGCCGAGGTGGAAGCGTACCTGGCCGAAATCGGGCAAGACTTCCGGCACGACGCGACGAACGACGAGTCCGACTTCTTTCGGAACAAACTTCGCAACGAATTGCTCCCCCTGCTTCGCAGTGAGTATCTGCCGCAAGTTGATCAGTCGCTTTTGCGTCTGGCGGCCGGCGCGACCGAGTGCCGCGAATATGTAGCGGCCGAGGCGGAGCGCCTTCTCGACGCTTGTCTTTTGACGCAGTCGAGTAAGCAAGTGACGCTCAACGCGAAGCGACTGGCGACCGCCGATCCCTTTCTGGCGATCGAAGCGTGCGTCTTGCTCTGGCGGCGCCAAGATTGGTCGCGGCAGGAAATGGGACGGGACAAATGGCGGGCGCTGCTGACGCTGATCGCGGCCGACGCTCCCGCGCCGATTGAACTTCCTGGCGGGATTCGGGCCGAAAAAAAGGGGGAGCAGCTGACGCTGACTCCCCCTTCGTAGTTTCGGTTGGTGGTGACGCCAACTTAGGCGTCGGCTGGTCCTTCGAGACCGCCGGTGAACTTCTCGTCCTCGGCGCCATGTCCGACCAGCACCTCCGCCTTGTAACCACCTTGGCTGGCGAAGTAGACGATCAGCAGCAAATAGCACGCGAGCATGATGCACGGGAAGACCGCCACCGCGAACAGAGCGTCTTTCTTCGCCGTTTCGCTGGCGGAGGTGACGATCTCTTGTTCCGCTTCCGGCAGTTTCTTCACGGCGTCGACGTTGACCGCGTTGTAGGTGCCGAAGACCCAATTCTTTTCTTCTTCGACCTGCTTCAAGATCGCCGGGTGGTCCTGCAGAGCCGCAACCTGAGCCGAGTCTTGGAAGTAGCCGAGGAACACGGCGCCAACCACGCCGACCCCCAACATGCCGACGCCGCCGGTGGCGTTCAGCGTCAAGGCGCCGCCGCGAGGCGATTGTTCGGCTACCACGCCGAGCATGGTCGGCCAGAAGAAGGTCTTACCGAGACCGTAAATGGTCGCAGCAATGAAGATCAACGCGATGCTTTCGACCTTCGACAGGAAGACCAGACCGACGATCGCGATCACCGAGCTGGCGGCCAACAGACCGAGCGGCGAAAGCTTGTGGACGATCGGGCCAGCGAAGAATCGCAAGATCATCATGATCAACGAGGTGTAAACGATGATCCAACCGGCCGCCAGTTTGTTCTGGGTCATGACCGGTTCCATCAGCGAGGTGATCCAGCTGTCGGTACCAAGTTCGGTGGTCGCCAGCGGAACCATGATGAGCAGCATGAACAAGAAGAGCGGGCGGCCGATGGCGAACTTGGTGATCGCCCCCATGCCGATCGTTCCGAGTGCGATGCAGCCCCAGACGGCGTAAATCATCCAACCGCTGGCGTCGACGCCTCCCTTGCCGAGAAGTTCGGTCGCTACGCGGCCCAGTTCGTTGAACATGAGGAAGCCGACGATAAACGCGCCCCCCATGCCGAATTCGGCCAGCATTTCGCCGTAGGAAACGCCCGCAGCGACCCGTTCGTTCACCGGGAAGCGGCACGGCAACATCATCAAACCGTAAATGACGGTCGGAATCAGAATGAGCGCGACCTTGTACTGCCAGGCCATCGATTCGCCGCCGGAGAAGATGTTCGACAGAAAACCGCCGGGACCCATGCCGATCGTAATGATGCCGCCGAGGACGAGACCGCCGGGCCAGCCGGCATGCAACGCGTTGAGCCACTTCGTCTTTTCGTTCGGGAAGAGGGTCGCGACGACCGGGTTCACGACCGCTTCGACGGTACCGTTACCGAGGGCGACGATGAACGTACCGAAATAGAGACTCCAGTACGGGTCGAAGTACATCGGCAGAACGATCGTCATGATCACCGACAACGCGTGGCAAGCGAACGCGAAATACATCGCGGTCTTGTAACCGATGCGGTCGATCACGAGGCTGAACAAAATAATGCTGATCGCGAACGGCCAGAGACCGACGCCGAAGATTTCCCCCTTCTGGGTTTCGGTCAGATTGAAGACCGTGCCCCACTCATCAATGATGATCGCGCGGATGATGAACCCGAACGCGGTGGTGATGAGGGAGATAAAACAGGCCCAGAAGAGAAACTTCTTTTCTCCTTCGCTTGGCGCCGACTTTTCATTCATATCGGGGAGGCTCCTCTTCGCTTCAGTGCATAATGGGGAGGACGTGGGAAAGGAAACCAGCGGTTCGCCGTCGTTTTTCTGCCAGGGCAAGACGTGATCAGCGTCGGGCAAAGAGCGACAGGTCGCCGGGCGAGTGTATAGCAAAATTCAGAGTATAGCGAGTGCTAGCGGGAAGTAAACTATTACTGGATTGAGATTTCGGGCGGATTTTTTCCCAGGTTCGCAAAATCTTAGGGGAGTTCGCAAATTCTCTGGTTTTGCTAGTTTAATGCTCGCGATATTCCCCTTGAGAGCTGTCATTTCCCTCTTCTGCTGAACTATTTCCTAGCCGACGGGCCGGTCGTTTGATGTCAAAGCTTTTCGCCAGCCGCTGGTTTTGGGTGATCTTGCTGCTTGCGTTCGCTTTGCGAGTTGGAGCCGCGTACTGGTGGCAAAGTCGAATCCCGGCTGGTGAACGTTTCTTTTTCGGCGATAGCGCGTCATACGAAACGTTGGCGCGGCAAGTCGCGCACGGCGAGGATTATCGTTACGGCGATTCCTATATCTTCCGCACGCCCGGCTACCCTGCGATCCTGGCCCCTTTCTATTGGTTCAGCGACGAGCCGAATCCAATGACGCTGCGGATCTTCGGCGCCGCGCTCGGTACGATCACTGCGGCGCTCTGTGGAATACTGGCCGCCCGGTTTTCCTCGACCACAGCAGGCCTGATCGCGACGCTCTTGGCGGCGTTCTATCCCGGCGGACTCGCGATGAGCGCCTTTGTGCTCAGCGAAGTCGCGTTCTGTCCTTGGATGCTGCTGCAGATCTGGTTCTGGGATGAAGCGTTTCAATCCGATTCGCGACGGAGTCGTTTGCTCTGGGCGATTGCGGCCGGAGTGATGATGGCGGCCGCGGTGCTGACGCGACCAAGCTGGATGCTCTTTCCCTTCTTCGCCGTGCCGATCTGTCTGCTGATGTTGCCACAGCGACTGCGGCAGATCGAAGTGATGTTCGTACTCGGGCTCTCCTTTATGGCGGCGATGTCTCCCTGGTGGATTCGCAACTACCAGGTCGCCGGCCGTTTCGTGCCGACCTCGCTGCAAGTTGGCGCCAGTTTGTATGACGGCATTCGGCCCGGCGCCGATGGCGGCAGCGATATGGCGTTTGTCGAACCGTTCCGACAGGAGCAACTCGCGGCGGATGCGGCGGCGGAAGGTCCGCTGCTTGGAACCTTCGAGACCCGGCTCGACGATCGGATGAAAGCGGCGTCGGTCGCCTGGGCGAAAGAGCATCCAGGCGAAGTCGTTGAATTGGCGGGGAAAAAGCTGATCCGATACTGGAATTTCTGGCCGAATGAATCGAGTTTTCAAAGCGTGAAGTTCCGGCTGATCATTGCCGTGGGGTACTTACCTATTTTAATATTGGGCCTGGTCGGGCTGGTCGCGTATCGCCGGCAATCGCTCGGCATCTGGTTGTGTGGCTTGCCTATCTTCTACTTTTCGCTGCTCCACATGATCTTCGTCAGCTCGATTCGCTATCGTCAGCCCCCCATGATTCCGCTGACTGTCTTGGCTGCTGGCGCCGCCGTTTGGCTCTTTTATCGCTGGCGATCGGCAAAAGAGCCATCGACCGAAACAGCGTCGGCTGCGTAGTACGTTGGTGGGTGGCACTGCTGGCTTGTCCAGCAGTGGGCATCGGGTACCAGGCTCACACTGCTGGACAAGCCAGCAGTGCCACCCGGTAGCCGCCTGGTTTGCCCAGCTTCGCCTGGCTCACAGAGCCGTGGCACGCCCCGTTCCGTCATACTTCGCTTTACCATTTGCGCGATTTTTGCCAAGATAGCTGCCTCACGCGGCGATCATGGAACGATCGCCTACGACACGACTTGCGGCGAATCTGTCGCAAGGGAAAGGATTCCGTACGCCGTTGAAACGGTTGGTGCAGACAAGCTGGCTCTTTTGCAAATGGACGATACTGTCGGCCTTGATGGCGGCGGTAGCGATCGGCTTGTATCTGTACCACAACTTGAACGACGAAATTCGGATTCGCGTTCAGCGTCGTTTCGCCGAGCATTACCATCAGCTCGACGTGTCGATCGACTCCGCCCAGTTCCATGAAGGGGAAGGAGTCGAGATCCGCGGTCTCCGCTTCTCGCAGAAGAACGTCGCCGGCCATAGCGGCGAAATGCTCGACATCGATGAGATGTTCGTCCATTGCACCACCGATCCTCGCGATCTGGTTGCCGGCAAGTTAGACGTCTCGCGGATTGTGGTGAAGCGCGTCCGCATCTCCGCCGCGCTTACGGCCGACGGCAAATTGAACCTGGAGTCGCTCTTTCCGTTGCCGAAATTTGGCGACAGCGATCCGATCATCGAAGTGCATGACGGACTGTTTGAGCTTTACGATTCGGTCAGCGGCGCACGGCTCCGGCTCGACCCGATCGATCTGACGCTCAAGCCGATGCGTGATCCGCAAATCGCTGCCGACGGTAAGAAGCGTCTAACGGTAGAGGGAACGCTCCGTAGCGAACACTTTGAAGAAGCGAAGATCTCCGGCATCCTGGAGCCTGACTCGCAGTTCGGCATGATTCAGGGCAGTCTTAGCCAACTGCGGATTACGCCAGATCTATTCCGCGATCTGCCCAGTTGCGTTCAAGAGAAAGCGGCCAAGATGGCGCCGCTCGAAGCCCGCGTTGACTTGCGGTTTCAAGTAGCGACGCCGAGCAAGAATAGTCCCTGCCGATTTGAAATCAGCGGCGATCTGAGCGAAGGTCGCTGGAACGATCGCTCCCTCCCCTTCCCTGTCTCGGAGATCTCCGGATCGTTCGTCGCAAACGCCGCCGGCGTCGATATCGAGCGGATGTCGGCCAACGTCGGCGACGGTTCGATCGTCGCGTCGCTGGTTCGCCAAGGTTGGAGCGACAACTCGCCGGTCCACTTCGAGGCGAATCTCTGCAACTACGTTTTGCATGAACGTCTCGCCGAAGCGATTCCGCCGAGCCTCCGCGAGCATTGGTATCACTATCAACCGGCCGGCGCCGTCGACGCCCAGGTGATCGCTGACTTTGACGGAATCGCGTGGAAGCCGGAACTGCACGTCACCTGCTTGGACTCGCGGTTCCTTTACCATCGCTTTCCGTACCCGGTGAATAGTGCGCAAGGCCGAATCGACTACAAGAATGGCGTGCTCGACTTGAACTTGTCGGCCAGGGCCGGCAAAGCGCCGATCAAGATTGTCGCGAGCTTGCGTGATCTGGGCCCCGAAGCGAAAGGGTTCGCTCGCTTCACTTCGGTTGAACCGATCCTATGCGATGAAGTGATGCTCGACGCACTCGCGCACGCCAGCCCCAAGGCGAGCGAGTTCGCTACCAAGCTGCAGCCGCGCGGCACGACCAACTTCGACTTCCTGATCAAGTGTCACAAAGGGGACGAAGACCAGGAAAAGCGGCTGACGCTTGATATCGTCGACGCCCAGGTTACCTACGACGAGTTCCCCTACCCCATTGAAAAGATTCACGGCCGCGTCATCTGGACCGAAGAGAAGACGTTCATCGAACGGCTGGAAGGGGTGAACGATTCAGGCTATGTCGTCTGCGGCGGAACATGGACGCAAACCGCCGATCCGCGCGGCAAGTTGTTGCTCAACTTGACCTGCACCGATATTCCGCTCGAAGACGAACTCCGTTCGGCGTTGCCGTCCACTTCGCGGCGGGTCTGGGACGAACTTCGCCCCCGGGGGACGATCGACCACATGGACCTGGCGATCGCCTTTCCCGATGAAAATGGAAAGCTCGACGTCGACATCCGTGCCCAGAAATGGCGTCGCGACGAACTGTTGCAAAGCGAACGAAAGTACAGCACCGCGAGCCGTACGATTTCGATCGAACCGCGTAGCTTCCCCTGGCTGATGGACGAAGTGGTTGGGGCGATTCAATATCGCCGCGGCGTCGTTCATTTGTTGGGTGTGACCGCGCGGCATGGGAACGTGCAAATCGCAACCGGCGGCGATTGTCAGGAGCTGCCTGACGGTCGTTGGCAGCTTCGTTTCCAGGACGTGCAGGTCGATCGCCTGTTCCCCGAACGAGATCTGCTCACCGCGCTCCCCGCAAACCTGGCGGCCTCGGTACGACGTTTAAAGCCGTCGACGCCAGTTAATATGCGTGGCGCGTTCACGCTGATCGGCGGCGCCCAGGAAAACGCTCCGCCGGACGCGTATTGGGACTTGGACTTCTTTCTCGCTGGCTGCGACGTGACGGCCGGGGTTTTGCTGAATCGTGTCTACGGCGCCGTCCGTTTGACCGGCGAAGCGACTTCCGAAGGAGCGTTCACCTTTGGCGAATTGTCAATCGATTCGCTTCTCTATAACAACATCCCGCTGACCAAGATCACCGGGCCCCTCTTTATCAGTTCGCAGCATGCCGTGATTGGATCGCAGGTGCCGCGTCGCGAAGGAAAGACGCCGCGCAGCATTGTCGCGACCACCTTTGGCGGACAAATGGCGATCGACAGCAGCGTGCTGATGCAAGAGAACCAACCGTTCAGCCTGGAAGTGAAACTGACCGAGGGAAGTCTTGAGCAGACGCTCCTCGATTTGGGGCAAGCCAATCCCGGCCGCAACACCGGCCGACTGTTCGCCGAAATGCGATTGGCCGGCAACTCGCTGGGGACGCATACCTTCCAGGGAAATGGACGGATCCAACTGCGTGACGGCAATCTGTATCAGTTGCCGCTCGCCGTTTCGCTCCTCAAAGTGTTGGCCGCGCGAGCGCCGGACAATACCGCGTTTCATACCAGCGACATCGATTTCCAAATCAACGGCGACTACGTTTACATGAACCGGATGACGGTCAGCGGCGATGCGATCTCGCTCACCGGCGCCGGCGAAGCGAATCTCGACGGTCGAATCTCGATGCGGTTCTATACCGAACTGGGGAACAATCGTTATCAGATCCCGGTCATTCGCCCATTGTTGGGAGAAGCTGGTCGCAATTTCATGGTGATTCACGTCAACGGAACGATTGATCACCCCGAGACGCAGCAAGAGATTTTCCCGGTCATGAACGAAGCGCTCGAGCAGCTCTTCCCCGAACAGCCGCTCCGGTTCGGCGGAGGCCTTGGCGAAGCGACCGGCGGTTCGGCGGCTCGGCAAGGTTCGACCTACGGCGGCGGGATACCTCGCTAGCTGGCCGAAAATGGGCCAAATTGGACGAATTCGAGAAACCTGCTGGCGAATCAAGCCGGCGGTTCGTCGATAAAGAAGAGGGCCAGGCAACACAGCAATCGTCAAAATTGGACTTTCCGCTCCCATAACCTACGCTTTCGATGGCGATTGTCTCTCCTATTCGCCGCTCGGATTTACTCGTTACCAGGGATGGATAGATCCCTTACTCCTGCTGCCTAAGGAGACAACGATGAGCATCGGACCCACCGGCGTATCTTTCGTCAGTTCGCTGGCCGCTTCGCCGCTGGCGCAAAACGCATCGAGCGAAGTCGATCGCAACCGTCAGGAGTCGGCCAACCAGGCCCGTCGCGCCGATGCCGATCTGAAAGCGGAGAAGGCCTCCGGAGTCGGCGACCCCGACGAAAGTCAGGAAGCGGGAGATCGCGACGCCGATGGTCGCCGTCTGTGGGAAGTGCAGGACGAAGCGAACGAACTGCTCGCCGAAACCGAACATCACGAAGAAGAGCCGCAGCCCAAGAATCATAAAGGGCTTGATCCAACCGGGCAGACCGGCGGAATTTTGGATATCAGCGGTTAGTCGACGGTTTCTCGGTAGGGTTTGCCTGACTTGTAGAGATCGAGCCGACTTTGGTAGCCGGCTTTTTCGGCGGCTGGCGCTAAATCGCACGCCTTGGTTTGCCACTTGATTGCGGACGGAAAATCATCCGCTTCGGCATAGGCGGCTGCGAGAGTATCTATACTGTTCGCATCTTTTTCCGCCGTTAATTCGACCACTTTCTTGGCATTGATCATCGCTTGCTGGCCGTCGCGGCAAATGGGATTCGGGCACGTGGCCTGTAGCCATGCAAGTGCGTTATAGGGTCCTGCATTTTTCGGATCGAGCTTGAGGGCCTGATTGTAGTCCGTGATCGCTTTGTCGTAGTTACGTTTGAGCCTCCATGCATTTCCCCGGTTGTAGAAGTAGATCGCACTCTCCGGCGCAATGCGAATTGCTTGATCGAAATCGGCGATTGCCTTGTCGTATTCCTTCTTGCCCTGCCAGCAATTGCCACGCGTATTGAAATAGGCGTCCTCGCGAGGATTCAGCTTAATCAGGTCGTTGCAGAGCGAAATGGCAATGTCATACTCTTGTCGCTCTTCCCACAAGAATGCCAGAGCTTGCATGACCTTTTCATTGCTCTTCTCTTGGCTATACCGTGTCGTGAGGTAGTCGAAAGCGTCGTCGTCAGGGATGACGTACTTCTTGTCAAGCCACCCGGGATTGCCATTACTGACCCAAAGCCACTTGTCGTTTACCGCTTGGACGTCGAGAAAGAGCCCAAGAAAAACTTCGTCGGTCTCGCCGCGGCCCGCAGCTTTTAGCTTCGCGCTGGCGATAACCATCACCCGGTCCCCGACCTTGTATTCGTGGGCGATCGCCAGGGAAGAAAAGAGCACGGCGAGCAGGAGAGAGACGGACGAAAGTCGCATCGCAAACGCCTCAAACTAAGCGGGGGGCTGGGAGCCACTGAATTTAGTTGGCCCGTCGCCCCGGTTCAAGCGAATTCTTGCGACGCCGACGGTCGCCGTCTGTGGGAAGTGCCGGACCAAGCGAACGAACTGCTCGCCGAAACCGAACATCACGAAGAAGAGCCGCAGCCCAAGAATCACAAAGGACTTGATCCGACCGGGCAGGCTGTTGGGATTCTCGATATCAGCGGTTAGTCGAGGGTTTTGCGATACGGTTTGCCGGACTTGTAGAGATCGAGCAGGAATCCCCACTTCGATTTGTCGTCGCTCGAATACATGTCTTGGGCTTTCGTTTGCCACTTCACCGCAGCCGCAAAATCGCCTGCTTCCGCATAGGCGGCCGCGAGGGTGCCGACGCAGTTTGCATCCTTTTGGGCGGTTAGCTCGAGCGCTTTTTTCGCATTGATGATCGCTTGCTGGCCGTCGAGGTAAATGGGGTTTGGGCAAGTGGCCTGTAGCCATGCAAGATTGTTATAGGCCGCCGCATCTTTCGGGTCGATCTTGATGGCTTCGTTATAGTCGGCGATCGCTTTGTCGTATTCTCCTTTGCCGTACCATGCCGTGCCTCGGTTAAGAGCGGCGAAGGTGTTTTCGGGATCAAGCTTAATGGCTTGGTTGAAGTCGGCGATTGCTTTGTCGTATTCGTCCTTGTCCTTCCAGCAAATGCCGCGGTTGTTGAAATAAATAGCATTCCGTGGGTCTAGCTTGATGAGGTCATTGTAGAGTGAGATCGCGATGTCAAGTTCTTGTCGTTCTTCCCACAAGAACGCCAAAGCGAGCATCACCTGTTTGTTGCTTTTCTCTCGGCTGTAACGTTTCGTGAGGTAGTCGAAGGCATCCGCTGCTGGAATAACATTTTTCTTATCAAGCCAGCCCGGCTTGCCTTGGCCGACCCAAAGCCATTTGTTGTTGACCGCGTTGACGTCCAGAAACAGCCCAAGAAAAACTTCGTCTGTCTCGCCACGACCAGCGGCAGCTAACTTCGCGTCGGCGATGACCATCACCCGGTCCCCGACCTTGTATTCGTGGGCGATCGCCAGGGAAGAAAAGAGTGCGGCGAGCAGGAGAGAGACGAACGAAAATCGCATCGCAGGCGCCTCAAATAAGCGGGGGGCTAGGAGCCACTGAATTTAGTTGGCCCGTAGCCCCGCTTCAAGTGAAAACCTTTCGGGCAGACCGGCGGGATTTTGGATATCAGCGGTTAGTCGACGGTTTCTCGGTACGGTTTGCCTGACTTGTAGAGATCGAGCCGACTTTGGTAGCCCGCTTTTTCGGCGACTGGCGCTAAATCGCACGCCTTGGTTTGCCACTTTATTGCGGAGGCAAAGTCACCAACTTCCGCAAAGCCGGCTGCCAGCGTATCCATGACTACCGGATCTTTTCCGGCGGTCGTCTCCAGCGCCTTCATGGCATTGCTAATCGCTTGCAGGCCGTCGCGGTAAATGGGGTCCGGGCAAGTGGCGAGTAACCAGGCAAGGGAGTTACGTTCTGTGGCTGAATTTGGATTGCAACGGATGGCCTGCTCGTAGTCGACAATCGCTTTGGCGTAATCTCGCTTCATTTCCCAAATCATCGCGCGGTTGCTGTAGGCGATGGCGTAATTGGGATCGAATTGAATGGCTTTGTTGTAGTCGGCTACGGCTTTATCGAACTCCTTTTTTTGATCCCAAGCGATGCCACGGCCGTTGTAGGCGTACGCTGACTTGGGATTGATCGCGATAGCCTGGTTAAAGTTCGCAATGGCCTGGTCGTAGTCCCGTTTGTTGATTCGCGCCCATCCTAGACTGCTGTATACCGACGAATCCTTGGTATCGAGTTTGACGTACTGCTCGAAGTCGGCGATCGCCTTGTCGTTGTTGTTCTTGTTTTTCCAAGCGATTCCGCGATTTCGATAGGCGGTGGCATATTTCGGATCGAGCTTGAGGGCCTGATCGTAGTCAGCGATCGCCTTGTCGTCGTCACCCTTTTTGCTCCAAGATCTGCCTCGGTTGTTAAAGTTGATCGCTTTCGTCGGCGCCAGGCGGATCGCCTGATCGTAGTCGGCGATCGCGTTGTCATGCTCTCCTTTGGCGTCCCAGCAATTGCCACGCGTATTGAAATAGGCGCCCTCGCGAGGATTCAGCTGAATCAGGTCGTCGCAGAGCGAAATGGCGGCGTCATAATCGCGTCGCTCTTCGTGCAAGAATGAGAGCGCTACCATGATCTTTTGATTGTTCTTCTCTTCACTGTTGCGCTTCGTGAGATATTCAAGCGCGTCCGCTGCGGGAATGACGTACTGCTGGTCGAGCCAGCCGGGCCTCCCATTTTCGACCCACAGCCACTTGTCGTTCACCTCTTGCACATTGAGAAACAACCCAAGAAACACCTTATCCGTCGCGCCGCGGCCATCGGCCATGAGCTTGGCGTCGGCAATGACCATCACCCGATCGCCGGCTTGGTAGTTTTGACCAAACGCCGCAGAAGCGGCGAGCAGGATGAGAGCGACGGAGAGAGAGAGAGCGCGCATCGCGGGTTCCTGAGAGTTAGGGAGCGACGAATTGCCGAGTTTAACACGCATAAACGACGCTTCAAGTGTTTCTGCAGAAAGCTTGCGCGCAAACAAATGCCGTGCGGAACTCCAGAGAACTCCGCACGGCGTCGATGGTTTCCAGCGATCGTGATCGAGCGTTTAGTCTTTATGCGGCGCGCGAGCCAAAATGTGATTGGCCAAACGCGAGAACGGCAGGCTTTGCATCATGACGGTGCCGTGGCCGCTCAGCTTCGCCAGGAAGAGCCCTTCTCCGCCGAACAGCATCGAGGTCATGTTGCCGGCGCGTTGGATGTCGTAGTCGATTCCTTCGGTGAACGCGACCAGGCTCCCCGCTTCGACCAGCAGCGTTTCTCCCTCCAACTTGCGGGTGATGATCGTACCGCAGGCATGCAGAAACGCGCGGCCGTCCCCTTGCAGGTGCTGCAAGATAAAACCTTCGCCGCCAAAGAAGCCGGCGCCCAGGCGTTTTTGGAACGCGATATCGAGCTTGGTTCCCATCGCGGCGCAGAGGAACGCATCTTTCTGGCAGGTGATCGTACCGCCGATTTCGGCCAGTTCGATCGGGATGATCTTGCCCGGAAACGGCGCTCCAAACGAAACGCGGCGTTTGCTCGACGAATCGTTGGTGAAATGCCCCAGGAAGATCGTGTTGCCGGTCACCATCCGCTTGCCGGCGCTGAACAACTTGCCCATGAAGCCTTGATCGGGATCACTGCCGTCTCCCATGCGGGTCGAGAAGCTGATTCCGTCGTCCATGTAAATCATGGCGCCCGCTTCGGCGACGACCGTTTCGTGGGGATCGAGTTCAATCTCGACCAGTTGCATGTCATGGCCGATGATTTCGTAGTCGATTTCGTGGGAAGTTTGCATCGTCGTCCTCAGTCGGTGGTTGGGTCGAAACGGTCCGCAAATGCGGCGGGGCGCTTGAAGGGATCTACCTTGCAAATCGGGGGGCGTCGAACCGCTTTCCGGGCGATTTCATGGGGAAGGTGCGGTTGTAGGAGGTGAAATGAATACGCCGCCGTTTACCGCGAACCCGGCGTACCCTGGTCGGCGTCTAAGCGATAAAATAGGCGTCGAATATCCCCCAGAATCCCGCGATGGAAACAGCAATGCGCTTCACCAAGATGCACGGCATCGGTAACGACTATGTCTACGTCAACTGCTTTGCCGAAGAGCTGCCGGCCCCGCCGGAGCAGATCGCTCCGCTCGTTTCGGATCGCCATTTTGGGATCGGCGGCGACGGGCTGATTTTGATCACGCCGTCGGAAGTGGCCGACGCCCGGATGCGGATGTTCAACGCCGACGGCAGTGAGTCGGAAATGTGCGGCAACGGTCTCCGCTGCGTCGCCAAGTATGTCTACGACCATGGGATCGCCAAGAAAGAAACGCTGCAGCTGGAAACCGGCGCCGGCGTTTTGACCGTGCAGATCACCGCTGACGGCGGCCTGGCTCAGCAAGTTCGCGTCAACATGGGGCAGCCGATCCTGGAAGGAAAGAAGATTCCGACCACCTTCGACGCCAACCCGGTCGTCAACCAAAAAATTGAAATCGCTGGGCAAACTTTCGAGGTGACCTGCGTCTCGATGGGGAACCCCCACTGCGTCATCTTCGTCGAGGAAGCGACCGACGAATTGGTCCTGAAGATCGGACCTCAGATCGAACGATCTACCTATTTCCCGGCTCGCGTGAATGTGGAGTTCGTCGAGGTCATTTTGCCGACCGAAGTTCGCCAGCGCACCTGGGAACGTGGTTCCGGCGAAACGCTAGCGTGCGGCACTGGCGCTTCGGCCGTTTGCGTCGCCGGCGTCCTGACCGGACGAACCGAGCGGAAGATATTGAATCATCTGCTAGGAGGCGACCTGCAATTGGAGTGGAACGAGTCCGACAATTGCGTGTATAAGACGGGAGGCGCGACGGAGGTCTTTACCGGCGAGTGGATGCTACCGGCGTCGTCGACCTAACGCTATTTGGCTGGGGACGCGAGATAGGAAGCTCGCATGGCGCTCGAATACAGTTGGTTAACGCGGCTGGGCGGTTTCGCCCTGCAAGAAACGATCCGCCATTGGTTGGATACGCTCGACCTGCGCGTCGCTTATCACGATGCGCGGCTCGATCCGTCCCATCCCGAAAACAACCAGGCCGGCATCTATATCTTCTGGCACGAGTACATCAGCTTCCCCCTTTATCTGCGTCCCTACTGCAACATCGCGATGCTGCTCAGCAAGCATCGCGACGCCGAGTGGCTGGCCCACACCGCACAGATGATGGGCTTCGATACGGTACGCGGCTCGTCGCAGCGCGGCGGCGCAACGGCGCTGATGGAACTGCTCGAAAAGTCGAAGAGCATGCACCTGGCGATTACGCCGGATGGTCCGCGCGGACCGCGTCGGCGACTTGCGCCAGGGGCGATCTATTTGGCGTCGCGGCTCGGCTTGCCGCTGATCCCGATGGGCTTTGGATTTGATCGTCCGACGCGAGCTCGCACATGGGACAAGTTCGCGATCCCCCGCTTCTTCTCCCGCGGCCGCGGTCTGATGGGAGCGGCCCTCTGGATTCCGCCGAAGCTGGACAAAGAAGAAATCGAACAACACCGCCGCCGCGTCCAGCGCTATCTGAACAAGATCACCGCGATCGCCGAAGATTGGGCCGAATCGGGCCTACGTCTGGAACAAGAAATCGCTGCTCGCCCCCGCAGCGCCCCATTGGCCGGTCATCGCCAGGCGGCGAAGTTCGATCCGTTTTGGATTCATGCGGAAGCTCGCTCGCTTGATCTGAGCGAAGAGAAGTTGGAGCGACAACGGCCGACTCTCGTGGTCAACAAGGCGGCCTAACGGACGCGGCCTTGATCGCAATCGCCTGTCGTTCGATCTATAATTGCGGCGTGCAGGCTTCGCTCTTGCACTTATAGGCCCGCCTACTGCCCCGCTCTGTCGTCGTCGATTGCGTTTTGTCGAGTGGGCTCCCCTCAGCGATGGAAAAACTCTCTCGTGAAGTCGCAACTACTTTCCGGACGTCAGCCACTCTTGGTAATGGCGTTTGTTGTCGCAACGTTGACGCTGTTCGGCAATCTGGCGTTTGCGGAAGAGGGATTCCTCGACAACGGCGTTACCGCCCACCGCGGCAACTCGAGCGAGTTTCCCGAGAACACACTCGCCGCTTTTCGCAGCGGCATCGATGTTGGCGCCGACTGGATTGAGCTCGATCTCTATCGCACCAAGGATGGCGAACTTGTCGTGATTCACGATGCGACGACCGGTCGCGTCGCCGGCGTTGATATGGTCGTCGCGAATGCGACCTATGCGGAGCTGAAAAAGTTGGACGTGGCGACCGAGTTTCGCCAGCAGCATGGGCTGACGGTCGAGCAGTGTCTCCCGCGTCATATTCCTACGCTGCGCGAAGTGCTGCAGCTGGTGATGTCGCAGCAGCGGACCAGAGCCTCGCTGCTGCCGAAGGTCGACTGCGTAGCGGAAGCGATTGAATTGATCAAGCAAATGAAGGCCGAACGCTGGGTCGGGTTTAACGAAGGGAATCTCGAGTACGTCACGGCCGTCAAACGTCTGGCGCCCGAGATCCCGGTCTTCTGGGATCGTCCGGCGAATACCGATATCGAGAGCGACATCGAAATCGCCTTGGATCGCGGCTTCGATTCGCTGGTGATCAACGAAAAAGGAATCTCCGCCGATAAGGTCCGACGGATTACGGCTGCCGGTTTGATCCCGGGGGCCTGGACGGTGAACGACCCGGAAACGATGCGGCGTTTCATCGATCTGGGGGTCGAGCGAATCTACACCGATTACCCCCGGACCCTTCTCCAGCTACGGGAAAAGAAATAGGAAATAGGTTTGCCCCCTTCCCTTGCTGAAGCTTTCCGCGAAATCTGCTAACTTGGTCGGTTGATTTTCCGCCCACGTTCTCCCCCTAATTTCGCAGACGCGCCGCATGGATGTTGACGTTCCCCCGTGGGAAGCCGCCGCTGGAGAGCAGCCGCCGGTTTTGACCGTGGCGCAGCTGACGTCGCTGATCAAAGGGACGCTGGAGATGGCGTTTCCCTCGGTCTGGGTCAGCGGCGAGATCTCGAATCTGGCCCAGCCCCGTTCCGGACACGTTTATCTGACGCTGAAAGATGACGCCGCCCAGATCCGCGCGGTGATGTGGAAGACGACCGCCGCGAAGCTGCCGTTTGACCTGGAAGATGGTCAGCAAGTGATTTGCCGCGGCGATCTGGAAGTTTACGCTCCCCGCGGCAGTTACCAGTTGGTGATTCGCCAGATCGAGCCGCAAGGGGTGGGCGCGTTGCAGTTGGCGCTGCAGAAGTTGCAGCAGAAGCTGGCGGCTGAAGGGCTGTTCGATCCTGACCTCAAGCGTCCCCTCCCCCGCTTTCCGCGGCGGATTGTTGTCGTGACCAGTCCAACTGGCGCGGCGATTCGCGACTTTCTGGAAGTGATGCGGCGTCGTTGGCGCGGCGCCGATGTGTTGGTGATTCCGACGCGCGTGCAAGGCGCCGGAGCGGCCGCCGAGATTGCCGCGGCGATCAAAAAAGCGGCCAAGCTGAAGCCGCGACCTGACGTCCTGGTCGCCACGCGCGGCGGCGGCAGTATTGAAGATCTCTGGTGCTTCAGCGAAGAGCCGGTCGTTCGGGCGATCGCCGAGTGTCAGATTCCGGTGATCTCGGCCGTGGGGCACGAGATCGACGTAACGCTCAGTGACTTGGCCGCCGATGTTCGGGCTCTGACGCCGAGCGAAGCCGCCGAACTGTGCGTCCCCTCGCAATCGGAAGTCAGCGAAGCGCTCGACGGTTATCGACTGCGACTTGTCCAAGCCCTGAAGCAGCGGGCCCTACTGGCGCGGCGTCGGCTCGACGCTTTGGCCGAACGTCGGGCCTTCATCAAACCGTTCTCGGTAGTGCACGACGCCCAGCGTTTGCTCGATGGCTGGGACGAACGCTTGTCGGCCGCGGTGAAGCGACAGCTTCAAGTCAGTCAGCAGCGCGTCCGCGAGGCGACCGCCCGGCTTGAGTCCCTTTCGCCGCTCGCGGTGTTGGCTCGCGGCTATAGCGTGACCCGGACGACGAAACGGGCCGTCCTCCGCTCGGCCGACGAGGTCGAAGTCGGCGACAAAATCGAAACCATTTTGCCCGCGGGGCGGCTGATCAGCCGCGTCGAAGAGGTGCAAAGCGAATCCACGAAGCAGGCTCCGAAGAGGAATAAATAGGTATGGCCAAGAAAAAAGCTGCCGACGAAGCGTCCGACGCTCCGGCGTTTGAAGAAGAGTTGGCGACGCTGGAAACGCTGGTCCGCCGCCTCGAATCGGGCGAAGCGGGGCTGGAAGAGTCGCTGAAACTGTACGAAGAGGGAGTCGGCAAGCTGAAATCGTGCTACAGCCTCCTCCAGCGGGCCGAACGGAAGATTGAGGTCCTTTCCGGATTTAACGCCGCCGGGGAGCCGGTGACCGAGGATTTCGACGAAGGAGAGACCTCGCTGACCGAAAAGGCGGAATCACGCACCAAGCGTCGCGGCGCCAAGTCCCGTACCGATGAGGGAGACGAGATAGACGACAAGCGTCGACTTTTTTAAGATAGCGTTATCGCTTGGAACTGAATGGGTTACGGCGAAATGACGCAGCCCGCGCCCTCCCCTAACAGCCTATATCCGCCTGACATGATGTCCGCTTCGCCTGCTTCGTTGCATGAATTCTCGGCCACCTTGCGCGACGAGGTCGACCAGGCTCTTGATAATTACAGTCGCTTTGGCGACGGTTGCCCCGAGCGGCTGGAAGAAGCGATCCGCTACAGCCTTTTGGCCCCCGGCAAGCGACTTCGTCCGTTGCTAACGTTAATGGCGGCCGAGGCTTGCGGTTGTGAGAGAAGTCAAGCGATGCCGGCCGCTTGTGCGGTCGAAATGATCCACTGTTACTCGCTAATCCATGACGATTTGCCGGCGATGGACGACGACGACCTCCGTCGCGGCCGGCCGACCTGTCACAAGGCGTTTGACGAGGCGACCGCGATTTTGGCCGGCGACGCCCTGCTGGCTCGCGCCCTGGAAATCGTGGCCGATGGGTATGAAAATCCAGCGATTGCGTCTCGATCTTGCCGCGAATTGGCCAAAGCCGCCGGAGCTACGGCTCTGGTGGGTGGTCAGGCGGACGATTTAAACGAACAATTTGGAGCTGGCGACGTTGATATGTTGAAGGCGATCCACCGCCGGAAGACGGGGGCGATGATTTGCGTCTCGCTTCGCCTGGGGGCGATCGCCGCCGGAGCGGATGACGATCAGGTCGCCGCACTCGATTCATACGGCGAGCAAATCGGCCTGGCTTTCCAAATTGTGGACGATCTGCTCGATTATGCTGGGGATGAAGCGGCTATGGGAAAACGGGTTGGCAAAGACGCCGATCGCGGCAAGCTGACCTACCCAGGACTGATCGGCGTCGAAGAAAGTCGACGCCAAGCCGAATCGCTGATCGCGGGAGCGAAACAATCGCTCGCCGGGTTTGGCGAACGAGCCAACCACTTGGAAGCGTTGGCGCAATACATCTTGGAAAGGAACCACTAAGAGCGATGCACAAGATCCTTTCGCAAATTGAATCCCCCGCCGATCTCAATGGTCTTTCCAACGAGCAGTTGGAGCAATTGGCCGCTGAGATTCGGGACGTGCTTTGCAGCTTGGTGGCGACCCGTACGGCCCACTTTGCGTCGAACCTGGGCGTGGTCGAACTTTCGATTGCGCTGCACCGGACCTTCGACTTCAGCCGCGATCGACTGATCTGGGACACCGGGCACCAAATCTATCCGCACAAATTGCTGACCGGCCGCTACGATGAGTTCGGCACGATCCGGACCGCCGGCGGTTTGATGGGCTATCCCAATCCGGTCGAAAGCGAATACGACCTGTTCGTCACCGGGCATGCCGGCTCGAGCGTCTCGACGATGCTCGGCCTCCGAAGCGGCGACGATCTCCAAGGCGACAAGGATCGTCACGCGGTCGCGGTGATCGGCGACGGAGCGTTTCCTTCCGGGATCGTCTTCGAGGCGCTCAACAACGCCGGCGGGATGAACGCCAACCTGCTGGTGATTTTAAACGACAACAAGATGTCGATCTGCCCGCGCGTCGGCGGCGTGGCTGACTACTTCGACCGGTTGCGGATGAATCCGTTCTACACCGGCGTGAAGAGCGAAGTTCTCAAAATCCTGAACCATGTGCCGCTGCTCGGCGATCCGGCCGAACGCTTGCTGGCCCAATGCAAAGAGGCGGTGAAAGCTGGCCTGCACGGCGGGATGCTGTTCGAGGAACTTGGCTTCAGCTACATCGGCCCGATCGACGGCCACAACATCAGCCTGCTCCGCAAATATCTGGAGATGGTCAAAACCTTGCCCGGTCCGGTGCTGCTGCACGTCGTGACCGAAAAAGGACATGGCTATCAACCGGCCGCCGCCGATCCGGTCTTCTTCCACACTCCGCCGGCGTTCATCGACGACAACGGCACCGTCGTGCCGAAGAAGTCCGGCGGCGCGAAAGCGTATACCAACTACGCTCGTGACGCGATTGCCGAAGAGATGCGGAAGTCGGAAAAGGTGACCGTCCTCACCGCGGCAATGTGCCAAGGGACCAAGATGGAGCCGGTTCGGGATGAGTTCCCGCATCGCTTCTTCGACGTCGGCATTTGCGAATCGCACGCCGTGGCGTTCGCCGCTGGTCAGGCGAAGACTGGGCTCCGTCCGATCGTCAACATTTACAGCACGTTCCTGCAGCGCAGCTTCGACCAGATCTTCCAAGAGGTCGCCCTGCAAGACTTGCCGGTCGTTTTCACGATGGATCGCGCCGGTTTGACGGCGGCCGATGGTCCGACCCATCACGGCTCGTACGACATCGGTTACATGCGGCTGTTCCCGAACATGATCGTCATGGCGCCGGGCGACGCGGAAGAAGTGGGCGAAATGCTCGCCTTCGCGCTGGAGCAAAACCATCCGGCGGCGATTCGATATCCGAAGACGAACGCCGAAACGGTTCAGCGCAAACGGACCCCGATGGAACTGGGCAAAGCCGAAGTTCTCTCGACTGGCGCCGATGGCACGATCATCTGCTACGGCGCTCAACTGGCCGACGCACAGCGTGCCGTCGAACAGCTAAAGAGCGAAGGTCTGCACGTCGGGCTGATCAATGCCCGCTTCTGCAAGCCGATCGACCGCCAAACGATCGTCGGCGCCGTGAAGAATTCGCCGTTCGTCGTGACGGTGGAAGAAAACGCCTTGATGACCGGCTTCGGCAGTGCCGTTTTGGAAGCGTGTGCGGACGAAGGAGTCGACGCCAGCCGTGTGAAACGACTCGGGATTCCGGACACGTTCATCGACCATGGCGATCGCGAAGAGCGCCTAGCCGAGATCTTCCTGACGACCGACGGAATCGCCCTGACTTGCCGCGAAATGGCGGCAAAGACCAGTGCGTTGCACGGCGATGATTCGCTGACCGCGGGGCTGTAGAGCCGTAGGGTGCGTCGAGACGGATCGTAACGCGGATTGAAGTAAATCAAGAATGCCGAAGCTTAGGGTTTCGGCATTTTTTTTGTGGTGACCGCATTCCCTCGCTTGCGCTGCGGGCTAGTGTTGCGGGAGTTCGCGATTGGTTACTCCACCATCATCTCCCCAATCGCCACATCGTCATACGGGTTTTGATCCCCTTCATCTTTGTGCGATGTGAAGCGAATCGTCCGAACCCCTTCGATCGGCTTTCGCGGGCGAACTTCCATGTCAAGACGCTCTCCCCCGACTTCATCGTCGCGCTGGTAGAGGACTTCTCCCTTCGCGTTTAGTAGTTCGAGCCGACCGACCAGAATCGTGTAGCCGATTTGCCAGGGAGGTTCTCGGTTAGCGAGGATCGTCACGCGGCGGACGGTGACGTCTTGGGGGAACTCCACGGCGACCCATGGTTTCGTGCCGAAAGCGGCGGCGTCTCTACGAGCGGTGAACCAGCTTTTGTATGGGTTCTGATCGAACGCCAATTCCGGGCCCCAGGTCGGCCAGAAGGTGCTGCACGAGAATTTCAGCTTCCCCTGAAATTCCTTGATCAGCCCGTTGCTGTTGTCGGTCAGCGGTTTGGCGGCGTCGTCGGCCGCCAACAGAATTGGTGCGCTGGCGAAGCAAATCATCGTCAGGCAGAGAGGGAGCATGCGCATAAGAGGGCTCCTGTTTGCGAGGAGAACTTGATTGGATTGCCCTTTCTTCTAGTAGGACGAAAAAGAGCCCAGGCTCGTTTTGCCTGGGCTCTGAGAATTTGTGCATACTTGCCAAAAACAACGGGCCGGCAATTCGCTCGATCGACCTGGGAGTCGACGGTGTTATCGCGCGGCGACGCCAAACTTGGGGGCGATCAACGACTACTGCGGCTGGACCGCTTTCGCCCGTTTGGCGATGAGGAATTCCAGAACTTTGAGATGCGGCTTCTGGGTCGCGCTGATGACCAGCGATAGATTGGTGTCGAAGGGTGCGACTTCGAATTCACTGGCGTCAATATTCGCGAAACACTCTTGTTTCACTTCCTTCGCCAAGTCATGCAGACGCTTGCCTGAATTATCAACCAGACGTCCATCCGCAGAGGTGAGCAAGTCCTGGACGTTATAAACGCAGGCATACCGTCGCTCGGCGGAACGCCGCGGCGCGGCAATCTTGGGCATCGGCATGAAATAGAAGCGTTTCAGCAGCGTGAGATTCCCTTCGACGGCGGTCTCGACGTTCGACCGCATTTTGACGATCAACACGCCGTCGGGTCCAAACTTGGCGACCGCGCCGCGGGCGACGACTTCGGCCATTTGCCAATCCTTCGCCTTCAGGTAGTGCTGAAAGAGTTCCAGAGTTCGCTCTTCCGGCGTCGACGTCTCTACGGCGTGCGCCGCGCTGGCGGAGAACAAGGCGGTCAGGGCCAGTACGAGAAGCGTTGAAAGTTTCAATCGTGTTGACTCCCACCTACACACGGTCTGGAAATCGGGAGGCTAAGCCGCCTTTTGCTCGATTTTGAGCGGCAGACCAGGATACATTTCCAAGATCTTCGGATGCTGGATGCACAATTCAGTGAACAGATTCAATAGGTTCTGCCCCCATCGCTTCTCCAGACGGTTCGCGCTACAGAGCGATTGGAGGATCGCTGCGAGATGTTCGCTTTTCGTGAGCGGTCCAGTGACTTTCCATGACTCGCATTGCGGCGTCGATTTGGTCGCCAGGTAGTCGACGAGAACGTTTCCTTGCGGTTCGTCCACGCTACAAGGACGAAGCTTGCTCTGCTGCGTCAGGTAGAGTTGGTAGCCCAAGGCGTTTAATTGTTTCTTCAGGCTAGTCGGAGAGTGCCCGAACTGGTTAAGCGTATGCCCGTTCGATTCCACCAGCATCGCGGGAGCGTTGGGTCGCTGCAACAGTTCTTGCATGCCGGCGATTGCGGCAGGTTCCGAGCCTTCAATATCCATTTTGACGAAGTCGACGTGATCCCAGCCGATTTCGTTAAGGATGGTCGAGACTCGTTTGGCTTCGACTTGAACCGTCGTTCTTTGGGTATCTTTTTCGTCTACGACGAATCCAAACGGCCCGTTCTCGAAAAATCGCAGCGTCGTCTCGTGATCGGATGCCGCCGACTCAATGATGGTGACGTTGGTGAAGCCGTTCGCGCGAACGCTTTCTCGCAAGAGGGCGCAGTTGAGCGGCGACGCGTCGATCGCCAGAACTTCGTAACCCTTCCAGGCCGAGAATAGCGTGAACGTTCCGACGTGCGTGCCGAGATCGACGACACGTCCCCCTTGGGGCACGGTTTCGGGGAGCAGGTCGAAGAGGCCGACTGGCTGCGCCATCCCGTCCGCAATGCTATCGGCGATCGGGTCGATGCCCCGGCGATCGGCCAGGCAGATGCGAATCGATTCGGTGTCGGAAATCGGGTAGTCATACAAGGCGGCCGGGACCAGCTGTCCGCGCACTTCGAGCGTGACCGGTTCCGGCGGCGTCAGCTCAGGCCGATAGATCCGCAAGAAACTCGCTACCTTGGGCGCGAGCGACGCGAATCCCTTTCTCAGCCCCATCCCGATCCTCCTGCACGACTTCGTTCAAACCCCTTCGTGGGATTGTGGGCGGATTCTAGGAATTCGATTCAGTTGGGTCAATGTGAAAACGCATCCTAGCGAGGGGGAATGCTTGCACTCGGCGGACGCGTAAGTCGAGGTCGAATTGGACGCTATAGCGCCGCGAGATCGTCGCGGAACAGCAACTCTTAAGGTTTATTATTTGCGCTTAGCATACGCGTAAAAGCTCTTGCGCAACGCGTAAAATCTCATTCATCTGTCGGTGTGACGCGCTAGAATTAAATTGTGATCTTTTGGAAAAGAATCGCAGTTTCATCATCGCCGTATCGTCATACTTCTTTGCTCGGGAGGGCCTGCCCTATGTCACATTTACGCGGTACTCGTCGGGGTTTTACGCTTGTAGAACTTCTTGTCGTGATCGCCATCATCGGCGTCTTGATCGCCCTGCTCTTGCCGGCGGTGCAACAGGCGCGCGAAGCGGCTCGCCGAATGCAATGCACCAACAACATGAAGCAAATGGGGTTAGCGGTGCATAACTTTCACGACACTTACAACGGCTTGCCCCCGTCGGTCAGCTATCAATGGGGACACACTACCTGGTCGTTTTTGCTGCCGTATCTGGAACAAGGAGCGCTCTACGACCAAATGGACATTCGTATCTGGCCGGAAGCGGACGACTCGTCGCAAGGGGTGACCAACAACCGCGCCGTCTTCGCCCAGGAAGGCGCCAAGAACATTACCCCTTACATGTGTCCGTCGCGGCCGAAACGCGAATCGGGCAAGTCGGTCGCCGGGATGACGTTTGGCGCCTACGACTACACGATTCTGGCCTACAGCGAAACGCGAACCGGATGGGACGAATTCTCATTCTGGATCAACCTGGATGACCAAAGTCAGGCCCTGCGGATGGCCCGCACCACTCCGGGCGCTTGGCCGTTGGCGATCTCCGGTTGGTCGCCGCGCGATACGTTCAGCCGCGTCACCGACGGGCTCAGCAACACCGCGATCTTCTCCGAAAAACATGTCCCGGTGAGCAAGATCGGCAAGTGCTGCAGCTCGGCCAATGGCGAAACCGACGGCTTTTTCTTCTTCAACGGTCCGTGGGAAGACCGTGAAGTGATGGCGGCCGGTCCGGTCAAAAATCGTCCTTTGGCGAGAGGTCCGCAGCATGTCGTGACCGACGTCGTTGCACCCGGAAACCCGACAGTCGGCAGTTGGCACTCCGGCGTGGTGAACTTCCTGCTGACCGATGGTTCGGTTCGCGGACTTCCGCTGACCGTTGACCAGACGGCGCTCCACAACCTGGTTCGCTGCAACGATGGACAAGTGGTAACGCTCCCGTAGCCCTGTTGACGGCGATCGTTCGCCAAGGAATCCAACTATGAAAAAAACAATCGCACTCTTCGCCGTTTACCTGCTCGCTGCGGCGAGCGGCTGCGGCTCCCAGACTAGCTCCGTGACCGGCATGATTACGCTATCCAATGGCTCGCCGGTCACACGCGGCCGCATTATTTTCACTTCGCCTGAGCTTCAGGTGAGCGCCAACGGAAGCATTGAGTCAGACGGCTCGTACCAACTGTCGACGTATGATCTGAACGATGGAACGCTGCCCGGTAACTACGTAGTCACCGTCGTCGCGATGGAACCCGACAATCGACAGTTGGTGGGGGAAGAGCTGTCGACCAAAGATCGCGCGATGGGACGCTCGGCGACTCGCCGCGTCGGCGCCGAGCCGAAATCAATCGTCGCCCTGAAGTACAGCAATCCGAACACATCGGGCCTGACTGCCGAAGTCACTCGAGGATCGTGCAAAATCGATTTCGTCCTCGATCCCCTGAAATAGTCGCTCAGGCCCTGGGGAAAATGAGGTCGGAACCGGCGAGAGGCATACCTTAATCGCGTACGTTTAAATCGCACGGAGAACTTCAGCAAGAGCCGACGAACCGCGCCTACGGTGACGGTTTCGTCGGTTCTGCCGTTTGTGCCTGCTGTGGCATTCGCCATTCCTGCTCGATAACGGCTTGTTTCTCCTTTTCCGGCAGCGGAAGATGGGCGTATGCCAAATCTCAACCCCCCGTCGCCGTGTAAGCCCGATTGGCTTTGCGACTCCCGGAAGCCGAAGGTCATGCTGGTCGGCGCGGGCGATCGTGAGCACGTGCGCGATGAGGCGGTTCGGCTCCAAAAGTTCATTCCGCAGTACGCCGACCTGGTCCATGTCGATCTCGACTGGAAGTCGGATCTCTCGGCGATCGACGCCGATTTCGCGATTGTCCTCGGTGGCGACGGCTCGCTGTTGGCCGCGGCTCGCAGCATGGGAACGCGGCAAGTTCCCGTCGTGGGCGTCAATATGGGCAAGCTAGGATTTCTGGCGGAGTTTTCCCAGGAAGAACTGTGTGCCGAGCTGGCGAACATCTGCAGCGGCAAATGTGCGGTCATCGAGCATATGATGTTCCGCTGCCGCGTTTTCGAGGGGGAAGATCTGATTGCCGAGCAGATCGGGCTGAACGAGGCGGCGATTCTCGGCGGTCCCCCATTTCAGATCCAGAGCATCGATCTTTACGTTGACTCAGAATTAGCTACCACCTATAACTGCGACGGTTTGATCGTCAGCACTCCGGTCGGATCGACGGCCCATAACCTTTCCGCTGGCGGGCCGATCTTGCGAGCCGACTTGCATGCCTTCGTCGTCTCGCCGATCAGTCCTCATACGCTCACCGTTCGCCCGGTGGTCGATACGGCGGAAAGAACTTACGAGATCCGCGTGACCGGCGCCGAAGCGAACCTGTCGGTCGTCGTCGACGGACGCGTCTTATTGCGTCTTACGCCGGAACTGCGAGTGGTGGTCGATCGAGCTGAACAGCGATTCAAACGAATCGCTACCGCAAGCCACAACTACTATCGAACCCTCCGCGAAAAACTGGGATGGGGAGGGAGAATCGATCACGGCCGTTAGGTCGTCCTTCCCGCAGCAGACATAAAGCAAGGATGTTTACGATGACGCGAAATGGATTTTTCGGTCTGGTTCTGACTGGGGCGTTGTTCGCCTCGGCCGCCGTCGCCGGCGAAACGTACGAACTGAAGTACAAGCTCGCCGAAGGCGAAGTTCTCCGCAGCAAGGTAACCCACCTGGTCAATGTGACGACCAAGATCCAAGGGAACCAGCAGACCGCCCAATCGCGGACCGTTTCGACCAAGAACTGGAAAGTCGAAAAGATCGATGACGAAGGGAACATCACCCTGGTCCACTCGATCGAAGATCTGCAGTTGTGGAACAAGGTGACCGATCGTCCGGAACAAGTCTACGACAGCACTTCGCCGGAACCCCCTTCCCCGATCTTCCAGCGGGCCGCCCAATCGGTCGGCGTGCCGCTGTCGCGTTTTACGATCAGCAAGAACGGCTTTCTGGTCGAACGCGAAGAGCTGCAGGAAAGCGCTCACGCTCCGTTCAATCAGGTGACCGTCGTGTTGCCGGCCGAGCCGGTTGAAATTGGCGCCAAATGGGATTCGCCGACCGACGTCCAGATCCGCACCTCGAAGCAGCAGCTGAAGAAGGTGAAGACTCGCCAGCTGTTCACGCTGGAGTCGGTCGTCAACGGCGTCGCCACCATCGACATGAAGACGCAGATCCTGACCCCGATCGAAAACCCGGAAATCAAGGTCGAGCTGATTCAGCAGTTGGCCAACGGCAAGGTGAAGTTCGACATCGACGCCGGCCGTGTGATTCGCCAAGACCTGGACATGGACGAAACGGTGATCGGCTTCCAGGGAGAAGCGAGCATGATGAAGTTCCTCGGCCGCATGCAGGAAGAACTGCTGACCGAACCGCTGCAGTCCGCCGCCGCGCCGACCCCGGCCAAAGAGGAAGTTCGCACCGCCGGCGTTCCGACTCCGGCCAAACGCCCGGAAGATGCGACTGAGACCGAATAAGATTGTGTCGAATGACGAATGTCTAAGGCAATTAATTTGGGGCGCTTCGGCGCCCCTTTTTTATGCGCCGTGCGGATACAATACCGTTTGGCTGAAAGGTACGTGTCGGCATGTTGAATTCAGAAGCGTGGTTGCCGCCAGATGATCCCGATCCATCGCAGGTCCTGGATGATGTCTTGGGGGACATTCGTAAGTCGCAATACGATGTAGCGCTGTGCAAGCTGCTTTGGTTTCATGAGCACGCTCTCGATTACAACCCACATTTAGGAAGCGTCCGTACTTCTTTTGCCGTGAGCTATTGGTTCAAACTGGGCGGATTGTACTCGCCAGCAAGAGATGCATTCTTCGCGGCGCGAGATCGGGCGGAGCAGGCCTTTAAAGACTCCCACTTTCAATGGGAGTACTTTATGGAACTGTCAGCGTTTAATCGCCAAGCTGACGAAACTTCGCGTACGGTCGAACTCTTCAAGCATGTCGCGGAAACGGAGCCGGAGGCGGCTCATCTACTTTACAATTTGGCGGAGCCGTATTTGATTCAAAACGAATGCTACTCGGTTTGCGCTCCCTTTTTAGAAACGTCGCAGCGTCTGGCGATGGCGGCTGATATTTACCGCTTTGAGAGTGAGTTGGAAGACGCCGAGCGGGATTCATTCAGCCCTATTCCGAAGCTCGCACGTTTTCAATACGTCAGCGAAGCGGCGACGCTCGTCGCTTTGTTAGTGAGAAACGACCGATTGGCCGATGCGAAAGCGGCTTGCGATATCGCCCTGGAAACGATTGACGATGCCCGGTTCCGTAAGGCTCTGGACAAGGCGATGAAGGGAAAGTTTCCGGCAAGTCGGCCGGAATGATCCCCGAAACGGTTGGCGATTGTCGTTGACTTACGCTTTCACCACGATCGTATCGGCCATTCGATCATGGAGGCACCGTTTGCTCGGAGAGAAGACCATGAGAATGTCGACCCAGCAGAGCAGTTTGATGATTGGGATTTGCCAGAAGACTAGGAATGGAATGTAGCGCAAAACCAACAGTCGATACAGGTCGGCGCGGCTTCCATCGCAGCAAACAACTTTGATACCGCAAAGTTTCTTGCCCCAGGTTTGCCCGTTACGCCGCAATGGCGCCAGGTTGATTCCTGCATAGGAAATGAGGATCATCGCCACAACTGCCGTATGAATGAAGAGGATCGCTGTTGGAGAGTCGCCATCGATATCCCATGCCGCCGCGATCATGGCGGACGCGACGAAGCACGGCATAAGCACAACCAATAGGACCAGCGTATCTACCAGATAGGCGCCCAGTCGGAGCCAACGCGAAGGCAAGTCGCCGGCTCGAAACAGGATGTTTTCCGACTCCTCGACGGAGCGGTGAGCGTCGATGGTCGTCGGCGACGCAAAGGGATTTTCGATTTCAGGTTCGTTCATCATGTTCTTAAGCTTTCACAACGATGGTGTCAGCCAGGTAATCGTGCAGGCACCGCTTTTCTTTGGTGAAGATAAATAGCGGATCGAGCAGGCAGGAAAATAGAAACGCCAAGGCGATGATTGCGAAGCCGTGACGGACCAGCAGTTCGATATAAACGAAAACGCTGCAATAGACTAGGAGCGGAAAATAGCGGACGAAAACGAGTCTCGCGAGACTGGCGGGCTTGCCGTCGCGTCGTACGATCTTCAGTCCAAAGAACGATTTGCCAAACGTCTCGCCACTCTTTGTCAGCGTGTAGCCCTGGAAGAGGATATAGAAAAATAGGCTGCAGCTAACGAAGATCGCCATGGTAATGGTGCGATCGATCCATAATTCGGTCGTATTGTTCAACGCGCTGAAGCTCGCTTTTGCTGGCCTTACGCTTAGGTAATCGAGAGTCTCAAGCACTTTTTTTGTGGAAAAGACGGCGGCGATTTGGACGATCTGCAAGTCGACCAGCGCCGCAAGCAATCGTCGCGTCCGTGACGGCAAGTCGTTAATGTTTACCGCCAGCGGATCGGCGTCAGCGAAAGTCGCGTCGAGTTGCGGCGAAACGAACGGATTGATCGGCTCTTGGTCGCTGGTCACGCTTTCACCACAATTGTCCCCGCGATGAAATCGTGCAAGCAGCGTTTCTCTTGGTTGAAAATCATCAGCACGTTGATGATTCCGGCGATCGGTCCGATCACCGGGATTTGCTCGATTAGCATCATGGGGAAGACGCGCAGTCCCAGGATGTGGGCGAGTGGGCGAATCTGGCGGTCATCGTAGCCGACGATCTTGATTTTACAGACCATCTTGCCGATGGTTTGCCCGTTCTTTTCCAGCAGATAGGCGTTGAGGATGAGGTAGGCGCCGAGACCAAAGAGGATGTTGAGAATAAAGTTTAGCACCAGCATCAATTCCAGCGAATTGATTTCCAGTTTCATCGTGATCATTAACGCTTGGACGATCGATTCGAGCACGCCGAAAACGATGCCGACAAGAATCAAATCAATAATCGCCGCCCCCAGTCGTAGCCAACGCGACGGCAATTCGGCGCTGGGCGATTCCGACTCGGAATAGAGAGCCGCGACCATTGGTTCGCTCGTTTGCGGCGAAGCGAACGGATTCTCAGAGGAAGAAAAATCGTTCAAAGAGGCGGACCGATCATGCTTGAAGGAGCGATATTTGGAACTGGGACTAAGAGTATAGTCCGCTTTAAATCCGCTCACAAAGAATCGCTCGGTTGCCGCTTGGGGTCGGCGTCAGAATAACCGTCGCCGCCTTGTCTCCAGAAAGTCGGAGTTTTTTCAGAAATTCCTCGGGGCGAATATCGAGCCCGCGGACCTTCAGTTCGACGCGGCCGATCCCCTGCTCTTGCAGCTTTTTCGAGAGCGACTTGCGATCGATCGGCAATTGCTCTCGGACCTGAAAGGTGGCGACGAGCGCCGAGTCGATTGGGGCGTCGCCCGTCAGGTAAACGCTGCGCGGTAAGAGCCGTCCCAACTGATGCTGGGCGGCGAAATGATCGACCAGGTTGGCGGCCAAGAGAGCCGGGTCAGGCTCCATCACGTAGTCGCCAACCTTTGCTGCGACTTGCAGCGATGCATCGCCAGCGGAGACAAAAGTGCTGACCGCGCCGTCTCGATCGATATGCGTCGCACGACGTCCTGTCGATTTGCCGGCGAGCGCCCCAAACCAGGCGATCAGTTGGCGACATTCGCGGCGACTGCTAATCCATTCGAGCTCCGCGCCATCGCGCCACTGCTGCGGAACTTGCGTCGCCGGCGCCAGTTTGATCGCGGCGTTTGGGTTCTGATCAAGTAATGCGGCAAGCTGTTCGGTGGTGGGCGAAAAAGAATCGAGCTGCGTGGTGCGGCGATCGGCGGCGCGGCGATCAGGATCGCAGTGCCAAGCGTCGAACGTTGCGATGTCGACCGACGCCGCGTCGACCGATTGCGTGGCGACGCTTCGTCCGTAAGCGGCGCAGTTCGCCCCGGCAATCAGCGCCAGTTGCGGCGAAAGATCGACGCCAACGGCCGATCGACCTTCGGCCGCCGCTATCAGGTCACCGCCGACGCCGCAGCACAGGTCGGCGACTTTGGCCGTCGTGCTGAATCGCTTCGCTTTATAGGCGGCGATCACTTCGTCGGTCGCTTGTTCGAGCCCAACGCGGGTGAAGAACATTTCGCCGGCCCGCGAGAACTTCGCTTTGCCGCGCTGGCGAAGTTCCAGTTGCTCGGAAATCAGCGTCGCTCGAGCGGGGCCTGCCTCGCGATTGAGTTGCGAGAGCTGGGCTACCGAAAGTTGCGTTTGCGACTGCTGCGCAAAGATTTCGGCCGCTTCCGCGCTGGTGAGCCAGTGGAGATCAGTGAGGTCGGCGGATTCGGCGGACATGGCGCGGCGACGGGCTAACGAAAAAAACGAGCGTGGCGAACATTCTAACCTGCGAAACTTCTCCGGGAATGACGGTCACGCTCCCACGTGGCGTTCTGGTGGCGATCGCCGCTAGCAGCGGTCGATACCGAGAAAGGAATAGCTCTGCTTGAGGAGAGAAGAAAATGATCCGCCGCAATCTGACTTACGCCGCGATAATGGCCGCGTGTTTCGGCGGTCCTTATACGTACTTCAATCCGGAAGCTCGCCAAAAAGCGGAAGCAATTTGGAACCAGGTCAGCGCCTATATCCCCTCGGGCGAAACAGCGAAAGCGACTGAGAGCCCCGTAGCTTCAATTGAAGCTCCCAGCACGTCGCCGGTTCAACTGCCCTCAGACCAGCCCAACCCATTCGTTCCGCCGTCACTAACCGGCGATGGGGCGAACATCCCGCTTGCCGGACCGCCGGTCTACGACTTCCTGGAAGTCTTCAACTTCAACGCCGACGCCCGTTGGGTCTCGACCCGTTGGCCTCGCGTTTCGACGACGCTGGCCGACTTAAACTTGGAAGGACTCCGTGCGCCGCTGGTGACCGGTTCGCAGTTTGACGACCTGGCCGGCTCGATCACCTACTACTTCGATCGGGACGGACACGTCCAGCGGATTACGTTTCACGGCACGACCGGCGATGAACGCCGCCTGGTCGACATGCTGACGCGTCACTTTGGATTCAAGCACGAACCGACGCTCGACGCGGGGCTTTACCTAGTGAAATGGAACGGCGATCCGACCAGCGTCTTGATGCTCCGCAACGCGACGATCATCAACGCGGCGCAGCCTCACACGCGACTGAACGTCGCGCTGGAGATTAATCGCCCGTCGCGCTACTATGGACTGAGCCCGCAAATGGCCGAAACGGTTGAGCAGGCCAAGTCCGCACAGCGCTGGGGTAAGCCATAGCGGCTATTGATTCTGGCCGCTCTTTTGGGCCTGAAGTTCGCTAACCAGCGTCCGCAAACGGGTCACTTCCGCTTCGAGTTCGGCGATGCGGCTACGCAGCTGCGAGTTTTCCGCTTGCTCTTCGACCGACGGAATCGGATTGGCCCCGAGTTCCGACAACGCCCGATTCAGCATTTGCATCGCCGGGCGATTGGCGAACGGTCCCTGCTGCGGCAGCGAGTTGGGAGTCTCGTTCACCAGCGACGGCGGTTGGCCGTCGAGACGCACATTCGACTGCAACAAACGATTGCCGACGTAGTAGCCGATCGGCACGTCCCGGTCTTGCGGCATCGTCGCCAGGATGTTGAGCAGATCTGCCGGCTCGTTGATGCGGCGGTTGTTGAGGGCCACGATTACCGAGCCGACCGGGATGCCGGCAAACGCGGCGGCGCTTCCGGGCGAGACGCTTTCGACCACCGCGCCGCGGCGGACCGAGGCGCCGGTCGCTTCTCGATATTGATCGGTCACCGGAACGACTCGGACCCCGAGCTTGCCGCGCTGTGCAGTCAACGGATTCGCGGCGGGGGGATTCGGGCCGTTGTCTTCCAGGCCGAGCGGATCGAGCGGGTTGTTGCTGTTTCCGGTGGCCGGGGGATTGTTGTTCATGTTGGCCGGCGGCGGAAGCGCTTCAGGTTCGCCCGGACGATTTCCGAGCGTAACCAGGATCGCCTGCGGTTCGCCGTTCCGCTCGACCGTCATTTTGACGCGTGAGCCGGGGACCTGATTCCGCATCAGACGCGCGAACTGATCGAGACTGGTCACCGCGACCGTTTCGAGCGAAACGACCCGGTCTCCCGCTGCCAGGCCCGCCTTTTCGGCCGGACCGCCGGGATTGACCTTTAGGACGACGACGCCGGTGTCGGGAGCGTCTTCGGCCATGTTATCGAGAGTCGCGCCCAGGTAGCCGGGATTGGCGGGGGCCGGAGTTGGCGCCGGATCTCCCGGGGGACGAATCAGGTTCTGCAGCTGTTCAAAGGCGGATTGAGCATGTCCCAAAGCGGGAGCCGCCAACAGGGCCGCCAGGGTCAGGATTACGTATCGCATGGGGACTCCCCACCGCTAAAGTCGTTCGAAAGGGGTAGTATTGGCTGTTTGCCTACCTCCATTGTTAACTAGAAGCCCCAGTTGCGGCAAAGCATTTCCTATTTCTTCCCATAAAACCGATAATGACTCACTTGGGTCATTTGGGGTATCCTGGGCCGATGCAAAGAATTTCCACCGAAATGCTGACCGTCGATCGAGCTGATCCATCTTGTTATGGCGCCGCCATTTGGATGGTCTTCGGCGGGAAAATGCGTCGCGCCATGGCGGGACGTTTGGCGGCGATTTTGCAGGCCCAGCGCCAAGGGCGAGTCAGCTTTGAAGGGCTGTTCGTCGCTCGCCGCGGAGAGCGGATCGTTGGCGCCGCTTGGGGAACCGAGCAACCAGGACGCTTTGCGACGATGTGGCCCGCTCGGGTAGTCCCCAGCGAATCGCCTGCCGTAGCGAAGTTGCTGATGCAGACGGCGGCCAAGTTCGTCACCGGGCTCGACATCTCGATCGCACAGTGTCTGATCGCCCCGAACGCGGTCAGCGACCAGCGTCTGCTGGAAGAGGCCGGCTTTCGAGCGGTCACCGATTTGGAATATCTGTTCATACAAACGGGGCAGGCTCGTGCTGATTATCTGCAGCCCAGTTTAAAGGGGGTTCCGTTTCGCCAAACGGAAGATGCCGCCGACGATTTGATCGCCACCTATCCGGGGACGCTTGATTGCCCCGAGTTTGAAGGTTTGCGTCCGATTCACGATGTGATCGACGGATATCGCGACACCGGCGCCTTTGAGTTGTCACTTTGGCAACGGCTTGAGTATGACGGACAACCGGCGGGCGTGATGATTTTGGCCCCCACTCCGGACTACCAGGCGATGGAGGTCGTCTATTTGGGGCTGCGACCGGAAATGCGCAACCGCGGTCTTGGAAAAGCGGCGGTGCAGTTGGCGCTGGCCGAAGCGCAGCGACGTGGAATTGATCGCCTTCTTTTGGCGGTTGATCAGCGCAACGAACCGGCGATTCGCAGCTATTCGGCGTGCGGATTCCTCGGGTATGAAACGCGTCGTTTGCTGGTTTTGCGGGTGTCGGAATCGACTGCCGCTTCATTCGCGACGCACGCGACGACGTAAGTTGCGTTTCTCGAAGGCGTTGCGACCGGGATCGAATCGACGTCCCGTTTTGTGCGGCCCGCCGCCGCGCGATCTTTAACAAGTTTTCCACGCAGCCGCCAAAAAAAGATCTCGAGTGTCGGCAGCGCCAAGATCGTCAAAACTGCGGAAAAAAACGACCGCAGGAATCGCCCGTCCGACGTTCCAAATTTTTTTAGTGGGAAGCGGTCGTCCGGTGGTTTGACATGGGTGCTAGCAACTTTAAAATCGTGCTCCAGTCAATGTTAAGAGTTCTCGCCAATCGGCGTGGAATCCCCGTCGGGCAAACTGCTTCGGTTTGCCGTTATAGCCTGCTGAAAGAGTCAGCCTGTGGTCATGGAAGACATCGATCTCGATACCCTGTCCGCTTTGCGCATCTCGCTTGTCGAGCGCATCGGACAGGAACGGTTCGACCTCTGGTTCAATTCGAGCGCTCAGCTCCGATTGGATCGCGACCAACTGGTCATTGAAGCGGCCAGCCAATTTACGATTGATTTCCTTCGTCGTAATTTCCGCGATCAAATCGACGCCGCCGTCGCCGAAACGATGCCCGGCTCGACGGTAATCCAGTATCGGATCGCCGCGGACAAGTCTGGTCCCAAGGCGAGCAAGAAAAATGGATCGACCGATGAGCCGACCACGCGAGAAAGCAAGGTCGAAGCTCGTCAGGATCTCAGCCGTCGCCGTAAGTTCTCTTCTCTCGAAGAACTGATTGTCGGCGAATGCAACAAGTTCGCGTCGACCGCCGCGTCGATGATCATGAACCGACCGGGCGAGATCAATCCGCTCTTCATCTGCGGACCGCAAGGCTCGGGCAAGACGCACCTGTTGGAAGGGATCTACGGCGAAGCTCGCCGCAGCCGCAAGTTTGAGCGAGTCGTCTATCTTTCGGCCGAACAGTTTACGACCTACTTCCTTGACGCGCTCAATGGCGCCGGCGTGGCCAACTTCCGTCGGAAGTATCGCGACGCCGACTTGCTGATCATCGATGACGTCCAGTTCTTCGCCGGCAAACGGGCCACGCGAACCGAACTGTTGCACACGCTCGATTCGATCACGCGTCGTGGCGGACAGGTGGTGTTGGCGGCTGACAAACGCCCGACGGAACTTTCGGCGCTTGGACCGGAACTGATCGCTCGCTTCTCCGGCGGTCTGGTTTGCGAAGTGCACGAGCTCGATCGCGACACGCGCCGCCAGATGGCGGAAAACTTGTGCGCCTCGCGCGACATGAACGCTTCCAAAGGATTGCTCGATTGGCTAGCGGATCATTTGCCAGGGGACGCTCGACTGATGTCTGGGGCGATGAATCGGCTATGGGCGACTGCGATGTCCTTGGGACGGGATGCGGACGTCGCAATGGCGGAAAGTGCGCTGGCCGACATGGTCCGAGCCTGCACGCCGATCGTCCGTTTGGCCGACATTGAAGAAGCGGTTTGCAAGTCGTTCGGCGTCGACGCTAAAATGCTGCGTAGCGCCAGTAAGTCGCGTAAGGCGAGTCATCCCCGGATGTTGGCGATGTGGTTGGCCCGAAAGTACACGAAGGCCGCCCTTTCCGATATCTGCCAGTTCTTCGCTCGGAAGAGTCATAGCACGGTGATTTCGGCCGAGAAGAAGGTGAACGAGTGGATCAAGCAGTCGAAAAGCCTGCAGCTTTCCGATAGTGCGATTCATGTGAGCGATGCGATCCGCCGCTGCGAGACGGAGTTAAAGCTGGGCTAACGTTCCTCCAAACCGCGGAGATCGAACCATGGCTCTGGATGAAATTCTTACGCTCGTTCCGCCCCCAGCTGAAACGGTCGACACCTTGGGCGATTGGTCGATCGCCGAAAAAGAGTTCGGCCTGACGTTTCCGGCTGACTACAAGCAGTTTATCGAGACCTACGGCTCCGGCGAGTTTCAGCGTGGTCTCATCATCTCCAATCTGCTGACGCAAGAAGGACGCGACCGCGTTCGTGAAGATCTTGCACGCTACGAAGAGCTGAAAGAGGCCTGCGAGCACGAATACATTCTCTATCCCGAGTGCCCTGGGTTGTTTCCCTGGGGAAGCGACTCTAACGGCCATCTTTACTGCTGGTGGACCGAAGGGGAGCCGGATGAGTGGGGAATTGTGCAGCTATTTCACGGCTACGAGGATGACCCGCTGGAGATCGTGCCGGGGCCGATTACCTCGTTTTTCGTCCGTTTTATGAGCAACGCCTATTCGAACATGTTGGGGGGCATCGAGTTCGAGCCCGATCAGCTCCGTTTTACCCGCGGCCCCCAACCGGTCTAGTCGCAAAGGACATTTGCGCGACTTCTATTAATTTCTGTTGGGGCCCCCAGAAATGAAAGCCGGCTGCTGCTATCTTGATCTCTGGCGTTACGGTGTGACATAGAGGTCCGACGAGCTTCGGCTCGCCCAGAAAGCATTTGGCGTATGAGCAGCAGTGGTCGAATCCCGGTGATCGGGGTGATGGGGTCGGGAAAAAAAGTGCACGGCGATCTGGCCAAAGAGCTGGGCGCCTGGATTGCAAACGCCGGCTATAACTTGCTGACCGGCGGCGGCGACGGCGAAATGAAAGCGGTTAGCGAGTCGTTCTTTCAGACCGAAGATCGCCCGGGCCGCGTGATCGGCATTATTCCGGGGGACGCGTCGGGCGGTTCCTACTCGCGTCGACAGCACTATCCCAACCCGTTCGTCGAAATCCCGATCTTCACCCATCTGCCGCAAACCGGTTACGCCGGCATGCAGATGGGTAGCCGCAACCATATCAACATCCTCAGCTCGGACATCGTCGTCGCGCTTCCCGGCACCAAGGGAACCAGCGCCGAAGTCTGCCTGGCGATCCGCTACGGCCGCCCGGTCATCGCCCTGCTGGGAACTCGTTACAAGATTCCCGGTCTGCCGAGCGAAGTGCCGGTCGCGAAGACGGTGGAAGAAGTCGCCGACTGGATTGAAGGCCTGGAACGGAAGCCGCTGCCGACCAGCTGCCGCTTGAAGAAGGTGACGCCCCCGTCCGAGATCTTGGATCCCGACTTCTAGTCGAGCGGGAGAAAAGAGCGGAGCCGACTCAGTAGCTCCGCTCTTCAAACTCCAGCACGTTCTCTCCATCCGCAAACGCTTCGATCTCGGCGAAGCTCAGGAAGCGGACGTCGCATTGCGGCGGGGGATCGACTTTGTAGTGATCTCCCGGCCGAACTTTTTTCCAGAGCCTGACTTTGCTGACGCCGTTCTTGCGCGCCACTTGAATGGAGTCGTCCGCGCGACGCTCGACGACGAGCGTTACCTTGTGTTTGATTTGCGCCACCAGGATTCCCCTTCTCTCTTCGTTCTCTGCCGTACTCCTCGTTTCATCTAGATTGCCAATCGGGATGAAAGGAGGACGCGTTTGGTGAAGAGTAGCGGGAAACGGCGATTTTCGACAGCATTTGGCGCGATGCGCAAAAAAAGCGGGCCCAGCGGCCCGCTTTTCTTTTCGTTCGATTTGTCCGAAATATGACTAGACGAATTTCGTCTTGCCCGGCAGAGCGACGGTCGGGATTTCGACATCGCCCCATTCGTAGGTCTTCGGGGTCATGTCTTCCTGCGAGTTAATCGCCATGTCCCAGGTGACCTTCTTGCCGGTGTAGGCGGCCATACGACCCATGATCGCCATCATGGTGCTGCGGGTCATGTAGATGCCGTTGTTGATGACGTTGCCCGAGCGGATGCCGGCGTAGAGCGCCTTGTGCTCTTCGTCGTACATGTTGGCGTTCGGACCGTCGTACTTCCAGGCTTCTCCCTTCTTCGGCGTGACGGTTCCGCCCAGGATGCTGGCCGTACCGTTGGAGCCCAGGATGTAGTCGTTGACGTCGTTGTAGCAGCCAGCCATCTGACGGCAGAAGGCGAACGTCTTGACGCTGTTCGGGAACTCGAAAGTCATCCCGAAGTGATCGTAGACGTTACCCCACTTGGCGTCGGTGCGAACCAAGCGGCCGCCGACCGCTTCGCAGCTGAGCGGAGCGGCGTCGTCGTTGATCCAGAGCGCCTTGTCGAGGCTGTGGATGTGCTGTTCGGCGGTATGATCGCCCGACAGCCAGGTGTAGTAGAGCCAGTTGCGAACCTGGTTTTCCATTTCGGACCAATCCGGCTGCGGCTGACGGTACCAGAGGGTGCCGGTCAGGTAGGTTTCGTGAACCGCGACGATGTCGCCGATCGAACCTTCTTTGATCTTTTCGACCGTCGCTTTGACCTTGGGATCGTAGCGCCAGCAGAGGCCGCTCACGATGCTCAGGTTCTTTTGGCGAGCCATTTCGACCGTTTCAAACACGTGGCGGCAGCCCGGAGCGTCGACCGCAACCGGCTTTTCGCAGAAGACGTGCTTGCCGGCTTCGATCGCGGCACGCAGTTGAGCCGGACGGAAGTGAGGCGGCGTGCAGAGCAACACGACGTCGACGTCGGTTTCCATCACTTGCTTGTAGCCGTCGAAGCCCGAGAAGCAGGTTTCGTCGGTCACTTCCAAACGATCGCCCAGGGCGCGACCGAGACGTTCGCGAGCTTGCGCCAAGACGTCCGGGAAGATATCGCACAGCACAGTGACCTTCAGATTCTCATCACCCATCGTCGCATTCTTGGCGGCGCCGCTACCACGACCGCCGCAACCGATCAACGCAACTTTCAGCATGTCGGAACCGGCCGCATGAACGTTGCGGGGGAGGTTCAAGCTGCCGACCGCGGCAGCGCCGCCGACGACGGCC
>NZ_JAJKFT010000010.1:3928480-4071442 GCF_020966755.1 Blastopirellula sediminis
CGGTCAAAAAGAACATCCGTCGCGGCATCGAGTCGGAAGCGGAAGCGCATCGCGCGGCCAACGCGGCGGTCGGCAAAGAGGACGACGCCGAATACATCACGCTCGAATACATCGCCGAACTGCAAACCGAAATGCTAGCGGCGGCTGAGAACCTGGAGTTTGAGCGGGCGGCCGCAATCCGCGATCGGATCAGCAAGATGCAAGACTCGGTCGGTAAAAAGGTGAGCGAAGTCTCCGCCGGCGACGACAAAAAAGGGCGAGGCAAACGCCGCCGCGGCGGCGCAAAGACGCCGCGGCCCAAGCGCGGCTAGCGAATCGCCGGTCGTAGAGATGTAGGCTGGGTCGAGACCCAGCACTTCGGATTCGGACCGTAAAATGCTGGGTCTCGACCCAGCCTACGCTTGATGTCTTTGCTAGCGGGGCGTTGTTCTGGTAAGACGCGTCGACTTTAACGTCGCCGCGGTGTTGGACTCTAACGGTTCGTCCAAATTATTCGAATCTGCCGGCGGAAAACGCCGAATCCAGTGGTGTGCACGGACGCGTCTCGTCCGCGCTCCATTCTTGGCTGAAACCCGCCAGCGAACGAACATTGCCTGGAGTCGAATAATGAAGAAGATGATTTGCGTCGCCACGGCGCTGACGACGTTGCTGGTCGCCTCGGCCGCGATGGCTCAAGACTTGACGGTCCTGCGTAGCAGCAGCAGCCCGAGCGATATGCCGGCCCAGCCGCTGGAAAGCGCCCCGGCCTTGTCGGCTTCGACGCCGGAGATGTGGTTCTACCTGATGGAAACTCGCCGCGCCGAGAGCCCGTCGGTTCTGCGTCTGCAACGGGCCCAGTTCATCGCCGGACAGCGTAACGCCCGCATCGCCGCTCGCGAATGGTACGGCGTTTCGGTGGCTCGTCCCGAAGCGAACGCGACCCCGTTCTTCCGCGAGTACTCGAACCTGCGTACGAACATCTCGTATAGCCCGGAAACGCAATTGCGTTATACGACCGGCGTTCGCCCGGTCTACGTGACCGAAGGTCGCCAGTTCTAATTCGCGATTGCGAACAGAATCGAACAATCAAAACGGCCGAGCGTAATGCTCGGCCGTTTTTTGTTGCGCCGGTTCCTATTAGCCCGAGGCGCAAGCCGAGGGAAAGCGGTCGGCGTCATCAGCAAAGATCCCATTTGATTTGCGGTCGGGAACACGCCAATTCCGTTCAGATTAGTTCCGGACCCATTCCCTCGGCTTGCGCCTCGGGCTAGTACGTAGCCCGCTCCTAAATCAAATGGATCATTCCCCGGAGCAGCGCCAGGGAAAAGTAGAAAGTCGCTGTCGTGAGAACGCTGACGGCGATCCAGGCGATTCGCTTGCGGAAACCGGTAAGAGCGCCCCCGATAATCACTGTATAGAGCGGAACCAGCCACAGTTGCTCGGGCCAAGGGAAAAAGGTGAAGAGATAGATTCTTCCGATGATCGTGAAGACGATCAGGGCGTTCAGACAGACGACGTCGACGCGGCGAATCGGTTCGGCGTCGCGGCCGCGACGCGTACGTAGCGGCGACAACAGAAAGCGATAAAGCAGATTGAGTTCTCCCTCGACCGGTCGCCGCATCCCGGTCTCGCGGGAGTCGTCCCACTTTTTCATCGCGCGAGCGATCGACTTGGGATCGGGGGCGATCAACGCGTCGGGAAAACCGTCGGCGGAAAACTGCACGCTCGCTACTTCCGGCAGCTTCTCCAGCACTTGCAGCGTTCGCTCGCGGAGCGGCTCCATATCTTCCAGCGACAGTTTTGGCTGCATGCCGAAAAAGGTGATGCGATCGAGCGGACCCATTTGCAAGAGCGCTTGACGCGGCTCGGCCAGGATCGCGAGGACTCCTTCGTACTTGCGCTCGTCAATCGAAAACGTCCAGCTCCAGCCGACCTCGCGCCACTTCTGGAGCGTCACTTCCATTTCATCTTCCGGCAGAAACTCGGCGGCGATCTGCTGCGTCAGTTTTTCGCCCGGCGGATCTCCCGATTTATCGCTCATGTGCAAAGTGAGCAGAACGTTGAGCGCCTTGACCGGCGACGGATGGGGAACGGGCTGCAGCGTCGATTTGCGTCTTTCGATTTCGGTCGGCTGCAGCGGCTGGACCAGTTCCACCAGCGGAAAGGAGAACTTCAGGACGTCATAGGAACTGAACCCGCCGACCGCTCGATAGCGGTCGATCGTTTTCGGGTCCGCTTGCCGAGCGACTGCGGATGCGGTCTCGCAGTTCAGTTCGACGGCTTTGGCCAGCAATTGTTTGAGCAACTCTTGCGCAACGCCGGCGTCGCGCCACGCGGAAGTGACCTCCACTTCGTAAATGAAAAACTCATCCGCCTGGTTGACGCGGGTCAGATGAACGCCAGAGGCGTAGCCGATCGCGATCCCTTCGACGAAGACGACGCAGAGGTGATTCCGCGGATCGGCGAGAAACTGCTCGAGCAGCCGCGTGTTGAGTGCGCCGTCGAACAGGTCGCTGGGGACGTTTCGTAAGCGGGACGCTTCGTCAGGGGCGAGAAATCGAAAGTCCACAAAGCGTCTCGGCGATAATCAAAAGCGATTCGACATCGACGTATCGTACACGCTGACGCCGGAAACTTCACGCACTGGGCGTGAAACTTTCTTGTCTGCGCCTACGGAATCGGACTACAATCCCGCCTGATGAGCTGGCTGTTCTTGGGGATTTCATGGATCTATTCATCGCGCGTTCCGGCGGCAGCGAGGCGGTCAACCGGTGGCATGCGGAGCACCCGGCGGCTTTGGGGGTGGTGGCGCTGTTGTTTGGCTTGATGGCCATCTTTGCCGGCGCACATACGCTAGCGACAGGAAAAAAGGACCGCGGCAATAAACAAGTCCTGGATGACGCCGACACGGGGATGCGCGCGTGCTTGAGTCTGGCTTTCGGGATTTGCTCGGTTCTCTTCGGAATCGTTCGACTGATCTATGCGGCGTTCTGACGACGTAAGCCCTATTTTCGTTCCGCTACTATTTCTCTCTGGCGTCACTTCAGGGGCGGCCATAATCGCCCAAGGCGCGAGCCGAGGGAATGAGTTCGGCGCTATGACGAAAGTCGCCCTTCCCTTTGCGGCCGGCGTATCCATCTCTACTTGCGCGGCGGTTCTTTGTACATTCCCTCGGCTCGCGCCTCGGGCTACGAATGTGACATGCGTCCGGTTTCACTTGCGGCCGCATTCCCTTGCTGGCGCTGCGGGATAGTGTTGGGCGCCAGAAGATTGACGTTGGATCTTGCCGGAAGTATTTTCAAGGCGGACTGGCGATCGCCAGTTTTGCGTCGGGCAGCTGGGGAAGGTGGAAAAGTGGACGCGGAGCCAAATCCAGAAGCGAGCGAAAAGCCAGGCTGGCCTTCCGCCATCTTGGCGATGGTCGGCGTGGTCGTATCGCTCACCTATCTCGCCAATTTGACGGCGGGAATTATCGAGATTCCCGATAACTTGCCGATCGTCGGCAATATGGACGAGGTCTTTTTCTCCGGCGTCTTATTCGCATCGCTCGCCCGGTTGGGGATCAACCTGCCGGTCGGTCAGCGGCGCGTCTTGATCCCGGTGGAACCGAAGCGGAGCGACGGGAACCAGAAGTAGCCGGCGCAAGAAAGAACGCCGACCAATGGCCGGCGTTCTGCGGTTGTTTCCGTGAGACGTTCTTAAGCGACTCGTTTGTAGACCGCCTTCATGAAGGTGATCCACTCGCCGTCATCGCCTTGCATGGCCGAAGAGAAGAGCCGTTCGTCGGGGCTGACCAGCTGCAGCGATTCGCGATATTGGGCCTTTCCCTCGCTACCGTCACATTTGGGGCCGCTCGTGTTCAAGATGAGAAGTCCCTTTTCCAGATCAAGCGACCCCTCGTAAACCCACATGTGGTTCATCATCGAGCCGATCCAGGTACCGATCATCGCCTGTTTCTCGGGCGAGTAGCCGATCGTCAAGCAGGTATAGCCGGTCGGCCGCGTCTCCAGTTCGTCGCAGGGGATCTCCCCTTCCCCTTCGGCGACCAGCCAATTCTCGCCGAGCATCCGGACCTTCTCTTTTCCCTTCGTCTTGAGCGGCGGCTCGTCGGGCGGGCCAGTCATCTCCGCTTCAAACGTCCAATCGCCAACCATTTGTTGGAGCCACTGGTGCTCCTTGGTGATTTCAAAACCAAACATGACGCTTCTCTCCGTCCACGAATTTCCAACGAAACGCGACAGTTAAGCCAATAAATTACGAGGCCGTTTCGGCGACCCCGGGCGAAGGTTGCTTCGCCTCTTCTTCGGCGATCTTCTTCAGGTTTTCCAACCCTTCGGTGAATTGATCGCCGCACATCTTTTCCATGTTCATGAACAAGCTCATCACCTTGCCCATAAAGTTGTTCTTCCCGTCCATGCGCCAAGAGACCGTCGTTTGATCGCCGCTAGGAACAAAGGTGAAGTAAACGTCGTTTTCGCAGGCGAAGGGACGAATGAACTTCAGGTCGAACTTGATCTGTTCGTACGGCTCCGACTTGGCGATCGTCAGCGAGCCTTCGCCAATATCCTTGTTGCCGTCCCAACTATATTTGGCGCCGTCGCCGGCTATTGTTTCGCCGTAGGTCTTCTTCATGTTCGGATCGAACTTTTCCCAGGGAGACCACGCTTCCCACTTCTTCAAGTCGTTCACATGGGCGAAGACGACTTCCGGCGGCGCGGTCATCGACAGCGAACGCTCGTACGTGAATTCATTGGGGCGCGTCATCGCCGCAATCAGAATGACGACGATCGCCAGGATCAACAGCAGGACGATGCCGAGGACAATTTTGAGGATCATGACTACGATCTCCACGAGATGGAAAGAGGAATCGGGCGGCGGTAACGCCGCATATATTAAGCCGTGCCGGTAACCAACGCCGTAAGGCGATCCAGCGACTGACTCCATCCGGCCGGCATCCCTTCGATGCAATGCGTCGCATCCGACGAATAGATCGCGTCGACTTTCGCCTGCACGCGCAATCCGGTTCGACCGTGCATCTCTTCGAGCGTAACGGTCGTGATCGTAGTGAACATCGGGCGCCGCTCGGCGTCGAGCGCGGAAGCGGCGAAGATGATCCGCGACGGCGCCTTGATTTCCAAGACCTCGCCCCGCATCGGATAAATCGTACCATCGGGAGCGCACATTTCGATGTAGATTTCGCCGCAACTTGTCGGCTCGAATCGGCAGACAGGATTGGTGAAGCATTCCGGGCCCCACCACTTCGCCAGGTAGTCTTGGTTGGTCCACGCGGCGAAAACGGCGGCTCGGGGCGCAGCAATCGTACGTGTAATGACCAGGCCGGCGTCGGTTTGCGGATCGGCGGAGAGAATCGTATTCATGAGCGAAACTCCGTTAGGTTCGTGAAGTTGCGAAAGCGGCGAAACGTCCCGCCCAAGTCGGCAAACGACGCACGGCCAAGTAAACGAGGGAGAGCGTGCAGACCGCAATCAATCCAGTCCGCAGGTAACCGGCGGTCGAAAGCGGAACGCCGACGCCAGTCAAGAGCGCCAAGTAAGCCGCTACGCAGACCGGGCACTTCGGCATCAGGGCGAGCAGCGTGCCGGGAACAATCCAAGCGATCGCCTCGAAAATGCGGCTGCGCCACGACGTTTTTTCGGGCGCCGCCGACTGGGAACAACAGCAGTTTTCGGGCCGAGTCGACATCGTGCGTTTCCCTTTCTGGCGCCAAGGAAGATTTGCCGTTTACTTCGAGCATCCGCAGCAAGTCGAGTCGGGCGACGACTCGTACTTGTCGTGATGTTTCCACCAGTACTTCCCTTGGCTCCCCAGGTCGGGCATGCCGTCCCAGCCTTCGCCGCGTCCCATTGGGGTCAGGTCGAGAAACTGATTGGTGGTCAGCAGCGGATCGAGGCCGCGGGCATAGGTCGAATAGGAGTGGAAGATCTGGTCGCCGTTGCGGAAGAAGACGCTGCAGCCCGGCTGTTCTCCCATCAGGTGATACGCTTCCCCTTTGGCGGCCAGTTCTTCTTTGCTTTGGAAGTTGTATTGGACCGGCTGGATCGACTCGTCCATCGTGACGTAGAAGTCGTAGTTGAAATCGCTGCCGTACGACGAGAACCACGGCATCGTCCACCCCATCCGTTGTTTGAACGGAGTGATCTTCGCGAGCGGCGCCCGGGAGATCATCACCAGGCTGGTGTCGCGAGCGTGCAAGTGAGCCGCGTGGGGCCAACAATCGGCCAGGTGCGAACAGCCGGGGCAGCCAGCTTCGTGCGGGCCATGTTCTTTCGCCAGCGGCGAATCGTCGGGCTCAAACATGAAGTGATAGATGATCAACTGGCGGCGACCCTCGAACAGATCGATCAGCTTGACCGTTCCCTGCGGGCCCTCAAATTCGTAATCCTTGCTGAGCTCAACCATAGGCAGACCGCGGCGGGCCATGTTGACCGCGTCGCGATGTCGGGTGAGCGCCTTCTCGGCGGCGAGCAGCGTTTTGCGAGCGGCAAGCCACTCTTCGCGCGTGCCGACTTCGGGCAACGTCAGTTCGGAACAAGCAATTGAATCCATCTTCCGTCTCCGTAAATCGTAAGGAATTGAAATTGCGTTACAGCGTAGCGAGATACGCTTCCAACTGATTCATCGAACCGCCGAAACCTTGCTTTAGTCCTTCGTGTCCTTCGAGGAAGGTTTGTCGCTCGACGGCGTCGGCATTAATCGGCGTGCTCCAAAGTTCGGCCCGCGTCCGGCCGTCGTCGTCGAACAACTCGACGGCGCTCAGCACTTCCTTGGGCCAGGTCGGGCTCATTGGGTGTGTGGCGATGCCTTCGTCCGCATCGGAAAAGGAGACGACGAAGGTGAGCATCCGATTCGGCTCGATTTCGCGATAAACGAACTTGCCGAACATCTCCGGACCGCCCGGCATCTGCATTGCGTAGTGAAACGTGCCGCCGGGGACGAGATCGAGTTTGGCGACCCGAACCGGCAGTCCCGGAGGTCCCCACCACTTTTCGAGGCGGTCCGCTTCGGTCCAGGCTTGGTAGACCAACTCCCGCGGAGCATCGAAGTAGCGAGTAAGTTGAAAGTCGATTTCGGAATTCGCTTTGGCGGCGGTCATGGGTTTTCTCCGAGCGATTTGGGCGATAGGTCTTTACGTAGACGCGTATTTTCTCTGTCGACACGCTCTGGCGGCCATCGCCGATTGAGCACGTCCTTAGCATGTAATTTGCGGGACTAAGACATGCTCATCCGGCGAAGACGCCGCAAGAGCATGGCGCCAGTCGATAGCGAGAAGCGAACGGCTAGTTTCGTTGGCGAGCCAGCCGTTCGGCGTGGTCCTTGATCCGCTGATTGCGGCTTCCCCAGCCGGCGTTCGCGCCGTCGAAGACTTCCTGGGCGATCTGACCAAGGCCGCGATGGGTCATCTGCATCGTCGTCACGCCGTCTTCTTCAATCAGGCGATATTGCAGATGGTTGGTTACTGCGTAGGACATAAAGAGGGGGCCGCAGATTTCGAGGAGCTTCGACGGCTTGATGACCTGCACATGACCCCAAAGATGGCCCGCGTCGTTGCCGAGATCGCGGTACCAACGTCCGCCGGGCCAGGCTTCCAGCACCATCGGAAACGGCGTGTCGTCGCTGTTCGGCAGGACGCATTCCGGTCCCATTTCGGCCAACATCGCTTCCCAAGCGATATCAATCGGCGCCGCGATTTCTGTTTCTAGATAAATGTGCAGCACGCGGACCGCTTCGGAATTGTTGACGGCGACCATCGATTACATCTCCTTCGGGCTAGAGGACTTGGACTTGGCGGCGCGCTGGGCCGCGATCTTTTCGGCACGCTCTTTGATTCGGGCGAGCTGGCCGCTCCAGAAACGTTCGTAGGTTTTCACCCAGTCATGCACGGGTCGTAACTCCACCGCATTTAGTTCGTACAAGCGGTGCTGTCCCTCTTTCCGCACCGAGACGACGCCAACCTTGCGAAGCACGGCCAGATGCTTCGAGACTGCCGGCTGCGGCAGCTGAAGCGCCTCGACCAGGTCTCCGACCGCTTGAGGGCGGCTGGCTTGGGCCAACAAGTCAATGATCTGCCGGCGCCGCGGTTCGGCGATAGCGTTGAAAACGTCGGTGGTGGTAGCGGCTCGTGGCATGTCTCTATTTATATTCCCATAACGGAATATGTCAACGGACGAAGTTTGAAAAAGTTCAAATCCAAGTTCACGCATTGATTGCCGGAACGTCTTACGACGCTTCGTTCGGCCACTGGATCGCCAGCACGATGGACATGATCGCGCCGAGCGTCATCAGCAACGCGAGCAAGAGAAAGATCCAGTGCGTCCAAAACCAGAGAGAAAGGATGTATTGCTGGGCGCCGGCCTGAAAGTCGATCGGAATGAACTCGCGCAGAATCGCTGGGGCAGGCGTCGACTGCAGCCACGCGAAACAGCTCGCGATCAGCGCGAGCATGCTCGCCAAGAAGAGATCGATGCCGGCGAAGTAGATTCGTCGTCGCGTCGCTTCCGAGGCGAACGTGTGCGTCGCGCGGCTCCAGTTAAACGCCAGCGCGCTGAGCGACATGATGACCAGAAACGAAGTAAGCGAGAGAATTTCTTGTCGCGACGAGAACTCCGTAAACTGCCAGGCCAGCACGATCACGGCGACCAGGAATAAAAAGGTCGGCGCGACGACGCAGGCGATCAGCCGCAGGAGTCTTTGGAGATGGGAAAAAAAGCTAGTTGGCGGGGCGTTCATGGGGCGACTCATCTGGAGAAAAGGAGGGATGTTGCGATACTACGATATCGAACCAGCGAACCGCTCGCCACAACAAATTGTCTTGCCAACTTTCCCACCCATCCCTCTCGAGAGTCAATCGCATGACCAACGACCTCTCCGGCGTACGCCAAGGTTATGATCGCTGGGCGCCGGTTTACGATCATGACTTGAATCCGATGCAAGGAATCGAACAGGCGCATCTGCATCGCGCTGTCGGCGATGTGCATGGCCAACGCGTGCTCGATCTCGGCTGCGGTACCGGAAGGCATTCGCTCTGGCTCGCCGCGCAAGGCGCCGACGTCGTCGCGGTCGACTTCTCCGCCGGGATGCTCGCCGAAGCGAAGAAGAAACCAGGCGCCGAACGCGTGGAGTTCGTCACGCTCGATCTCACCGAGCCCCTCCCCTACTCCGCCGAGTTCGATCTGGTCGTCAGCGGATTGGTACTGGAGCATCTTCAAGAACTAGAGCCTTTCTTCACCGCCGCATTCCAAACGCTCAAGCCCGGCGGACGCGCGGTGATATCCGGCATGCACCCTGCGATGTTCTTGCGCGGCGCTCAGGCCCGCTTCACCGATCCGGAGACCGACGAGTTGGTGATGCCGGGTAGTCTGGCCCACTCGGTCAGCGCTTTCGTCATGGCGGCGGTAAAAGCGGGCTTTCAGCTGGAAGAGGTGAGCGAACATTCGCCTGACGCCCAGTTTTCCCAAGCGTTTCCGCGCGCCGAGCGTTATATCGGTTGGCCGATGTTGGTGTTGATGCAGCTGCGGCGAGCGTAGTTGAGACTATGCGGCTCGCGAACGTGCCGACGTCGGTCTTTCTTCCGCCCTGGGAAACGGTATCGAGATCGTTTCGGGTTCAGCGTCGGCCTCGGCGACTTCTTCTGGCGGAGCCTGGCGTTCCATGAGAGCGGCGGCGCACTTTTTGCCGAGCTTCTGCGTCGGCTTTTCCACCGTCACATGCAGTAGCCAGGCGACCGCGAAGCAGCCGATCGTGACGCTGAACAACGCCGCCGACGGCGAGGCTCCTTGCCGCATCAGCAGGGCCAGCGCAACATAGCCGGCGATTCCGTGGATGACATACAGCGGATAACTGACGTCGGCCAGGAAGTTGGTGACTCGATTGGTTGGGATCAGCCAAGGGGAGTGATAAGCGAAGAGGAAAGCGCACAACGCGAGACCGTAGCACGTGACGTGCGTGAAGCTCTCGGCGAGCGGGCCCGTCGCCCAGGCGGCCGAAAACATGGCGAGCAATCCGGCGGTCAGCCCGTACGCGGTCGGCGTCGTAATTCTCTGTTCGTAGAGGTAGTGAAAGGCCACTCCGATGAACATGAAGATCTCAAATTGCGCCGCGAACGCGAAAATCATCGAGAAGCGATGCGTGTAAGGGGCGTAGCCGAACCAGCCGTTCGAAATGCCGTTGAGTACCATCGCCATGGCGAACAGGCCGACCGGTACGAGAAAGACTCGATGCGATTTGCTTTGGAACAAGCCGATAAAGAGCGCGCAGAGGATATAGAACTTCATCTCGATCTCCAGCGTCCAGATGACGCCGTCGATATTTTGCGTGCCCGCGAAGTCGCGAATGCCGGGAAAGAAATGAGTCACTACGTCGACGAGCGGCCACTTGAAATCGACGTTGAAGTAGTAGCACGAAATGACTAACGCCAGCAGCGTAACGCTGAAGCCGGCGGCGTAGGTGGGAAGAATTCGGAAGAGACGTCCCGTCATAAAGCCAGCAAAGTTCGCCCGCTTCAGCGAGAACGGGATGACGAAGCCGCTGATCAGGAAAAACAGGGCGACGCCGAGCGCTCCCCAGTTGAAGTGCGGTATCGGGATCTTGGAGAGGAGCGGGACCCAAGCAGGCGTCGGATACGTTTCGGCGCTTAGATTCGGCATTCCCGTCAGTTCTGAGACGAGACCTCGATTGAACCAGAAAAGACCGTAAAGGTGCGCGATAAGGACGAATAACGCCGCAATCCCCCGCAATGTATTCGCAAATTCGACTCGATTTCTATTCGGCGTCATATTTACTTCGCGGTTTTGCAGGGAATGGCTTTATGCGACATGCGCGCGGATTGTGGCATAGCTCCTAGGTGGGGACAAGAGCAATTGGCGGTCGGAAAAATGTCACGCTCGAAATCCCGGAAGGTATAGGTAGAATGGGGAGGTCGCTCCCTGTCCCAGACTTGTCGGAATCGTCTGGACGCCCAAATTGATCGACTACCAGCAGGGGTTCGCCGTATGGGGTTGTTTCTCTCGATGTCAGGCGTAATCGGCAAAGACGCCGCCGCCGTTGAAAAAGCGCTCGCCGCGTTCGCCGCGGAAAAAGAGGGTGAGTTCGCCCAGGCGGAGCGGACGATCGAAGACGAAGATTGCCTCGTGCTGGCAGGCGAAGGAGATCGCGTTTCGATCCTCTATCCCAGCGATTTCTTCGATTGGGACGCCGCGAGTCAGTACTTGTCGCGGGTCCTCAGCACGCCGGTCTTTTCGTTCCATATCCATGACGAAGACCTCTGGATGTACTTGCTGTTTCGTAAGGGACAGCCGATCGACGCGTTCAACCCGATTCCCGATTATTGGGACGACAACCTGAGCGAAGAAGAAATCTTCTACTGGTCAGGCAACGCCCGGCAAGTCGCCCAGGCCGTTCCCGGCGTCGCGTCGGAAGAGATCGAGAACTATCTGAAACGGTGGGAAGATCCCGACTACGAAGAAATGCAAAAAGCGTACGCCGACGACGAGTTCGCCGCGGCCGATTGCTGGCAGCTGCTCGACTTTCTGAAAAAGCTCGGCTTTGAATATCCGATCACCGCCGACGGTCAGATCGAAGGGAAGACGTTCCGCTTCGCTTGTGAGACGAAGGGGGAAGGCGTCTAGAGGCGTCGCGCCAACCGCGACAATAGCCCGAGACGCAAGCCGAGGGAATGCGTTGGGCCAAATGACGAATGTCGAAACCAGAATGACGAACGGAGATTGGTTCGTCGTTCTCGCTTCGACATTTGTTGCTTTCTAGAGACCGCATTCCCTCGGCTTGCGCCTCGGGTTAGTGTTGGGCTTCTTGGCCTCTTTAGTTCTGCCGCCACCACCACGCGGCGATTTCTCCTTCGTCTTGCATCACCTGAATAACGTCGTCGATGCCGGAGATGACGCCGATGTTGTTGACGACCAGGACGAAGGCGTACTTGCGGCCGCTGGCGGCGTCAATGTAGCCGGCGGTTCCCTGAGCGCGAACAATCATGCGGCCTTGTTCGTCGCCGGTGATGTAAGTGCCGGTCTTGGCGTAGACGTTCGCTTTGGCGCCTTGGAGCGCGTCGTTTTCTTCGAAGCGAGTGACGGTGGCGAGCGAACCGTTGACTCCCAGGATCGGCAGGGCCTGTTTGAAGGTGGCGAAGTTGTCGAGTTTCGTCCGCGCCGTTAGCATCTTGGCGATCGCTTGCGACGTCGCGGCGGTGTCCCCTCCTCCGCTGCCGTCGACAAAGTGAAATTCACTCGGCGACACGTCGAACCGCGACTTCAGCGCTTTCGCTTCGGCCGCGAGCGACTTTTCGAGCGTATCGACTCCGTTCTGCACGCCGTACAACATCAAGCTGGTGTCGGCGCCGATGTTGTAGCTCACCTTCAAGATCCACTGGGCGAACTGGGCGTACTTGGCCGACGTGAGCTTCGCCACTTGATGATCGGCTTGGTACGATCCGACCGCCGGCAGTTTGGCGGCGTCGTTGGGGGCCGTCTTGTTGGCGGCGACTGCGACGCCCGCTTTGGCGAGCTCTTCGATCAACACGGTGCGAGCGTAGTTTTGCGGTTGCGTGATCCGGACGTTGCGAACGAGCGGCCATTCGCCGGTCAGAACCGGCTTCAGATCAATCGGCAGGTGGCCGGTCAGCGGGACCTGGCAGCCTGCCTTGCCGATGCAGTTCGGGAGATCGTCGTAGTCAAGTTCAAGTTCCGAGCCGGGCCCCGTCGTCTTCAGTTGCGGCGCGAGCGTCAATGCGGCCGAATGAGGACGCCACGCAACGTCAGCCGGTGTGCCCGCTGTAGCGCCTGGCTGCAGCATCATGTCGACGACGTCGTCATTGATGAAGATCGGGCGGAGATCGAACTCGTGCCGGAAGTTGAACGTTTGGAACAAGCGATCGTCGATGATGACGTCGCCGTCGACCCGTTTAATTCCGGCGGCGGCGATTTGCTGAGCAAGATTGCGGTAGCCGGCCAACGGATCGGTCTTCGTCAGGATCGCGTTGCCGAGCGAGTTCGCTTCGTTGTGATCGAATTTGGTGTAGGCGATCGTACCGTCGGCACGTTCACGTCCCCCCATTGATAGATCGCCGGAAGCGACCACGACAAGATCGCCGTTGAGGACGCCATCTTTCACTTCCCCCTGGCGATAGATCGGCGTGACGAAGCGATAGTCTTCGCCCAACTGATCGAGCGCAAGGCCGACCGAAAACATTTTGCGGATCGAACCGATCAGCATCTGCCGGTCGGCGTTCTTCGAGAAGACGGTGTCGCCGGTTTGCAGGTCGATGACCAGGATGCCCCAGGTCGCGTTCTTGTAGAGCGGCTTTTGCAGGATCTTGTCGACTTCCGGTGAGAGAAGGACCTGCGACTGAGCGACCGAGGTCAGCGAGAGCAGGATTACCGGAAGAATCGTCAGGATCGTGCGCGGGAAGCGGAACATCGGGCGGCTCGTGGAATGGGCGGGAGGAAGGACGTGCTTTGTTACCCTACGACGCCAATGAATCGACGCAATCAAAAATCGCATATCGCGACGAAATTGACTGCTGAAGCGACGACCATTTTGATTTAATCTGTTGGAATTCGCCCTATCGCTCGTTGACGGAACGTAGTCCGGAGTTGGGAAACTCAAATATCGTCGAATTTCTTTCTTAGTGCGATTGGAAAAAACTTTGACTGGATCGGTACGACGCGGCCAATGGCTTTTCTTCGTTATTGTCATCCCGGTGGCGCTGCTGGAATCGGCGAACTTGGTGTTGGCGTTTTTGCGTCCCTGGAATGAGATTTCCTGGTTTCGCGGCGTCATTATTCCGGCGGTACTTCTACTTCTTTGTTACTCGCTTTGGTTCGGTAGCCGATCGACCCGCAGCACGCTGGCGATTTGGCTGGGCCTGAAAGGTCTAGTACTGTCGGCAATTATCTTCGCCATTGCGAACGCGATGTTTAAGGAGACGCCGCCGGAGGCGATGCAATTGCTGTTTCAGATAATGCTTCGAGTAGCGGGCGTAATCGCCGTGGGCGCCTGTTTCTATTTTTGGGCCGGGTTAACCGTTTGGCTTTCACCGAGCTTACGGAAGTTTCTTGATCTGCAAGAGATGAAAGAGCAAGAGCTTGGCGTCAGTCCCTTCGCTTGGCTACGTCGCAGATCAACGCACTCGCTGGTGCATCGATACATCGGCGAACTGCCGCTTCCGTCCAGGGTCTTGCTACTCGCGGACCCCAAGAACCTGCCGGGACTGTCGGTAACCGGCTTTGGGGGCGAAGCGGCGTACCTGTTTATGACGCAGGAATCGACTCCCCCGCGATATGGACGAGTTCATTCGGTCAGGGTGATGTTTGAAACAGCCGACGAAGTGCGGCGGCGTAGGCTGGGCGAGGTTCCAATCGATACGGCTCGCTTGGTGCTGGTGGATCAAGGGAACTACGATCGCGATTGGAACGAAGAAGGTCCGATGCGACGTGGAATTATCGTGACTCGCAATAGCGACGATCTGATCGAAGAACTCCATGAGAGTTTGGGCGTCGAGATCGAAGGGACTTTCTCGGGATACCCCTGCATTAAAGGCCCCGTGTCCGAAGAACTGGAAGCCGAAATCCGCGCCTATATCGCTTCCAATCCAAAATACCCTGACTACTTCACGCACTTTGAGATCGCGACCGACAGCAGTCTCGAGCGTGCGTTGTGCCCGGAGGACGGATTGCAGCCGATCGCAGACCGGCCGAAGGGCCTTTTTTTCGTATGCGGCGCTGGCTACGGCGACGGGACGTACGACGTAATCGGGGAATTCGCGAACGAGCGGCTTGTCGCGCTTGAAATCAACTTCTTGACGGAAGAGGAAGCGAAGAGAGTCGAGGCGTCACTTCCCGGCTAAGTTTGCCGGCAGCGGCGACTGCCGACAAGGCTGCGTCAACGAGTATTTATTTTGCCCGCTCAAAATAGAGGACATGTCCTGTTCCACGGTGACACGAACATTGATGGCTATAGGCGATCTCCATCACATGGTCGTTGACCATGTAGCTGCAAAGAAGCCCTTGGCCGCTGGGGAGCGTAAGCATCAGGAGGTCCCAGCGGGAAAAACCGATCTCTTTCTTCTGCGCCGGCAGATTCAGATCGTGGGCGAACGTCGCGGCAAGTTTTCCTTGCAGGTAGATCTGGTTGCCGCGGATTTCGATGGCGGAGCCGTTTTGGGCGAATTCGACCTCCTGCGGAAGCTTACGGTCGTTGATGAAACTGCTGGGCAGGTAGGCGTGTTTCATAATCCATTCCCCCTGCATCAGCTTCAACGTTTCGGCCGGCGAGACCTGCTGGTCGACCTGTTCTTCGGCGACTAGCGGCGAGGCTTGGCTGACGAACAACGCGCAAACGACTGCCGTGAGCAGCCAGTTCTGGAAATTGAACATGAGCGAATCCTTACTGAAGGTGGTGTTGCCGTTCGATGGATTGCGGCAAAATCGGGTATAGGAGGCGCACGATAGGCGACTTAGTTTTTCAAGACGTCGACCCAGTCGGAATAGACGCCTTCGTTCTGTCCATTTTCTCGTTTAACGAAGACGCGCACTTTGGAGTTCTCCTTCGGCACAACGTCATGACCGGAGGCGCCGGGAGAAAACTGGCCAGGATGACGCTGGAAGCAATAGGCGCGAAAGATCTCGCCAGGCTTGATGTTTTTCCCTTTCGTAACCGACTCGACCCGCATCTCGACGATGTAGTTGGCGTAGTCGAAGTGATCCCGGCGATAAACGGCGGTCACTTTGCCGGTGAGCACATAGTCGGCGATCGACCGGTCTTCGCTTGGTCGTTCCGCCATGGAAACGCCGACGAAGGTTACGGCCAGCAAAATAGCGACGATCTGTTGGAGCTTGCGAGGTTTCATATCGATCTTTCCATCAGGCGACGTTAGGGAGACATAGACGGATACGAATCGCTTGCCGCTGTAAGATGAATGTCCAGCGGCGCCCGAAAGAGGACAGCCCCGTCGTCGCCAAGGAGAGACCCGTGGCATACGCTTCAGCGGCGGAACTCTTCACGTTGGCCGCGAACAGCGAAAACAATGCGGCGGCGCAAAGCGTCAAGGAGCGAAGAAAACGCATTGGGGGCATCCCAATAGTGACGTAGGCGATTCGACGTATTCCAAGCGAATACGTCGCCACGAACTACGAAACGCAAGCCGCGCCCCAAAACGGACAGACGCCGCAAAAGAATTTGCGGCGTCTTACTTCAATTCCCTCTCTGGTCCGCACAGCGGACCCTGCGTCGCTAGAAGCCGAGGCCTGGACCGTCGAGAACTGCGGTGCCGACCGTACCGTCGGTGATGTCGAACATGCTGGGGAAGCGTTTCGCCCATTCGACGTTGCCGGCCGGGCAGTATTGGCGGCCGTTTCCTTCGATCGCGGCGATTGTCGGCAGACGCGCGGCCAGGCTGGCCGAATGGAGGAACGAGTAGCCGGGGCAGGTCAGATCCTGCACGCAGAGGAACATCCCGAACTTCTGAGCCGCGGCGCCCATCAGCAGCGCTTCGCTTTGCCCTTTGCAGGCTTTCAGCGCGACGCCGCTATAGCCTTGTTCGCGGGCCAGGAGGAGCGATTCGTAGTCGACGAGCGATTCGTCGATGACGACCGGTTTGATCTTCGCCGCGGCGTGCATCCGGTTTTCAGGATTAGCCCGCAGGTCGCGGCTGGTCGGTTGTTCGATGTACTGAACGCGATCGAGCGCCTCGGGGCTCGACTCACTGAGCTTCGCGAGGAAGTCGAGGATGTACTGCACGTTGGGACAACGCTCGTTGAAGTCGAGCGAGTATTGCCACACTTTCACCCCCCGCTTCGCCTGGGCGGCGATGGCGACGGCGTCGATCTTGGCGACGCGGGCAGCGTCCCAATCAAGGTTGTCGCCGTTCAGCTTGATTTTCAGGTGGGTCAAACCGTCGGCCAAGATCCAGTCGCCGAGCGTCTCGGGCAAGCCGTCGCCGACCGGGTTTTGCAGTTCGTCCAGATCGAGCGGATCGAGTGCGCCGACCAGATGATAGAGCGGCATCTTCGGTTGCGGCTTGCGGAGCGTATAGCGATCGAGATATTCGCCGGCGAATTCGCTGGAGAGATAGGTCGCCAGGTCGGTATTAACGTACTCGGCGCCGAGCAAGTTGTAGCTGTTTTGGCCCAGGGCCTTGCCGTAGGCGTCATGAATCGCCGCTTCGGTCGGGCTGGCCGCGACCAGCGCAGCGAGCTTCGGAACCGCTTCGGTGATGCCGGCCTGGCTGGCGACTTTCGCAGCGATATCGGCGTATTGCGTGTGAGCCGCAGCGGTCAATTCCAAGGGATGGCCGCTGAGGTCGAGCTTTGGCGCCGCTTCGGCGATAGCCGTACCGATGTCGACCAGCGCCTGCAGCGTCGCTTCACCAGAGGTGATCGACGTCGGCCAAGCCCACACGTTCCCCATCGGCATTGAACCGAATCCGCTGCCACGTCGTCCATCGGCCGTTTCGACTTCGAGCGCTACGTTCAACAACGTAACGTCATTGACCACGCGCCCCCCGAACTTGATCGGGGTGCGGTAGTTAATATGCTCCGCCGAGATTTGGACGTCGCAGATACGAATATCGGTAGGCTTGGCCACGTGGTTGCTCCTTGGTTCTACGCTAGCGGAATATTGCCGCGTGTGGTGAACCGTAGAATATGGCGGGAGACAAGCTCCGCCGCAACCAAGCTTAAAGGCTTTTAGACTAAACCAAGCCTTTGCGAACCGCCCAAACTGCGGCTTGCGTGCGGTCCGAGACCCCCACTTTTCGCAGAATGTGTTGGACGTGTTCTTTGACCGTCTCGTAGCTGATGTGCAACGCCTGGGCGATTTCCTTGTTCGTCAGGCCGAGCGCCAGTTGGCGGAGCACTTCGCTTTCGCGTTGCGTCAGCGGCACTTCGACGTCGGCGTTCAAACGCGGGGTAGCCAGCGCGCCGGTCACGCGACGTAGTTCGTCTCGCGTCCAGGCGCTTTCGCCGTTGGCGGCCGTGTGGATCGCTTCGACAAGACGATCGCGCGGATCCCCTTTCAAAACGTAACCGTTGGCGCCCAGGGCGACGGCGCGTGCGACGTAAGTCGGGTTGTCGTAGGTTGAGAGAATCAGGATCGGCAGATCGGGCCGTTCCAGCTTGATGCGACCAAGCGTGGTCAATCCGTCCCCTTCGGGCATGCGAATATCAAGCAACACGACGTCAGGATTGACGGAGGTAACCATCCGCACCGTTTCTTCCCCGGTTCGGGCTTCCCCAGCGACTTCGATGTCGGTACCCGAAACAAGGCTTTTTAAACCGCAGCGGACGACTTCGTGATCGTCGGCAACTAACAATCGAATGGTCATTCAACACTCCAGATGCAACGCTCGACTTGTCGTATTCTTCCTTATTGTACCCGCCATCGGTGTTACTGGCGGCGATGCTCTAGGTTCTTTGCCAAATTCCCTGCGGATTTACGGCAATTTTCTAGCACATCTGGCGCCAAGTAGCGTCGACGGAAATTCGCTGGCTAAAGGTTATTGGGTGCCAAGGAAAAAAATGACAAAAAATGGGTTATTCGAATCTTGGCTGTTTGGCTGAGATTCCACTGGGGGGAATGCTTGCCCTCTCCCCACTAATGCAATCATTACGACAACCGCCCGCAGTTGCTACAGCGGTTTTCCGCGGACTCATCATAAACCACGTGTTTTTTGAAGGAAAATCCGTGGCCGTCGGATCTTGTGGACGACGTTATGCGGCCGGTGCGCATCAATTACGTACCCAGAACTCCTGGCCTACCTATAAATAAGTAGTTCTCCGACGAGTAATGGCTAGTCGTTTTTGCGCTCAAACCGCAAATAGATGATAAGCGAAAAAATGAGAAAAAAGTAGGATAAATTTTCCAGAACAGTCCTCTAGTGGAGGACCGGGCAGACGTCGAACCACTGGCGACCCTGTTTGTACATCCACTCGGCCGACTCTTCCGGGCCCCACCCGCCGGGTTCATACTGCATGAGCTCAGAAGCGGCCGGGCTATTCCAAGCCGCCAGGATCGGGTCGACGATCCCCCATGCCAATTCGACTTCGTCGCTGCGGGCGAAGAGGCTCGCGTCCCCTTGGATCGCATCGAGCAGCAGACGCTGGTAGGCGTCCGGCATATCCCCCGCAAACTGACGACGGAAGCGGAAGTCGAGGTCGGTCGTGCGGGTCCGCATGCCGGCATCCGGAACTTTGCTCTGGATGTGGACCTGGAGCCCTTCGGCCGGCTGGATCTGGATGACCAGGCGGTTTCCTTCCATCGACTGGCAATGCTCAAACAGCGTGAGCGGCGGCTCTTTGTATTGGATGACGATCTGGGTCGTGCGGCAGGACATCGCTTTGCCGCTCCGCAGATAGAACGGAACGCCCTGCCAGCGCCAGTTATCGACCCACAGTTTGAGCGCCGTAAAGGTCGCCGTTTGGCTGTCGGCCGGAACCCCTTCTTCGCTTAGGTACCCTTTGTATTGGCCGCGGATCGTGTTCTCGGCGAAGTCAGCGCCGTGCATGGGGCGAATCGCCTGCAGCACTTTCACCTTTTCGCCGCGGACCATCGACGCGTCGAAGCGGACGGGAGACTCCATCGCCGTGATCATCATCAGCTGCAACAGGTGGTTCTGCACCATATCGCGCATGACGCCGGAGGTGTCGTAGTAACCGCCACGGCGACCGACGACCACTTCTTCGGCCACGGTAATCTGCACATGGTCGATGTAGTTACGATTCCAGAGGGGCTCAAAAATCGAGTTGCCGAACCGCAGCACCAACAGGTTCTGGACGGTTTCTTTCCCCAGGTAGTGGTCGATGCGGTAAACGTGATCTTCCGCGAAGACCTTGTGCACGCGGGCATTCAGTTGTTGTGCGGTCGTCAGGTCGGTGCCGAACGGCTTTTCGATCACCACGCGACGCGGACCTTGCGATTGATCGGCCATACCGGCGGCGCCAATCATTTCGACGGCGATCGGATAGAGCTTCGGCATCGTCGAAAGATAGTAAATGCGAGTCGCTCCTCCACCATCCAGCTCGTTCAAAAAGCTGGCCAGGCGATCCATGTCATCCGACTTTTGCAGGTCTCCCGGTTGATAGTAGACCTGCGAGGCGAACGTATTCCACGCGGCGGCGTCGAACGAATCGCCGGTGAATTTCTGGGTCGTCTGCTCGAGATCCTCACGCCAGGCGTCGTGCGAGAACTCGGTCCGAGCGACGCCGACCACGCGAGTCGACTCAGGCAGACGCCCCTTTTTGTGGAGCAGGTAGAGAGCGGGAATCAGCTTGCGGCTCGTCAGGTCGCCGGAAGCGCCGAAGATCACGATCGTGTGCGACATAGTTGTTTTCGTGTGTTGTTCGGACAGGACGCGCGCAGTGCGATCCGGCTATTCTAGGTTTTCTTTAGCGTTATGCGAAACCCGGCCCTTGGCGAGCTGCGCATCTCGCGAAAATTAGAATCGCATTGCAGTAAAACCGCCGTCGACGTAGATCGTCGCGCCGGTAATGAAGCTTCCCGCCTTGGGAGATAAGAGAGTAATCGCCGCCCCTACCAACTCTTCCGGCTCGCCGAAGCGTTTCATCGGCGTTTGCGCCATGATATTGGCGACGCGATCTTGATCCAAGATTTTTCGGTTTTGCTCGGCCGGGAAGAACCCGGGGCAAAGAACGTTCACGCGAACGTTCTGCGTAGCGTATTCACGCGCGACGTTTTGCGACAGATTAACGACCGCCGCTTTGGAGGCCGAATAGGCGAAAACGCGCGACAGCGGCAAGTGAGCCGTGACGCTGCCGATGTTCAAAATCGACCCGCCGCCAGGCTGCTTCGCCATCAATGGGGCGAACAGCTGGCAGGCCAAATGGGTGCCGGTCAGATTGGTCGCCAGGACGCGGTCCCAATCTTCGTCGGTGATTTCTTCGTACGGAACGGAAGAGTTGATGCCGGCGCAGTTGACCAGCATGTCGATCGAACCGTACTTGGCGAGCGTCACGTCCTTCAGCTCGGCCAGCGACGCCCGACTAACCGCGTCGACCGGCTGAAAAATCGCATCGCCACCAAGTTCGAGGATGCGGGCACTCTGGGCTTCCCCACGCTCTTCGTTCATGCCAGAGACGACGACGTTGGCGCCGGCTTGGGCCAGCCCTTCGGCAATGGCCCCGCCCAAAACGCCTGTGGCGCCGATAACGATGGCCGTTCGCCCTTCAAGACCGAACAAACCCCGCAAATAACTATCTGACATATCGCCCTAATCCTCTTCCGTACGATCTAACTCTAACGTTCTTTGCTGGCGAAAAGCCTTACTCTTGCGGCTCTTTACGCAGCTTCAGCCATTCGGCGTGGAAGGTTCCTTCCATGTCGGTGCGCTGGAACGTGTGAGCGCCAAAGTAGTCGCGTTGGGCCTGCAGCAAGTTGGCCGGCAATTCGGCGCGACGGTAGCCGTCGTAGTAGGCCAACGCGCCGGCGAACGCCGGGGCCGGGATGCCGAGCTTCGCCGCGGTGGCGACGACGTTACGCCAGCCGGCTTCGGCCTTCGCGATCGCGTCGGTGAAGTACGGGGCGAGGAGCAGGTTCTCGAGGTTGGCGTCGGCGTCGAACGCTTCCTTGATGCGATCAAGGAACTGAGCGCGAATGATGCAGCCGCCGCGCCATAGCAAGGCGCAGTCGCCGTAGTTGAGCGGCCAGTCATGCTCAGCAGCGGCAGCTTGCAGCTGCACGAAGCCTTGGGCGTAGCTGATGATCTTCGAGGCGTACAGCGCGTCGCGAACGTGGGCGATGAATTCCTTCTTGTCGCCGGTGTAGCCTTCAGTCGGACCCGACAGGACCTTGCTGGCGCGAACGCGAGCGTCCTTGGCGGCCGACAAGCAGCGAGCGTAAACGGCGGTGGTGACCAGCGTGCTGGGAACGCCCAGGTCGAGCGCCAGCTGGCTCATCCACTTGCCGGTACCCTTGGCGCCGGCGACGTCCAGAACCTTGTCGACCAGGAAGTCGCCGGTCTTTTCGTCGATGACGCTGAAGATGTCGCGGGTGATCTCGATCAGGTAGCTCTGCAGTTCGCCCCGGTTCCATTCGGCGAAGACGTCATACAGCTCTTCGTTGGTCAGGCCGATGCAGTGCTTCAGCAGGAAGTAGGCTTCGCAGATCATCTGCATGTCGCCGTATTCGATGCCGTTGTGGACCATCTTCACATAGTGACCGGCGCCGCGCGGACCAACCCATTCGCAGCACGGAATGTCGTTGTTCGGACCGACCTTCGCGGCGATCGATTGGAAGATCCCCTTCAGTTCCGGCCAGGCCGCTTCGCTACCGCCCGGCATCAGGCTCGGACCCTTCAGCGCCCCTTCTTCACCCCCCGAAACGCCGGTGCCGGAGTAGAGCAGGCCCTTTTCTTCGACGTACTTGGTGCGGCGTTCGGTGTCGCTGTAGAGCGTGTTGCCGCCGTCGATGATGATGTCCCCTTTGTCCATCAACGGAATCAGCTGATCGATCAACGAGTCGACCGCCGGGCCGGCTTTGACCAGCATCATCACCTTGCGGGGAGTCTTCAGCGACTTGACCAGGTCTTCCAGGGTGTGGCAGCCGACGAACTTCTTGCCGGCGGCGCGACCAGCGATGAACTCGTCGGTCTTTTCGGTCGTGCGATTGTAAACGGCGACGCTGTAGCCGCGGCTTTCGACGTTCAAGGCGAGGTTTTCGCCCATGACGGCCAAACCGATCAAACCGAAATCACATTTTTCGGACATGGTTGTTCACTTTCTTGCAAGATGACTGGTCCGACGCGGTACGCGGACTGGCGGTTACTTCAATATCTCAGTGTGCTCGTTAATCTTCGACAGGCCAGCTGGGACGCGAAGGGAGATAGCGATCGAATTCTTCCAACAGCGATTGTTGGTAGGCTCCGGCGAACTGGCCGCTGAGGAACTTGTCGATCCCTTCTTCGTAAAAACGCTTCCAGCTGTTTTCCTCGTCGCCCGGGTTGATCGGGTAGAAGAGGCAGTTGTTGGCTTTGGCGGCGGCGTAGTCGCCGGGGGCGTCGCCAATCATCAGGGTGTGGTTTTCAGCGTACTGCGTCGCGTTGGTCAGCGATTCTTTCTTGTTGCCCGCTTCCTGGCCGCAAATCGCGGTGACGAATTGGGTCAGGTCGTGTTCGGCCCATTCCGCTTCGAGCGCTTCGTTCGGCGTGGCCGAAATGACCAGCATGTCGGCGCTGTCTTTCAGCTTTTCCAGCGACTGGCGAACGTACGGGAACGGCGGCACGCCGCGAACCATCCCGGCGATCATTTCGTTGACGGCGACCGACCACTTCAAGCAGTGAGCCAGCTCTTCGTCACCCGTCTCTGCGACCTTCTTCTCGAGGGCCGGGTTGCCGAGCTTCGTCTCTTCCTTCATCCATTTGGCGACCGCTTGCGGGATCTGGATGTCGTAGCCGCGAGCCTTCACTTCCGGACGCTTCGAAAGCCATTCGAGCGCTTCGATGAGCGCCGGAAAGCGGTTGATGCCGCGGCTCTTGCTGTACAAGTTGACGAACTCCGCCGCTTCGCGAGCGTACTTGCTGACGCCTTGCAGTTCGTAGTAGTTGATGATGTTCGGAATGAAGCATTCTTTGTGCTTCAGTTCCATCGTGTCGAAGACGCAGCCGTCGGAGTCGATGCCGACGAGGAACTTTTTGCTCGGTTCGATTTTGTAGGTCATCGTCTTGATTCAGTCTTAAAGTTCGTGATGGGGAAAACGCCGACAGCGGCTGACTACTTCGGCGCCTTTTGGCGATCGGCTTGCGGCACGTAAGCGGGCAATTTCTGCTCGGCGAAGATCGGCTGCAGACGGGTCATCCGTTGACGGCCGTCGATCATCGGCAGCGAGATCATCCCTTCGCCCAGCAGCGGCTTGGCGTAAGCGACGAATTCGTCGGTCACGTCGTAACCGCTCGGCGTGATCCATTCTTTCGGGAAGGTCCGTTCGCTGTTGGCGACTTCGGCCAGCGGGGCCTTGTCGTAGCGAACGCTGTAAACCGGGCCTTCGTTTCGCAGGATCGTCGACATGAAGCCCGACTCGCGATTCGAGGCCAGCAGCGCCGCTTGTTGACCGGCGTGATACGCTTCTTCCAGGTCGACGCTCGAAGCGTAGGCCATCGCGTGACGCTGATCGGTACCCGAAACGTTGCAGCGAGCGGCGCCTTTGGCGGCCAGGCCCTTTTGGTTCAGGTAGTTGGTGACCGTCTGGGCGACGGTAATCTGGCTCGAGCTGAACGAGGTGTGGCCGAACGCGTCTTTGACTTCGCCGATGTCGCCGACGTTGAACCCTTCGCTGATGACGACCATGCAGCGGCCATCTTTCTTCAGCTGTTCGTTGACGTTCTGGTGCAGCTCTTCCAGCGAGCACGGCGACTCGGCCAGATAGATCTGCAGCGGCATTTCGCGGTTGGGGTCGGCCAGGCGAGCGGCGGCCGGAATGTAACCGATCTTGCGCCCCATCGCCTGCATCACGAGAACCGGATCGGCCGGGCTGCTCCCTTGGTTTTCTTCGTTGGCGTACTGAACCATGTGCATCCAGTACTTGGCGGTCGAAGCGTAGCCAGGCGTGTGGTCGATCAGCTTGAATTCGCTGTCGCCTACGTCATTGTCGATCGTCTTGGGTCCGCCGATGCCGATCAGGTCGAGGCCGCGCTCTTGGGCCATGATCGCCATCTTGTTGGCGGTGTCCATCGAGTCGTTGCCGCCGATGTAGACGAAGTAGCCGATGTTGTGCGCCTTGAAGACTTCGATCACGCGATCGAAATCCTCGTTCTGCCAATCCTTCAGCTTGTAGCGGCAAGTGCCGATCGAACCGGCGGCCGGCGTGTAGCGGAGCAGCGAAATTTCTTCGGCCGGCTGATCCGAGAGGTTGATCAACTCTTCTTTCAGCACCCCTTCGATGCCGTGATGAGCGCCGTAGACCGTGCCGATGTTGTCCAGGTCGCGAGCCATCTCGACGATGCCGCGCAGGGTGTTGTTGATCACCGGACTCGGGCCGCCGCTTTGGGCGACGATCATATTCTTGGGTGCGCTCATTGGGTAACTCAGGCAGCAAAGGGGCGATGAAATTCGTGCCGCTGACACCACTGATGAAACAGAGGGCCGCGACAAAACCGCCAATTTTAGTCGAGTAAAAAGAACCCGACAATTAGGGGCGAGAGAACCCAGGCAAGCGCCGAAGATGGCGGGATTGGGGAGGAGATTGGGGGATTAGCCCCGGAAAAGCGGAAAGCGGAAAGCGGAATGGGCATTTGGAAGGACATTCGAGCGCTGCCAAACGGCAAGCGCTTTCTCGTCCGCTTTCCGCTTTCCCGTTTCCGCTTTTCTGCTTAGACCGTCGCTTTCCGGCCAGCTCGGGCATACGCGCCCAGCAGTTTCAGCACATGGCGTCCCGCTTGTTGCTTGTCTCCCCCGGCGGCGGCGTTGCAGACCGAGCCGGCGATCTCGGCGATCTCCGGGTAGCCATACACTTCGCTGCAGCGATAGATGAAATGGCTCAGCCGGCCCGCTTCGGACCAGTTCTTATCTTTGACGGCGGCGACCAACTCGTCGATGTGAGGGGTGAGCCCGTCCAAAAACTTCTGTACGCGGACGTTATTCAGCGCGATTCGAAGCGACATACCCGAGATGTCGGGCAGTTGAGTATCGGACAAGGTAGGAGGCTCCTCGGTGGCTGGGGCAAAAACGTAGTCGGCTACGCCGCCTTGGCGAGTCGAATGTAATCGCGCGATTGCTCGGCGGTCGGCTTCAACAGTTCGGAGACCAGCATCAGCGCAAGCGACGCTTCAAAGAGTCGTTCGCGATGGCGAATCACCAGGTGACGCTCGGCGCCCCGGATTTTGTCGAGTTCGGCGTGGATCGCTTGAGCGGCCCGAGCGCGAACAAATCCGCGGAATTCGGCGTCCGACATATCACGACATTCGTCATCCAGCCGGCGACGGACCACCGGAATCGCCGCGGTGGCGATTTTGGCGGACAATTCAGCAACCATGCGTCGTCGGGATCTTCCCCAAGGGTTCAACCAATCCATGGCGTTCCCTCCCCTGTTTAGGCAGTTTTTCCGAAAGCTGCGTTCACCCCGGCAGACGCCGGTTCAACGCATCTCTACTATTCGAACAAACTCCACCGGAGCGATCAGACTTCTCGCCGTTGGTTCTGTTAGTCCGTACAGCGAAATCGGGCCGCTGGTAACTTTCGTAACATTTAGATCAAGCTGAACGGTCATGACGCCGATATTGAACCTTGTCGCTAACGAACAATCGCTACGACCGGAACTGCTACCGCCACTTGACCAGCAGAGGCAGTTTCTCTAAGTTTGCGTGAATCAAAGACATGGCGCCGTGGCCAAGTGGCTAAGGCAACGGATTGCAAATCCGTCATCCCCGGTTCGAATCCGGGCGGCGCCTCTCTTCAAACCCAAGTCAGATAAAGACTTGGGTTTTTTCATACGCACGCTGCGACAGCAATTCTCGGTGCGAATTTCGCCCGAAATTGTGATTGGCTTCCTAGCTTCGCACGCTTTTCTACCTTGCCTGAATTGAGGCCGCTCCGTCGATCCGTTCGACGCGCCTTGCCGCCGCCGCAGCTATTTTTTCCAGGCCCCGATTTTGAGGCATGCGCCGCGCCAAAGTTGCGGCGCGCGGTTCCGGAAATGCTCCCCGTGGCACGGATTGCCATGTAAGCTTGAGTAATCTAGTCCTGATTTTCCGGCCACTCCCCCCAACAGCGAACCATCGCATGTCTCCTTCCGACTCCTTCGGCGATTCCAGCTTCGGCGAAACGGTCGCTCATTCGGCCAATGGAGATTTCAGCAAAGAGCAGCAGGATATTGCGATGTCCGCTTTGCTGCTGCGGACGGGTGCGCTGACCGAACGTCAGCTCGCGCAGGGGTTCGCCTCGTGGACGCTCCACGGCAATTTGCCGCTCAACGAGCATCTCCTGGCGATCGGCATGATCGACGACGATACGAATAAGCGAATCAAAAACGGCGCTCCTCGTCTGCTGGAGGAGATGGAGAAAGGAGGTCAGCGCAACTCGTCGGTCGAGTGCGTAGTGGCCCAAACGCTAGATGCCGTCGATCCTGCGGGCACGATCGCCCGGCTGATGGGGATCCGCGCGGTTGCCGGTTCTGGCGCCGCCGACGCGACCGGAGTACGCACTTCCGAAGCCCGCTACAAGCTGCTGCGCAAGCTTGGCCAGGGAGGTCTCGGCCGCGTTTGGTTGGCGTATGACGAACATCTCAAACGCCCCGTCGCCGTCAAAGAGATCACTGCCCGCGACCAGGCGACCGCGCTCGAGCGTTTTCGTCGCGAAGCGGAAATCACCGGGCGGTTGGAACACCCCGGCATTGTGCCGATCTATCAGCTGGGGGAAGACGCGGCGACCGGCCAGGCGTTTTACGCGATGCGATTTCTTGGCAAAGAGACGCTGCATGATTCCTTGATGGAATACCATGAGCGCGTGGCCGAAGGAGATCACGATCCGATGCTGCTGCGGCGATTGTTGACCGACTTCGTCAACGTTTGCCAGGCGATCGGCCATGCTCATTCGCGGAAAGTGATTCACCGCGATCTCAAGCCGGAGAACGTGGCGATCGACAGCTTCGGTCAGGTGATCGTGATCGACTGGGGGATCGCCAAAGTGATCGACGAGCTGCAGTCGCTCGATCATCTGGCCGGCAGCCACAGTGCGGCCGGCAGCGGCCATAGCACGATGGAAGGCCAGATCCTCGGAACGCCTCTTTACATGGCGCCGGAACAAGCGGCTGGACGCGTCGATGAATTGGACGAACGGACCGACATTTACGGTCTGGGGGCGATCCTCTACGCGATTCTGACCGGCTCGGCCCCGCATGAACAAACCCGAGAAAACTCGAAGACGACGACCGGACGAGAGCTGTTGTCGGCGATCGCCGGACGCCCTTCACCGAGCGTCTTGGAAGCGAATCCGCATGCCGACCCGGCTCTGGCCGCGATCTGCGCCAAGGCGATGGCGCGTCGGCAATATGCCCGCTACCAAAGTGCTACCGAACTGGCCGAAGACGTCGAACGCTGGATGGCCGGCGAGCATGTCAGCGCCTATCGCGAGCGACCGCTCCAAAAACTGGCCCGCTGGATCCAGAACCACCGGATCTGGTCGCAGGCGATCGGCTTGTTGGTGGTGACCGGGATCGTCGGTTTGACGGTCATGATCGTCGCTTCGCATCAAGCGGCCCGAGCCAACCGCCAGGTTCGCTTTGACGAGATGCGCGGTTATAGCCGCGAACTGGAAGTGCAACTGCGGTCGACTGCCGAGCAGGTGTCGAAAGACGCCCGATTCATGTCGAACTTGCCGCCGATTCAGACGTTGATCGCTCCCCCAGAGAACGCGGCCGACGGCGAATCGGAAGAGGTCTGGAAGAGCCGGCTCGGCATGATTTACGAAGAGTTCTTGCGGGCAAATCCCGACTACGTCGCAATCGCTTACATGAAGCTAAGTGAGGAAGCGGCGACCGATATTGTTCGTGTTGAACGGAACACGAGCGATGCTGCCTACATCCGCCGCGTGCCGACAAGCCGGCTGATTAAGTTTGAAGAGCAAAACGTGCTAAGGCAGACGATGCAGCTCGATCGGGGCGATGTTCAGCTGGTGCTGCGAGACGCCAATGACGATCCAACCGACACGGTGACCGACGGCGTTCGTCTGTTTGCGGCGACGCCAGTTTACGACGCCGTGAAAGGAGACCTGTTTGGCGTGGTCGTGGTGCAGGTCAATCTGCTGAACCGGCTGTCGAAGTTTCTGGCGCGGGTCGACCAAGGCACAGCGATCATTGACGTGACCGATGGCGAAGGAAACGTCTGGATCAGCGACAAGCCAGGGGTCGGCGTCGTCGCCAGCAATAAAGTGACGCCGATCTCGACGCAGATCCCCGAGCTGAAAGAGTTCTTCAGCGACCCGGATCAGACGAAGAAGATTGACGCCGCCGCCGGAGTGATCGCGTCGAAGTTGACCCTCGACCGGCTGGACGACAAAACGACGGTCGGCGTGGTTCTAAAGCTGACCGAGTAACTTGGTTTTCGGCGGGCCAAGGTGCAAGCGGGGCGATTCTCCGCAATTCTGGTTTAGTTTGCACGCTAATGTGTTGGATCGCACCGAGGGGAAGCGGTCGGCGGCGTTATGATTGGTGATTGTGATCTAAGTTGCCTGCATAAAGCGACTTAGGTCGTTACTCCCCTGGCTTCCTCCCTCTCCGTAGCTCTCTTGCGGCGCACGAAAAACTCCCTGCTGAATCGCATTCTGGAGGATCAGGCAAGTAGTTGACGTATAAACAAATGCCCGCAAATCTATGCTATCAGAGAAAGATTACTAGGCGAATCGTTAGCCTGTCGGCTAAAATTGCCCCGACGGTAGAAGCCTGGGCAAAGTGCCTGTCTGGAAAAAGTCGGAATTATCAAAGCATTCCCCTGAGCAATTGCTTTTTATGATGAAAACAAGCCATACTCGCTTCCTTCTGTTGGCCACAGCGGTCTCCTGCGGACTTGGTTTTGCAGCATTCTCAGGCTGCAACCAGGCTTCCAGCGGTCCCCCTCAGCGCCCGACCCCGACCGTCACGGTCGCCCAGCCGATTCGCAAAGAGGTGGTCGAGTGGGACTCCTACACAGGGCGACTCGAGCCGATCGAGTTTGTCGAAATCCGAGCGCGGGTCAGCGGCTATTTGCAGTCGATTCACTTCGACGAAGGGCAACTGGTTAAAGCGGGCGACTTGTTGTTCGTGATTGATACGCGGCCGTTCGTTGCGGAATTGAACGGCGCGAAGGCGGCGCTCAATCAAGCTCAATCGCAACTCGCGCAGGCCAACGCCCAAATGCAAGAGTCGGAGGCGCAGCAGCAACAAGCCAGCGCCCGGGTCAAATTGGCGATCTCCCGCGTCACGCGTGCTCGGACGCTGCGAACTTCGGCGGCGATCTCGCAGGACGAGCTCGACCAGCATGAGGCCGAAATCGAACAAGCTCAGGCCGACGTCGCCGCCGCGAAAGCGGGGATTGGACTCGCTTCGGCTGGAATCGCCACGGCGCAAGCGGCGATCGAAGCGGCGCAGGCCGGCGTCGAAGCGGCCGAGCTCAATCTGAGCTACACCCAGATTCACGCTCCCGTCTCGGGGCGAATCAGTCGCGAGTACGTCACCGAAGGGAACTTGGTGAGCGGCGGCACGGCGACTTCGACCTTGCTGACCACGATCACTTCGATCCAGCCGATTTATTGCACCTTCGACGTGAATGAGGCCCAGGCGCTCAAATACATCCGTTTGGCCCAGGCCGGCAAACGAGAAAGCTCACGCTCGGCGAAAAACCCGGTCTATCTCGGCCTGGCCGACGAACAAGGATTCCCGCACCAAGGGCACATGGACTTCGTCGACAACCGCTTCGACAACAACACCGCCAGCATGCGGGTTCGCTGCATCTTCCGGAACGAAAGGCAGGACCTGGTGCCGGGGATGTTCGCGCGAGTTCGCTTGCCCGGCAGTGCGGCGGAAGAACGCGTGTTGATTCCCGATTCGGCGATCGGCACCGATCAATCGACGCAGTTCGCCTACGTCGTCGTCGACGGCAAGATCGAACGCCGTGACTTGCAAGTCGGCCCGCTGGTCGACGGCTTGCGGGTGGTGCGAGAAGGTTTGAACGGCGACGAAGCGCTGGTGGTCGAAGGGCTGCTGATGTCGCGTCCTGGAATCGCGGTGAATGTCGAACAACGCACGATTGAGATCGCCGACGACGGCTTGCCCGACACGTATCAACCGCTGCCGCCGGACCAGTGGATCTCGGCAGGGCTTACTGCTTTACCGGAATTGGATGACACGGCGAACGCGTCGCGCCAGAAGCGGGAGAAAGTGCAATGAAGTTCCCCCACTTTTTCATTGAGCGGCCGATCTTCGCGTCGGTGCTGTCGTTCATCATCGTGCTGGTCGGCGGGATTACCTACCTGACGCTGCCGGTCTCGCAATATCCGAACGTCGCTCCGCCGACCGTGCAAGTTCGCGCCAGCTATCCCGGCGCTACGCCGCAGGTGATCGCCGACACCGTCGCGACGCCGATTGAGCAAGAGATGAACGGAGTCGACGACATGCTTTATATGGAGTCGTCGTCGAGCGCCGACGGAACGATGCTGCTGACCGTGACGTTCAAGCTCGGTACCGACTTGGACGACGCCCAGGTGCTCGTGCAAAACCGCGTTTCGGTCGCCCTCCCCCGCTTGCCCGAAGCGGTCCGTCAGATCGGCGTGACCACGACCAAGCAGATTCCCGACATGCTGCTGGTGGTTCACCTGACGTCGCCCGACAGCAGTCGCGATCAGCTGTACATCAGCAACTTCGCCTTCCTGCGGATTCGCGACGCGCTGATGCGTTTGGATGGGGTCGGCGACGTTCGTATCGCCGGCGGTAACGAATATGCGATGCGCGTCTGGCTCGATATCGAGCGGATGATTTACCTCGATCTGTCGCCGGGGGACGTGGTCAACGCGATCCGCGGGCAAAACGTGCAAGTGGCGGCCGGCGTGATCGGCCAACCGCCGACCGACGATACCGGCGCGTTTCAATTGAACGTGACGACGCAAGGTCGGTTGGAGAGTCCGGAAGAGTTCGAACAGATCATCGTCAAGCGTGGCGAAGATGGCCGCGTGACGCGGCTCGGCGACATCGCACGGCTGGAACTGGGCGCCCAGGACTACTCGCGTATCAGCTATCTCGACGGCAAGCCTGCGATCGCGGTGATCGTTTATCAGCGTCCCGGAACCAATGCGGTCGAAACGACCAACCAGATCAAGCAGACGATGGTCGATCTGGAAAAGGACTTCCCGCAAGGGGTCGGCTACGAGATCGCCTACAACCCGACCGACTTCGTGGAAGAGTCGATCGCGGAGGTGTTCGACACGTTGATCATCACCACGGTGCTGGTGGTGCTGACCGTCTTTTTGTTCCTGCATGGGTGGCGGCCGACGATCATTCCGGTGATCGCGATTCCGATTTCGCTCATCGGCACCTTCGCGGCGATGCAGTCGCTGGGGGTGACGCTCAACACGTTGTCGCTGTTCGGCCTGGTGTTGGCGATCGGGATTGTGGTGGACGATGCGATCGTGGTGGTCGAGAACGTCGAGCGTCTGATCGGCGAAGGGATGGAGCCGCGGGCCGCGACGCATAAGGCGATGGATGAGGTCGGCTCGGCGCTGATCGCGACGACGCTGGTGTTGATCGCGGTGTTTGTGCCTACCGTCTTTATTCCGAGCATCAGCGGACAGTTTTATCAGCAGTTCGCGTTGACGATTGCGATTTCGACGGCGTTCTCGACGTTCGTCTCGCTGACGCTCAGTCCGGCGATGTGCGCGTTGCTCCTCCGTCCGAAAGACGCCGAAGTGAAAGGCTTTTTCGATCGGGCCGGCGACTTTTGCTTCGGCTGGTTCTTCCGCTGGTTCAATCGGACGTTTGACCTTTCGAGCAATTTGTACGCCTGGATGATCGGGCGAACGATTCGCGTTTCGGCCGTCGTGCTGTTGGGCTACGTGGGGCTGTTGGTCGCCACGTGGTATAGCTTCGGGCTGGTTCCGACCGGCTTTATTCCGCCGCAGGATCAAGGGTATTTGATCTGCAGCATCCGCTTGCCGGATGGCGCCGCGTTGTCGCGCACCGACGTCGTCACCAAGAAAGTGGCGGAAGTTGGCGGCAAAATCGACGGCGTCGCGCATTCGGTCGGCATCGCTGGTCTGAACGGCTCGACCTTTACGATCAGCCCGAACGCCGCAGTTACCTTCCTGCCGCTGGAAGATGCGAAGGCTCGCGCCGCTCGCGGACGCGATTTGAACGCCATCATGGCCGATCTGCGCAAGGAGATGGCCAAGATCAACGAAGCGGAGATCTTCGTGATTCAGCCTCCTCCGGTCCGTGGCATCGGCCGTGGCGGCGGTTACAAACTCTACATTCAAGACCAGAGCGGCGCCGGACTCGATGCGCTGAATCAGGTCACCAACAAGATGCTGGCCGACGCGAACGCGCAGCCGGGGCTGGTTCAGGTTTACTCCAACTACCGACTGAGCGTGCCGCAGGTCTTCGCCGACGTCGATCGTACGAAAGCGGAAATGCTCGGGATTCCGGTGAGCGACGTCTTTACTGCGCTGCAGGTTTACCTCGGCTCGGTCTACGTCAACGACTTTAACTTCCTGGGACGAACCTACCGCGTGACCGCCCAGGCCGAGCCGGAGTTCCGTGACGATGCGAGCGACATTCTGCAATTGCGGACTCGCAGCGATCGGGGCGCCAGCGTGCCGCTTGGTTCGGTCGTTCAGTTAGAACGCGTGACCGGTCCGGATCGCCTGGTCCGATACAACTTGTATCCAGCGGCCGACATCAACGGCGATACGGTGGCCGGTTTCAGCACCGGTCAGTCGCTCGCGACGATCGAACAGCTTGCCGATCAAAATCTTCCCCCAGGCTTCGGCTACGCCTGGACCGACATCGCGTTTCAAGAACGTCAGGCCGGCAACACCATCGTTTACCTCTTTCCGCTGGCGGTCCTCTTCGTCTTCCTGACGTTGGCCGCGCAGTACGAAAGCTGGATCTTGCCGCTGGCGATTATTTTGATCGTGCCGCTCTGCTTGTTGTTCGCGATCCTCGGCATTTGGTTCCGCGGGATGGACAACAACATCCTGACGCAGATCGGCTTCATCGTGCTGGTTGGCCTGGCCTGTAAGAACGCGATTTTGATCGTCGAGTTCGCCAAGGCGGAAGAAGACGCCGGCAAGGATCGCTTCGAAGCGGCGATCAGCGCTTGTCGTCTCCGTTTGCGTCCGATTTTGATGACCGCGTTTTCGTTCATCCTCGGCGTGATTCCGCTGCTGATCGCAACCGGCGCCGGTTACGAAATGCGACGCGTGCTCGGCACCGCGGTCTTCGCCGGAATGCTCGGCGTGACGATCTTCGGGTTGTTTTTGACCCCGGTCTTTTACGTGGTGTTGCGACGCTTCGCTCGCCAGCCGAAAGAAGCGACAACCCCGGCGGCGTAAGAAAATCGAAACACTAGTCCGCAGCGCAAGCGAGGGAATGCGTTCGACTAAATGACGAATGTCGAAACCAGAATGACGAATAGGAATAGATTCGTCATTCGAGCTTCGTCATTCGTCATTTTATGATGACCGCATTCCCTCGGCTCGCGCCTCGGGTTAGTGTGGCGACCACTACGCCACCAGGCTCTCATCAATGTGCGTCACCGCGTAGATCGGCGGGAGTTGCGACGAAAACGTTCGCCAGGTTTCGCCCCGGTCGCTTGACGTATAAAAGCTGCCGCCGGCAGTCGCCAGCGCCAGATGATCGCCGCAGAGCGACATGCCGTGGCGATAGGCGAAATCGTAGACGTGCTCTTGTGGGAGACCTTCTCGATACTTGCGCCACGTTTTGCCGCCGTCGGTGGTGTGAGCGACGAAGAGAGCCCGGTCGATCGCGACTCGCTTTTCATCCGACGTAGCCGGCACGACCCACGCCGTGTCGCCGTCATCCGGATCGACCACAACCGTAAAGCCAAACTTTACGCCGACGTCCGGCTGCGAAACGTCTTGCCAGTTCTCGCCGTAGTCGTCGCTATGGAAGACGCCGCAGTGATTCTGTTGCCATAGCTTGTGCGGTTGGGTGCGGCACTGCACCAGCAAGTGCGGATCGTGCCCAAACTCGACATCCGGGTTGGGCATGAACTCCGCCTTCAGCCCTTTGTTCCGGTGCGTCCAAGACTTGCCGCCGTCGCGCGTTTCAAACACGCCGCAGCAACTGACGCCAACCAGCATCCGGTCATCGTCATTGGGATCAATACAGATGCTGTGAATTCCCGCTTCGTCGCGACCGCCCCCAAACCAAAACTCGGGACGCGACGGATGATTCCAGAGAGCGTCGTTCAGTTGGCTCGCGGCGCCTTGCTCCGCGAGTTCAAACAGCCCGCCTGGTTCGCTGCCGAGGTAAAACGTTCCCGGCCGTTTGTCGCTCGGAAAGCCGACGGCCCACAAGTATTTCAGCACGGCCGGATCGCCGGGACGGATTTCGGATCCTTCGGGATACTTTGGGGCTTCGAGCTCGGTCCAGGTCTTGCCAAGATCAGCGGAGCGATGAAACTTCACGCCCCAATGCCCGTGATCCAGACAAGCGTAAAGCGTCCCGTCGCGCGGGTCTTGCGCGGTGATCGACATTCGCGCGCCGAGAAACGATTCGCTCTCCAAGGCGAAGCGGTCCCCGTCGTCGCGTACCAGCAAGAGACCTTTGCGAGTCGTCAGTGCGAGCAGCGGCATGAATTAGCCTCCCGAAAGGGCCTGCATGATGAAGAGTCGAGTCACCCCGGCGGTCGAATCGCTCAAGCGTTGGCGATCGCGCACGAACTGGTCGTCCAGGAAGATATTGACGTGGCGCCGCAATGAGCCGTCTTCGTGACGCAGGTACGAATCGATTGCGGGCGCAATCATCGCCAATTGATCCAGCGCAGCGGCGACCGTCGGCGCGTCGACTTCCACCGAGTCGGGAAGGTCGACCAGCCGTCGCAAGTGCGAGGTGAACTCGATTTCAAGCATAGACAGACGAAGCGAAGTTCCAACGAAAGCGAAGCCGTTATGATTTCCGCTGGCGGCGCCGCACGCAAGAAAGAAAAAAGGACCGACCGGTTGGGGCAGGAAACCGGTCGATCCCCAGAGGTTGCCGCCTACGTAAGACAGGCGACAACATGTTAGAATGTTTTGATTAGCGGCGGAGTCGAGATCTCGTCGCGTTTCCCCGTCATCGGGGAACCCTCTCCGCCGTCGTATATATGGCTATCGGTCGCTTGCGGTCTACCGCCTTAGCGCAAAGTCGCCAGGGATTCCCTAATTGCGGGTGATGGTTGCCGCTGACAGAGGAGGCGCAGTTTTTCGCCGTTAACCGCCGTAAAACCGCGGATTGCGCCGGCGAAAAGAGTAGTGAATAACTGGCTGTTTGTGACTTTTGATGATTAACAACCAAACGAACCTGGTCGAACAATCCCCATTTGCCCCGCTGCGCATCGGCGAGATCGAGCTCGGTTTCCCGGTCGTCCAGGCGGCCCTCTCCGGCTATAGCGACATGTCGATGCGCGTGATGGCGCGTCGCTTTGGGGCGTCGTACGCGATCTGCGAGGTGATGCTCGATCAGTTCCTGGTCGCCTTCAAAGACCGCAGTAAGAACCGGCACTTTCTGGCGATCGCCGATGAAGAGCATCCGGTCGGCGGTCAGTTGATGGGCGCCGAGCCGATCCAATTCGCCGCCGGCGCGGTCAAGTTGGTTGAAGCAGGTTACGACGTTATCGACATCAATTTCGGCTGCCCTGTCAAAAAGGTGCTTGGCCGTTGTCGCGGCGGCTTTCATCTCAGTCAGCCGGAAGTCGCCCTTGAAATTGTCGCGCGTACTCGTGACGCGACGCCGCCGGAGATTCCGGTCACGGTAAAGATGCGCCGCGGCATCGACGACACGGCCGAAAGCCGAGACAACTTCTTCCGCATCCTCGACGGTGCGTTTGATCTCGGGGTCGCCGCAATCACCGTTCACGGCCGCACGGTTCAGCAGCGCTACATTGGGCCGAGCCGATGGGAGTTTCTCCGCGACGTGAAGGAGCATGTCGGCGACAAAACGATCTTGGGAAGCGGCGACTTGTTTACCGCGCAAGATTGTTTCGACATGATGCGCCAGACCGGTATCGACGGCGTGACGGTCGCACGTGGAGCGATCGGCAATCCGTGGATTTTTCAGCAAGCCCGGGCGCTCTACGCCGGGCAACCGCTTCCCCCGCCGCCGACCGTTTTCGAGCAGCGGGAGGTCATCCAGGAGCACATGCGGATCGCCGACGAGCTGTACGGCGAAAAACGTGGCTTGGGACATATGAGGAAATTCGGTATTAAATACTCTTTCCTGCATCCCGACCTGGAACTGGTCCGCAGCAAGTTCACGAAAATGCGGACTTTAGAGGACTGGTACGCGATTCGGGACGAGCACTACTGCGAAGACCGTCCTGGTAACTACCTGAACCCTCAGGTCCATGCCGGCACAGCCGAGTGCTAGCCAAGCTCTTCTTACGCTTTCTACTCTTCAGCCCAGGGGGCTTAGGGGCCTCCGTTCAATAAGGTGAAAACGCCCAACGTTAATCTCGTGCCAGTCCACCCACAAGTGGCAATTTGCGGGAAATGGCCACTTTAAGTGGCATCTAAAAGGCCTAGTTCGCCTTTACTCTATTCTGAGTTTCTCATATGATTCTGTGACGAATCACCACTCCCCCTCTGGGATTTCGTCGGCCTGGACGGCTCGATGCCCAGAGGAAACCGTCACCAGAACTGCCTCCCGTAGCTCCATCCTTCCTTTCGCCTTTAGGGACGAGTGCGCAATGAAGCGTCGAACTTTCCTCGCTGCCGGTCTGTCGCTGCCGCTGGTGATGAGCGGACTGCTGTCGCGTCGCACTTTTGCCGATTTTCTTCCGAGCGATCCCGCCGCCGGACTCGACGGCGAGGCGTTCGTTCGTGATATGCAGCGCCGCTGCTACCGCTACTTTCTGGAAGCGGTCGATCCCCAAACGCAACTCGTCGCCGATCGCGCTGCCGCCGACGGCAGCGGACACAGCACCTACGCCAGCAGTGCGGCTTGCGGCTTTGGTCTGGCCGCGCATGCGGTCGCCTCGCAGTATGACTGGGCGCCGCGGGCCGAAATCGAAAACCGCACCCGGACGATGCTCCACTCGCTGGTCCACCTGGCCGCGCACGAAAAGGGATTCGTCTACCACTTCTTCGACGCCAAGAAGGGGACGCGGGCGATGCGCTGCGAAGCGTCGACGATCGACACCGCGCTGATGTTGGCCGGCGCCCTGACCGCCCAAGTCGCCTTCCGCGACAACTCCGAAATCAGCATGCTGGCCGACGAACTCTATCGCCGCGTCGACTGGCGGTGGATGCTCGGCAGCAACAACTGTCTGCACATGGGGTACTCGCCGGAACTTGGGATCCTGCCGTACCAGTGGGATCACTACAGCGAACATCTGATTCTGCTGCTGTTGGCGATTGGCGCTCCGGAGAACCCGGTTCCTGGTTCGGCTTGGAACGCCTGGCGGCGCGAGCCGGTGATGGAACTGAACGGCAACAAGTTCCTCAGCTACCCGCCGCTATTCGTCCATCAATACCCGATGGCGTTCTTCAACTTCCAGAACTACCGTTCGTCGCGCGGACGCAACTACTGGGAAAACGCGGTCACCGCTCACCAGGCGCAGATGCAGTTCACCGACAGTCTGGCGGCGAAGTACCCGAAACAACTCGGCCATTACAACGCCGATCTCTGGGGGATCACCAGCAGCGACAGCCAGACCGGTTATCGCGACTGGGGCGGACCATACGAAGATGGCCGCGTCGAGCCTGATCGCGGCATCGACGGGACCGTCGTGCCGAGCGCCGCCGCCGGCGGTTTGGCCGCCGTGCCGAACGAAGCGCTCCGCACGCTCGCCTATCAAAAGGGGAACTACGGCGACCAGGTCTACGGCCGCTACGGCTTTGTCAACGCGTTCAACCCGGCGACCGGTTGGGTCGGCTCCGACGTGATCGGCATCGACACCGGCATCTCGCTGCTGATGGGCGAAAACATGCTGACCGGCCAGGTCTGGAACATGTTCATGCAGCACCCGGCCGCGACCCGAGCCCTGGAACTTGCCGGCTTCACCCCGGCCAACGCTCCAGCCGTCAGATTGGCCAGCCACACCGAACCAGTCGAAACGCCAGACAGCGTCCCAGTCCTGGCGGACGAAACGATGGTTTCGATCCCTGCGACGCAGTAATCGGAGCGTCTCCTACGACGGGTGGCCCAGCCAGTCTGCCAAGACTGGCTGGGTCGCTTTAGCGACAAGATGCCGCGCCATGCGGCTGAGCATCTCCATTTCGCTACTTCTACCAGTCAAAATCTTCCGCGATCGCGTCCCAATCAACGCCGCGGATTCCGTCGAAGGCGACCTTTTCGATCGACTCGTCTTTCCACTCCTCTCGATACCAAACGATCCACGCTTGCGACGCCATCGCCTCGCTGCCAATTGGTTCGCTGCACCAAACGTAGGCGACCAATTGCACGGGCGGAAGAACAGGATGATCGGGGTCCTCATCATTGATCCGCGGCGGTATGACGAAGGCCCGACTCGCGGTTTGGGATCGCGTCCGGTCGATGATCGTATAGTTCAGTCTCGCTGTAGGCCGCCCTTCGAGCAGACCGCTATAGGTCCGGCTGTACTTGAGAGAGTCGAGAAAGACCGAGCGGCCGCAATCGAGTTGAAAGCTGAGCATGGATTTGATTTCCCACAGGTGTATTACGCCGCGCTGGCCGCAAACCTCTCCACCATAAAATCGGCGCTGACCGACACGACGAGTTGGGTCGTATGCGAGAGTCCGAATTCGGTAAGCGAAGAGGCGCACGCTCGGGCTTTGCGGTATTCATCTCGCGATTCACTACGCAGACGGAGCATGTCGTCCAGTCCGCTGACTTCGTACGTCAGCTTGTGCACGCCCAGCAGCGCGACTCCGAGCGACTCGGCGACCAGTTGGGCTGCACGCTTCGCCGTCTCAATCGCGGCTTGCATCACTTCATGCTTCGCCTGGTCGAGGTTCTCATACTTCCAGGCGATCGAGTACAGCTTCGCATTCTTTTGCGACGAGATCGCCGCCATGATCGGGCCGAGCGATCCGCTGTTGGGGCAATCGATCAGCAGGTCGTAAGCGGCCGACGAACTTTTGGTAAGGAGCCCGCTGTCGACTTGCAGCGAAACGTTCCGCAAGTGGACCTGCTCTTCCGCCAGTCCAACTCCCTTCAGCGCCGTAACCAGCTGCGCCACTTCGGCCGCTTTGGTAAACGCCTGGTCGCCGGTGAAAAACGACTGCCCGGCGACGCGTACCGCCAGCTTGGCGCCGCACGCATGCAGGTCTTTGGAAGAGGCCTCGCGAACCGAAATCAAGTGAATCGTTTCCATGGCGTCCAATCTCGCGGGTGAATCTGAATTGCCAGCGCCACTTCGCGAATTCTAGCCGTCCGTTACAACGGTGGCGAACAATATGCGCCCCGCTCGTCCGAGTCCTCTATAATGGGATTGGCGAAACGAGACTCGTTCGCGATTGCAGTTCTTTCTCTAGCCGCCGAGGGAAGACCATGCCAGAAATACACGATTGGAATCAACGCTACTTGGAAGGCAACCTTCCCTGGGACACCGGACTACCGTCGACAGAGTTGCAGAAGGCGGTGATGCAGCACAAGCTGGGGCCGTGTCGCGTGCTCGATATCGGCTGCGGGACCGGGACCAACAGTCTGTGGTTGGCGGAGCAAGGTTTTGAGGTGACCGGAATTGATCTCGCGCCGCTGGCGATCGAGCGGGCCGAGCAGCGAGCTCGCGACGCTCACTCCAGCGCGACCTTCGCCGTCGTCGATATTCTCACCGCGCCGCTGGCGGCCGGGCCGTTCGATTTCTTCTTCGATCGCGGCTGCTACCACGCCGTCCGCCGCGAAGCGCCCCACGGGTACGCACCCGCCGTCGCGCGACTGCTGGCGCCAGGCGCCTGCGGTCTGATCCTGGCCGGCAACGCCAACGAACCGCATGACCCTGGCCCGCCGGTCGTGTCGGAAAAGCAGATCCGCGAAGAGCTAGGAACCGAATTCGAAATCATCGAGCTCCACGAATTCCGCTTCGACCCCGGGCCAATGCGAGAAGAGCCGTTCTTGGCCTGGTCGTGCTGGGTCGAAAAGCGGTAAGTGAAATCGTAGGGCAGGCCGTGCCTGCCGAAATGATTGCGGCCTGATCCATTCGGCAGGCACGGCCTGCCCTACGACGCTTCATGATTGGTTCGTCGACGATTCTGTTGCACCGCCAACTGCCGATTCCGTTCCGGCTCTCCCAGCTTGTCAAACCAAATGTGGAGCCAGCGAAACGCTAAGAAGATCAAGAGGTAGAGTGGGACGCCGACGCCGTAGTACGAAGCGATGCCCTCCGCATTGAGAATCAAACCGATCCCGAGGGCAATTGGAATGGGCCAGAAGACGACAAAGTCAAATGTCGGCACGCCGCCGCCACGGAAGGGATCGCGTGACGCATTCCAAACGACGCATACCTTGAACGCAGCGCCGAGGATTCCGATCACAAGGATGACGATTCCGCTCCAGAACATCATGGGGAAGGCATTCCGAATGCCGTTGACTTGGGCGAGACCAAGCTCTTCCTGTTGGTGACTTTGAAAATGCGGGGTCTTGACCCAGCCTATAAGGCTGAGCAAGCGATTGTTAGGAGGGATCACGTTTCATTTTCGCGCTGTCGTCTTGGCGAACGAATCCGAGGCGTCCGTACCAGTTTATCAACGCGTTCTGATCTAAGTCGATTTTTCGAGCGTACGGATATGCCAATAACGAAAGTGTTATTGAATTGGCGTCCGCGAGCGCGCAAAGGGCTTTCATTAATCGGGTCGCGTTTCCTTGGTTTCGTTCGGATTCGTTCGTTTCAATATGCTCGATATAAATTTGGGCGTCACGTGTACTCAGCGTTGCTTTTGACGATCGAATTTGAATGGAGTAAAAATCCCCTGACTCGGTTATTCCTTCTGATGAAAGGAACCTTTTTTGATTGGCCGTATGGGTTGCTCGCTTCCTTTCCCGAAACTGTTTGACGAAAGTTTCAAAATGATTGGCCTCAGCTGGCCTTGGTTTTTCTTTGGCCATGATGTTCTCTAAATTAAAATGACGATAAGTCGATCGCATGGTGGGGCATATGTGTTGCAATTACCAGGATGAATCTTCTTTCAATACTGACTTGTCCAGCAAGCTTCGCTCTCGTGGCTCTGATTTGGATCCTTTGCTGGATTCTATGCGGTGACACGAGGTTTGGCATACTTCCCGTAGTTCGACGTTTCGTGAAAAGCGAGCGTTTCACCCTAAATCATAAAACGCCTTAGTGCTTCAAAGCTAGATGGATCTCCTCCTGGACATCGGTATCCTTTTCCGTCAATATTCGTGCCTGAAGTGCCATCAGGGATTTAGCACACCCATACTTCGAAAGCGCCCAAGCCGCCGCGCCGCGGATTAGCGGCTCCTCATCATTCAATCCTTTAATTAGCGCCGGCACCGCTTCCGGCGTTGGCCGGTTGCCGAGTGCGATCGCTGCGTTGCGCAGCAGGCCTCTTCTGCGCGGGCGCCAGATCGGCGATTTGCGGAAACGTTGTTTGAACGCTTCGTCGTCCAGATCGAACAGTTCGATCAGATCGAGCGGGTTGTTGCCGCGCTGAGGGAGGAATTGTTTTTCTTCGCTGTGCGGCGCTTTGCGGTTCCAGGGGCAGACGTCTTGGCAGAGGTCGCAGCCGAAGACCCACTCTCCCATCCCTTCGCGGAGGTCGCGGGGGATGGGGCCGCGCAGTTCGATCGTCAGGTAGCTGATGCAGCGGGTTGCGTCTAAGACGTGCGGCGCGGGGAAGGCGCTCGTCGGGCAGACGTCTAAGCAGGCGGTGCAGGTCCCGCAATGGCTCGCGTTGTGCGGCTCATCATATTCGAGTTCGACGTTGGTGAGGAGCGCAGCGAGGAAGAACAGACTGCCGGCATGCTTGTTGAGCAGCAGCGTGTTCTTGCCGATCCAGCCGAGCCCGGCGAGTTGGGCGAAGTCACGTTCCAAGAGGGGCGCGGTATCGACCACTCCGCGAGCGTCGGCGTCGCCGGTTAGTTGTTGGAACTCGCGCTTCAGCGCTTTCAGCTTGTCGTGAATCAGGTCGTGGTAGTCGACTTCGCCCCAGGCATAACGGGAGACTCTCCCCTGTCCTGCTGCGGTTGGCCGCGGCGTTTCGGTGCGGTACGGCAGGGTCAGCATCACGATGCTGCGGGCGCCTTCCAGCACGCGGCTGGGATCAGCGTAGGCGTCGGCCCGGTCGGCCAGATACTGCATTTCCCCGGCATATCCGGCGGCGAGCCAGTCGCGGAAGGCGTCGATTCCGGTCGGCGTTACGGCCGGGCAGACCCCGACATGCAAGAAGCCAAGCCGGCGGGCGGCTTCCTTCAAAGAATGCGTCAGAGTCGATGGATCAGGCGGACAGGTCAATCGTTTTTTATTTGACTGCTAGCGATTCGTAATTAGCGTGAGAGTTATTGAACCAAGATAGGTGCTTATCGTCTCCCCGACAAGCGAGTCTCCCATGTTACGCTCTCTTTTGTTCGGCCTTGTCGCCGTTGTAGGCGCTTGCGCCGTCAGCTCTCAGGCTGACGCTTTTTTCCCTGGCTGCTTTGGACCGCGCGTTGGATATAGCGGTTTCGGCATCACCAACTTCGGCGGCTACGGCGGATTTGGTTACTACGGCGACAACATTCCGTCCCCGCCGTACTACGCGATTCACCCGCCGGTCTATTACTCGTACCCGGTCGCGCGTCCGTATGGCGTAAGCCCGTTCGCGATTGGCGCGTATCAGCCGTCGCAGCGCTTCGTCTATCAGGCCCCGACTCCGGAGCCGCAGGTAGTCATGAACCCGTACGTTTCGACCGAAGTTCCGGTCGCTACCGACGCTCCGGCGGAAGTCGCCCCGGCTGATTCGCCGAGCGATGAAGGCGCTGGGGAAGAAGGTTTGACCGACGAGCCGGCCGCGGAAGAAGCTGCCCCGGCGGCGAACGAAACGACTGCTAGCCCCTGGCCGACGCCGCTGGTGGTGATCAACCCGTTCGTCGATTCGAACGAAGTTGTGCCGGTCAGCTTTACCAAAATTGTGACTCCGTAGTCAGAATTTTGAAAATACCTCTTGGTCGGCGCCAGCGATCTAGCTATCCTTCCGCGTGCTTGCATCGACCAAATCAAAACCGCTCGTCGTCATTTCGTACGAAATGCGACGAGCTGACGCGTCCGACTCGAGGATCGAACGAGACGTTTAAGGGGAAAGGAATTCCCGATGAATCGCGTATATCTTGGGCTCGCTCTCGCAGCATGCGGACTGACGCTCGGCTGCCAAGGCAATAACTCGCAGCTCAATCCCTTTGCGGCCTATGGTCCGCAGCGAGTTCCCCCTCCGGCAACCGGCAGTTACGCGCAGCCGGCGACGACCGCCCCCTATTATCAGCCGCAAGTAGGCGCGGCCCCAGCCGCGACGCTTGGCGCTCCTGCGGCCGGCGCTTACGCTCCGCTGGGCGGAACGTTGGCTCCGCCGCCAACGAGCGGCGCGGCCCCTGCTCTGACTGCGCCCCCGGCAATGACTTATCCGGCGACAGGCGCTCCTCCGGCCAATCAGTGGCGCGGCTCAAGCTATGACACCGCGAGCAATTCCAACGTCCAACTGACCAGCGCTGAAGAGCCGATCCAATCGGTGACCACTCCGGTTGCGGCGACCGGCGCGCCGACGCTGCAGACCCAGGGAATGCGCGTCAACGAGCCTGCCGGCGGGCTGAACTGGCAGCCGGTCAGCCAATAATCGTTGCGGCAAGCGCCGCTTGACGGCAAGCGGCATGGCGCCGACGATAGAGCGTTATGAATGAATCCGCCGACACAACGCTCCCCCCGGTCTCTGTAAAGCCGCTGAAAATCGGCGACCTGGTGATTGATATCCCCATCCTGCAAGCGCCGATGGCGGGGTACACCAACTACGCCTTCCGGCAAATCGTCCGCGAATATGGGGGCGCCGGGCTGCAAGCGACCGAAATGGTCAGTGCCCGCAGCTTCGTCTGGCTCGATCAGCAGGCCGAATTCCCCGATCGTCTTTGGGGGGTCGAGGACGAAGCGCGTCCGTTGGCCGTGCAGATGTGGGACAACGATCCTGACACGATGGCCCGCGTCGGCGAGCGTTTGGTCAGCGAGTTCCAGGTCAGCGTCGTCGACATCAACTTCGGCTGCCCGGTCAAGCAAGTGACGCAGTCGGCCCACAGCGGATCGTATCTGCTCCGCTGGCCCGAGAAGATGTTCTCGATCATCCAACGCGTCGTACAGGCGTGCGCTCCGACGCCGGTCACCGCCAAGATCCGGCTCGGCTGTAGCCGCGAATGCATCAACGCGATCGAGATCGCCCAGGTGGTCGAATCGGCCGGCGCCGCCGCACTGACCGTACATGGCCGGACCGCCGCCGACTTCTTTAAGGGAAGCGCCGACTGGGAAAAGATCTCCGAGATCAAACCGTATCTGAAGAAGATCCCGCTGATCGGTAACGGCGATCTCGACTCGGCCGCCAAGGTGGTCGAAGCGTTTCGTCGTTATAACGTCGACGGGGTGATGATCGCCCGGGCTTGTCTGGGGCGACCATGGCTCTTTGCGCAGGCGGCCGCCGCGCTGAAGGGAGAGCCGGTTCCGGCCGATCCGACCCTGACCGAGCAGCGGGCTTGTCTGCTGCGGCACTACGACCTGGTGGTGAAGCGGTTTGGCGTCGAAAAGGGAACGATGCTGATGCGGAAGTTCGCCTGCTGCTACGCGCAGGGAATGTACGGCGCTCGGGCGTTTCGTACCGCCGCGGCGAAAGTATCGTCGCAGGCCGAGTTCTATGACATCGTCGAGAATCTCTTCCCCCGCGATCCGGAAACGGACGCGAATGATTCCGCGGCGGTTGAATCGGCCAGCGCTACGTAAAACATCCTGGTGCCATGCTTTTGCGGCGTCTTCGCGGCATAAGCATGTCTTCAATGCGTCCCACCAGGGCAAAGACATGCTCATCCGGCGAAGACGCCGCAAGAGCATGGCACCAGGTATTCTGCGTTTATTCCGCTTCGACCAACTCTTCCTCCGCCGCCGCTTCTGGCGAGAGAATCTGGCAGAAGGCGAAGAAGCCGGGGAAGAAGTTCTTGTTCGACACTGGTTCGTGGATGACCGATTTGTCGCTTCCGCGCTGCCAGAGGTGGAACGTCCCTTCCTGGATGTCGAAGTTCACGATTTGATTCCACGGGACCTGGACCGGCGTCTTTTTGCCGCCGAAGAACGAGGTCGGCACGAACTCAAGGTGGTCGTTATGAAAGGTGATCGCCGGCGTCCAGGCGACCGGACGTCCGTCAGCGATCTCACGCAACATTCGTGATCCGATGACCTGGGAGACATGGTTGCGCAGCACGTCGAGGTCGTCGTCGGCGCCGCGGATGTTGGCGCTGTAGTTGATCCTTGAAGCGCCGGAGCCGGGAAGTGGATCAAACGTCATCTGCGTTTGCGTGCCGGTATAGGCGCCGTTGTAGTACATACGAGTCGCCGAATAGGTGAACGACTCGACATCTTCGTACCGGATTTTCTGGTGCCCGGTCATTCCTGATTGGAAGACGCCCTGGTCATGGCAGCGGAACGAGGTGCGTTCGCAATAGAAGTAGATCAAAACGCTGAAGGCGATCACCACCAGCGGCGCCGCGAGTCCGAGCAGCGGGTGAACGACGAACAGCAGTAACGAGAGGATCGTCACGATAATCGCCAGAACCCAGCCGACCGCATTGAAACGGGTAGCGCGTTCAAACAGGACGCGTCCCAAGCCATTGGCCGGCGCGGCGTTGGCGTTTTGTTCCGGAATCATTTTGCCGAGCAAGCGGATCAGCAGGTAAGAGTTGCGTCCCTTGATGGGGAATTTGATCGACGCATGTTCGTCATCGACGCGCCAGATGCAGACCTGGTCGCCATAGACGTCGACCGCTTGGAGCTTATCGAACGGGATCAGGCTGTCTTGGGAAGTGCCTACTGCGAGTGCGCTCTTACTGATCGCCCACCCTTCGCCGGCGGCATGTTCGCCCCGGTCGAGCGCCTCGGTCGCGCGATGTTCCAGCATGTCGAGCAAGCGATTGTGAAGACTCACCACTCCGTCCGGACGATCATCCTTAATTCGGTAGTTCATCACGATCGGCTTGTCCCGATCGATCACCCAGTAGCGGACGTCGCGTTGGATGCCGGCCGCGTTGCCGTTGTTGAAGATCTTTTTGTCCCACAGCGACATCGCCAGGACGTCGGCATCGGCGAAGGTGTGATCTTCGCCCAGCTCGGTGATGGCGAATCCATGGCCCAGGTCGGTGCACCAGACCCGCGAACGGCGTTTAAAAAAGGCGATCGTTTCCATGATGCCGGTAACGATAAGGCCGCCGTAGAAGAAAAAGTCGTCGAGCCCGTCGTTGACTTGAAAGCCGAGGATAATCCCGACCACGACCAAGATCGGGCCGATGGCTCGCAACAGGTGGAAGACCCAGGAGATTTCTCCACGAACGAGGACGCGCTCGGATTGTGCGTCTTGCATGACTTGCCTTTCATGCGTGAGAAGAGATGTTGCATGACGAGGTAATGAGTGTTCGATTTTTATAGCCGACGCCGGAGGGGATTGCAATTTTTCCCGAAACGGAACACTAGCCCGCAGCGCAAGCGAGGGAATTCGTTTCGCCCGTCGATACGAGCGTGCCCGAATTCTCCCCTGCTAATGCTCCGAGATGATCGCGACTTCATTACCGCGATCAACTTGCGACCGCATTCCCTCGCTTGCGCTGCGGGCTAGTGTTTGGCGTGGTGGGCGCAAAAAAAGAGGCCGATCCGTTTGGATCGGCCTCGGGTGACCTCGTGATTTTGGCGCTGACTAGCGGGTCGTCTTTTTGCCGCCGGCGATTTTCGCTTCCGGGGCGGCGCCCAGGAAGGTCATCAGGTCGGCGATTTCTTCCGCAGTCAGTTGATCGAGCAGGCCTTCCGGCATCACGCTGGTTGGGCTGCTGGCGATCTCGTCGATTTCGTTGGCGAGGATCGTTCGCTTCTGGCCGTCTTGGCCGGTCAGGATGACGTCCCCTTCGGTCGTGCGAGTCACGAGCCCGACGAAGATCTGGCCGTCCATCGTCAGAACCTTGCGAGCGGCGTACTGATCCGAAATCACATGCGACGGGAACAGGACCGACTCCAGGATCTGTCGCTTCTGGAAGCGACGCGCGACTTCGGTCAAGTCCGGACCGACCGCTTCGCCGAGCGAGCCGACGCGATGGCACGCGGCGCACTGGGCTTTCTTGAAGACCGCCTTGCCGTTGGCGTGATTGCCGCCGACGAACTCGTCGCCGGTCAGGTAATCGAGCAACTCGTCCAGGTTCCAGTTTCCTTTCGCCACGTCGAGCGGTTTGGCGGCCGGCATTTCGGGATGGTTCTCGGCGAACCAATCTTGCCACGCGACGACCCGTTCGGCCATCGGCGCGGTGTTGCTGGCCGGAAATTCGCCGGTCCATTTTTCGAGCAAGCGAATCGCGTTGATCCCCCCTTCATCCTGCAGTTGGTCGGCGAGGATGATCAGTTGGCGGATATGTTCCGGGTTGGTCGAGGTCGCCGGAGCGTTTCGCAGCTTGGCGAGGACCGCACTGGCGAACTCACCCTTCAAAATCGACAGGCTGTCGAGCAGCAAGGCGAAGTTTTCGCCGGTCGGCTGTTGGGCCAGGCCCATCGCGACCGAAGCGCGGCGTTCCGGATAGTCGCGATAGACTTCTCGCAGGTAGGACATCATCTGTTCGTCGTCGCTTTCGGCGAGGATCGCAACGATCCCCATCTGCAGGCGTTCGATCACGGCCCCTTCGCGGCCTTGCAACTTCTTGTCGACGCCGCAGAGGGTTTCGACGATGTAGGCCGGGCGCTGTTCCGGCAATTCAAACAAAGCCGCCAGGGTGGCGTTCGGCCAAACGTCGCCGACCGTCAACAAGAGGAGCTTTTCTTCCGGATCGAGATGTTTGACGAACTGCTTGGTCGACATTTCGACATAGCCTCGCAGCCCTTCCCCGCCATCGATCTCCAGACCTCGTTCGAGATGGCCGATCAGCTTCAGCTTCTCTTCGCGGCTCCAGCCGGTCGGAATGAAGGTCATCTGCATCGCCAGGAACAAGCGTTCGCTGTTGGGGATGTCGCTGTCGAGGTGAGCGATATAGCGATCGGTGATCGAACCTTCCTGGAGGAAGGCGAGCGTCTGGATTAGCTCGCGGTTCATCACGTGGTCGCCGGCCGGGAACTCGCGGGCGATCTGTTCGCCCAAGCGACCCAGTTCCGAATTTTGCATTTCGCCACGGAAGATGGCCACCTGAATGACGCGCATCGTGTCTTTAAAGTCCTGGTCGGACAAGTAGCTGTCGAGCAGCTCGCTCGCCCGGTTGCAGATCGCGACGGCACGTTCATGCGTCGGGTCGGCGATCATCGCCGCGACGGCGCCCATGTTGAACAGGTGAGCGTCTTTGGTCGCCAGGATTTCCGAGAACCACTCGTCAACCGGCTGGCGTTCGAGCAGCCGGCGGGCCGACCACGCTTCGCGGCGATCGCTGGAGGTCAGGATCGGTTGGATCAGGCTGAGCGGTACGCGAGTATCTTTGTAGGCGAGCGCTTCGCAGGCCGCGCGACGAATTTTCGGGCTCGCGTCCGAGAGCATGTCGGTGATCCGGTCGAGCGCTTCCGGTTCGCTGCGAAGGCTCAGCAGCTTCATCGTTTTCATCCGGACGTCGGCGTCCGGATCGTTCGACAGCTTCAGCAGGAATTCGATGCTGGGAGTCGGACCGTAGAGTTGCATCAGTTCCAAAGCGCGAACGCGGAACTGCGACGGATTCTTTTCGGCGATGGCGACCCCTTGGACTTGGGCGTCCCAGGTCGATCCCATCTCCTGTTGGATTTCGGCAATGTGCTGGCGGCCCCAGGCGCTGTGCGGCTGCGGTTGGCGAACCGCGGCGGCGATGCCGGTTTCGTCATCCTTCAGCTGGCCCGCCGGTTCGTCGCCTTTCCAGACGATGCGGTACAAGCCGCCGTCGGTTCCACGACCGCCGGTGCAGATGTAGAGCCAACCGTCCGGGCCGACGTCAATGTCGGTGGCGTTGAACTGCTTTCCTTCCAGGAAGGTTTCCTGTTGGGCGCGGTATCCGGCTCGATCGGTGATGAACTGCAGCGTGGTGATCCGGCCGTTCGACCAATCGCACGCGAACAGGCGATCTTGGAAGCGAGTCGGGAATTTCTGGTGATCGTAGAAGACCATGCCGGTCGGCGAAGCCGCTTTGGTTTCGAGCGTCGCCGGCAAGGCGTCGAGATAAAACGAAGGCCACTTCGCCCAGCCGCTGCGCCAACCGAATTCGGCGCCCGGGATGACTTGCATCACGCGAGGCGGCAAGTGCCAGACGAGACCTTCGTCCCATTCCATGTCAGAGTCGTAGGTGAAGAGTTCGCCGTCGCGGTTGAACGACAGGTCATAGGAGTTACGCAGACCGCCGGCGACCACTTCGACGAAGCTGCCGTCGACGTCGGTACGCAGGATCATGCCGCCCGGGGCTTTCACGCCGACCGCATGTCCGCCCGGATCTTCAAAACGTTTGACCAGGTCCCCTTCGTAGTAGTTGCGATGGGGGCTGGTTTCGGAGATCTTGCCGGCCAACTGGGTGTGGTTGCCGACCGTCAGGTAGATCAGGCCATCCGGGCCGAGCGCCATCTGGTGGGCGCCATGTTCGCCGAGCGGGCCGGTGAACTTGATCAGCGTTTCGGCGATCGACAGCGTACCATCCTGGTCTTCGTCCTTCAGGTGATACATCGCGGTTCCCTGCGGGCCCTCGCCGACGACATAGACGTCGCCATTGAGCGGCAGGATCCCTTGGACGTTTTTCACTTCGTCGCAGTAGACGCGGGCGCTGTCGACGACGCCATCTTTGTTCTCGTCGGTGAAGAGCATCAACGGGCCACCCTCTTGCGAGGCGACGATGCCGCCGAACTCGTTGAAGGCCATCGCGATCAGCGAACCGGTTTTGTCGGCCGAGATCACTTCCTGGATCGCGAAGCCCGGCATGATCTGGAAACGGGGCTCTTCTTGCGGCTGGACCGGAGTCGAGACGGTGGTCGCCGGAGTTTCCGGCGGAGGAGTCGGAATCGCTCCGTCGGCGAGCCAAGGAGCGGTGCTCCCTTGCGGGCCGAAGACCTGGACGGCCGACCATTGCGAATCGTTGTATTGCAGCGATTGCCACTGCGGAATAATGCGCGTGCTGGCGAGCCAGGTCGCGTCGGAGACGACGTCTTGGATGCGGCCGTTCTGGTCGGTGAATTCAATTCGAACCGCCAGGCCGGCGGTCGAGCCGGTCGTATTGGTGACCTGAACGCCGACGACGTTGCGCCCGGCGACGATGTGACGCGTGACGTCAATCGTGCGCATCTGCTGCCAGGAGTGTCCACTTACGACGCGAGCCCCGTTGATCCAGAGTTCGTAGGCGTCGTCAGCGGCGACCTGCAGAATAACGCGCTGCGACCCGCGGACGTTGATCGTCTTACGGAAGAAGCAGCTCGTTCGCGGAACGGCGTCCTTGGAATGCTGTGGGGCCCAGATCCAGTTAGCGGTCTCGGCCTCAGCGGCGCCTGCGGCAATCAGCAGGAGTCCGCAAGTTAGGAGCTGAGTCAGTCTTTTGGCGTTCATGGCTGGTTCGAGCATTCGGCTAATTTGCTTCGTTACGTTCTCTGCCCTGGGGGGTATGCCGGGATCCCACGACGCTGCGTCAAAGGAAGGGTAATGCGGCATCATTTCAAGAATCGGGCCTGACGATTCACAAAATCAGCAAAACTGTCACGTCCGGCATAATTATGAAAAATTGCCACGGTCAGCCGCGAAAAGGCGCCAGCAGTCTGGCGCATCCATTGCGAGAAAAGTAAGGGAAAAAAGTTACGCATTTACTTGTTATTGACCGTTACTGGGCGAACAGAATAGGATGCAAACACCCTGTCTATAGCGGGTGCAGTGTTTGTGAAAATTGCCTGCCTTGCCCTGCTTGACTCTATTCCTTGTTTTCCCACCGCGCGCGGCCTCGCTCCCTTCCGGCGACGCCGTGGAAAGGATAAGTGCTGATGAATTGGCGTCCTCTCCCAGGGTTTTTCATCTTTGCATTTCTGTTGCTAGCTGGGCTATCTGGATGCGGCGGATCTGGAGGCGAGACGACGACCACCGAGGAGCCGACCACCTCGGAGAGTGGATCAGCAGAAGAGAAGAAGGAAGAGCCGGCCGAAGAGGAAGTGCTGCTGGAGCCATTTGACGCTCCGCCGCTGGAAGAGATCGACGCGAAGGTGAAATGGGTCGATCAGCGGGTGGTCGATCCAATCGAACTGCTTCGCGAGCAACTTGCAAAAGAGCCGCCGCTGACCGATGCGAAGACCGCTCTCACGCTTCGCAACGACTACCCGAAAGACAAAGTTAATAACGAAAAGATCTTGTCGGCTCTCGGCCGTTTGCCGGCGTCGGAAGACGAAGTCGATTACGACTCGACCGTGGTTCGTCATGTTGGCGGCGACGCCAAGAGCACCAACCCGCTGATGGTCAGCTCGGTGACCGAGTTCGACGTGGTCGGGCTGATGGGGATCGAGGTGTTCGGTTTCGACTGGAACATGGATCCGCTGGCGAGCTCCGACTACGTCAAGAGCTGGCAGACGAGCGAAGACGGACTGTACGACAAGGTCGTCCTGCGTGACGACATCTATTGGTCGGATGGAAAGAAGGTGACCGCCCAGGACGTGATGTTCTCGTTCCAGGTGATCATGGATCCGGAGTCGCGCGTGCCGGCGGTGAAGCAAGGCACCGATCGGATTCGCTGGGTGCAAGCCTACGGCGACAACACGATCGTCTACTTCCACCGCGAATCGACGCCGGTCAACGTCTGGAACATCAACTTCCCGACGATTCCGAAGCACGTCTACGAAGAGACGATCAAAGAAGACCCGACGATGCGTTTCAGCAAGGCCCACTCCGACCTGGAAAAGAACCCGGTTTGCGGCGGACCTTACAAGCTGGTCAAGCATGATCGCGGTCAGGAAATCGTGCTGGAACGCCGTGACGATTTCTACATGGTCGACGGCAAGCAAGTTCGCCGTAAGCCGTACATCAAGACGATCCGCTTCCGCGTGATCGAAGATCCGAACACCGCCATGTTGGCGCTGAAGACCGGCTCGATCGACGAGATGGCGATCTCCGCCGATCTCTGGAAGACGCAAGCGAACGACGACAAGTTCTACGAGCACAATACGAAGGCGACCGATACCGAATGGGTCAGCTTCCATATTTGCTGGAACGTGAAGTCGCCGTTCTTCGAGGACAAGCGAGTCCGTCAGGCGATGTCGTACACCCTCGATCATGAGGAAATGCTCGACAAGGTGTTTGAGGGGTTGTACGAACCGGCCGCCGGTCCGTTTCACCCGACCGCTTGGATGGCGCCTAAGCCGTTCCCCGAATCTTACAAGCAAGATTTGGACAAAGCGGAAGAACTGCTCGACGAAGCCGGCTGGAGCGATACCGATCTGGACGGCATCCGCGATAAGAAAATCAAGGGCAAGACGGTCCGTTTTGAGTTTGCGATCATCTGCCCGCCGAACCCGCTGTCGGAACGCGTTTGTAAGCTGCTGAAGCGCGACCTGAGCAAGATCGGCGTCGCGTGCAACATCAAGATGGTCGAGTTCACCGCGCTGCAGCAGTTGAACCTGGACCATAACTTTGAAGCGTCGGTCAGCGGCTGGGGAACGAGCACCGACCCCTACTCGGTCGAAAACATCTTCGGCACCGGCGAGGGGCGTAACTACGGCCAGTACTCGAATGCGGAACTCGACAAGCTGTTTGAAGAAGGCTTGCGTGAGTTCGACAAGGAAAAGCGAGCCAAGATCTACGGCAAGGTGCACGAGATTTTGTATGACGATCAGGTCTATACCTGGCTCTTCTACCGCAACTCGTTCTACGGTTTCAACAAGAAGCTCCGCGGTTATCGCTTTAGCCCCCGCGGACCTTACAACTACAGCCCCGGCTTCAGCAGCATTTGGGTTGCCAAGCCGTAAGTTGTTTCCGGCCAGCGAAACCGAAGAAAACTAGCTTATGCTCACTTATATCGTTCGACGATTGATGATCAGCGTGTTGACGCTGATCATCATTACCGCCTTTGTCTACGGCCTCGTGCGTGCGATGCCGGGCTCGCCGCTAACGGCGATTATCGCTGGGGCCAACGAAAAGACCGACAAGTCGATCAGCGCCCAGCAGTATGACCGGATGAAGGAGCAGTTTGGTCTGAACAAGCATTGGACGCTTGGCTATGTCGATTGGTTGAGCGGCGTGGTTCGGGGAGACCTGCAGAACTCACTGACGCAGCCCAATACGGTCTCTTATCTGATCCGAGAACGCTTCAAAGCGACGCTATTGCTAACGACCACGTCGCTGGTTCTGGCCTATTTGCTGTCGATCCCGCTGGGGCTCTATTCGTCGGCGAGAAATGGGACGGTCGTGGAACGTGGAACGTCGATAACGCTCTACATGCTCTATTCCGTTCCGGTCTTCGTCGCGGCGCTCTATCTGCAGATTTTTCTGCACGTCAAAATGGGGTGGTTGCCGCTCGATCGGATCGTTAGTTCGGACTACAGCGAGCTGTCGACGTTTGGCAAGACGTGGGATCTGTTTCGGCATTCGCTGATGCCGGTGCTCTGTTTCACCTACACGTCGCTCGCTTATTACACGCGCTTTATCAAAGCGAACATGCAGGAAGTGGTGCAGCAAGACTACATTCGCACCGCGAAAGCGAAAGGGGTTGGCCCCTTTAAAATTCTGACGGTTCACGCGTTCCGCAACACGATGATTCCGTTCGTAACGCTGATCGGAATGACGTTGCCGGCGCTGCTCGGCGGCGCGATCATTATTGAGAAAATCTATAGTTGGCCTGGAATGGGCGCGCTCTTCCTGGAGGCGATCAGCCAACGCGACTATCCGCTCGTGATGGGGCTGGTCCTGATGTTTTCCAGCCTGACGTTGCTGGGGCAGTTGCTCGCCGACGTGTTGTACGGCGTGGTCGATCCGCGTATTTCTTATTCCTAAGCGTTACGAAAACATGACGAGCGATAAGCCCACTCCTGCAGCCAGCAAGCCGCGCGAATCTCGCGGATTCTGGGCCGAATCATGGCGCAATTTTCGGCGTCGGCCGCAAGCGATGATTGCTCTGACGTACGTCGTCTTCCTGTCGATCATCGCCTTGACGGCCCCGATGATCGTCGGCGTGCGACCGATCGTTTGCGAGTACAAGGGAGAGATTCACTTCCCCTGCACCTATTACTACTATCGGATTCTCGGCTTCAACAAGCAGGCGTATAAGACCGAGGCGGTCTTCATCAACGACAAGTTCCGCGGCGTCTACCCCGAGAACCTAAAGAAGAACGATCCCGACAGCTGGGCGATCTGGCCGCTGGTCTACCAAGATCCGTATCGGCCGATCGAAGGAGAGGAATGGCCGAATCAGCCGGCGAATCCTTACGGCGATGACGGTAAGCCGAATAAGTTTAACTTGTTGGGGACCGACAAAGACGGCGTCGACGTCTTCGCCCAGATGGTGCACGGAACGCAGATCTCGTTGTTGGTCGGTTTCGTGTCGATGGGGATCGCAGCGTCAATCGGCATCGTCGTCGGCGCACTGGCCGGCTATTACGGCGGTTGGATCGATACGATTCTTAGCCGCCTGATTGAAGTGATGATGTGTCTGCCGACGCTCGTGTTGATCCTGGCGGTGCGCTCGATTCTGGACGACATCACGATCTGGCACTTGATGGTGCTGATTGGAGTGACCGGCTGGACCGGCGTCGCCCGTTTGACTCGGGCCGAGTTCCTGAAGATCCGCGAAATCGAATATGTGTCGGCCGCTCGTTCGCTTGGCGCCGGGCAATTGCGACTGATGTTCGTCCACATTCTCCGCAACGCGCTGGCTCCGATCCTGGTGCCGATTTCGTTCGGCATCGCGTCGGCGATCTTGACCGAAGGGGCGCTTAGCTTCCTCGGTTTCGGCGCTCCTCCCCCAAATCCGAGTTGGGGAACGCTGCTCAGCGTCGGCCGCACGAAGATCGATTCGATGTGGTGGCTGGTCGTTTATCCCGGCTTGGCGATTTTCTCGACGGTGCTCGCCTACAACTTGATTGGCGAAGGGGTCCAGGAAGCGACCGATCCGCGGACGCGTGAAGGATAATAGGCAAATCAGCGAAGCGAATTGAAACATGACTGAAGCGCTCGTTAGGATTGACAATCTCAAGACCTATTTCCGGACCGAAGAGGGCCTGGTCAAGGCGGTCGACGACGTCTCGTTGCACATCGATCCCGGTACGACGATGGGGATCGTCGGCGAGTCGGGCTCGGGCAAAAGCGTGACGTCGCTGACGATCATGCAGCTGCTCGCCAAGTCGGCGCATATCGAGGGAGGTTCGATCTCGTTTCTAGGACGTGATCTGGTACAGCTGCCCGAACCCGAAATGCGCAAGGTTCGCGGCAAAGACATCGGCATGATCTTTCAAGAGCCGATGACCTCGCTCAACCCGGTCTTCACCGTCGGTTCGCAGGTGATGGAAGCGATCCTGCTGCATCAAAAGGTGACCAAAGAGCAAGCCCGGCAGCGGACGATCGAACTGTTCGAGGAAGTCGGCATCCCGAATCCAGAGCAGCGGGTCAATTCGTATCCGCATCAGATGTCGGGCGGGCAGAAGCAACGCGTGATGATCGCGATGGCCCTTTCCTGCAATCCGAAGTTGCTGATCGCCGACGAACCGACCACCGCACTCGACGTGACGATCCAGGCGCAGATCCTCGATATTCTCCGCCGCCTCCGCGATCAGCGCGGCATGGCGGTCTTGTTCATCACGCACGATCTCGGCGTGATCGCCGACATTGCCGACTATGTTACGGTGATGTACCGCGGCAAGATCGTCGAGCAAGGGGACGTCGTCTCGATCTTCGAGAACCCGCAGCATCCTTACACCAAAGGTTTGCTCGCGTGCCGTCCGCGACTTGATACGAAGTACAAACTGTTGCCGACGGTCGACGACTTCATGGAAGCGACGACCGAAGATGGCGAAGTGAAGATCACCGAGAAGTTTGTCGACGAAAAACGTCTCGGCGAATTGATGACGACCGGACGAGGACGCTTGCTCCATCCGAAGTCGGAACTTGCCGCGATGGGGCATCCGTGGGAAGAAGGTCATCACGCCGCTGATGCGAAGTCGGTCGCCGAAGGGGAAAAGCCGCTGCTTCAGGTTCGCGATCTCCATGTTCACTTTCCGATTCGCAAAGGGATCTTTCGGAGCGTCGCTGGTCATGTGAAGGCGGTCGACGGAGTCAGCTTCAACGTCTATCGCGGGCAAACGCTTGGCCTGGTGGGCGAGTCGGGCTGCGGCAAAACGACGACCGGGCGCGCGATTATCCAGCTGATTCGTCCGACCTCCGGCGAGATGTCGTTTGACGGGGTCGAACTCTCTGCGCTCAATCCTCCGCCGTCGATGGCGGATGTCCTCCCCTGGGCCGCTTACGATCACTGGGAACGAGCACGGCGACTACGCCAGATGCGCCGCCGGTTTCAGATCATCTTTCAAGATCCGTACGGCAGCTTGAATCCGCGCATGACGGTCGAAGCGGCGATCTGCGAGCCGATGGTGATCCAGAAAATCGGCAACAAGAAGGAACGCCGCGAACGGGCCGCCGCCCTGTTGGAAGAAGTCGGCCTGAACGCGTCGCATTTGCGACGTTATCCGCATGAGTTTTCCGGCGGCCAGCGACAGCGCATTTGCATCGCGCGCGCCCTGACGGTCGAGCCAGAGTTCCTGATCTGCGACGAGTCGGTCTCGGCCCTCGACGTTTCGGTTCAGGCCCAAGTGTTAAACCTGCTGAAAGATTTGCAGCTTCGTCGCGGGCTTACCTATTTGTTCATCAGTCACGACTTGAGCGTGGTCAAATTCATGTCGGACATGATCGCCGTCATGAATCAAGGAAAGATTGTCGAGTTTGGCCCGGCCGACAACATTTACGCCAATCCGCAGCAGGACTACACCAAGCGGCTGATCAGTGCGACGCCGCAGGACGACCTGGACCATATTCGGCAGCGACAGGCGGAGCGAAAAACTGCCCTAGCAGCCCGGATGGCAGGAGTTTAGAACGGCGATTCTTCATCGCAGCCAGCGGGGCTCAGGGCTGATATGGCGCCCGCTTTGTACGAATTATCCGAAATGGCGACGAATTTTCTGACCCCGTGAACCCACTGGGGACGATATCGCTCCTTTGGTAGTTCGGACGCGAATTATCTCCCCCCCTACCCTCATTCAGGTTGTCGCTATAATGTCGCTTTCCATTTCAACCGCCGCCCCCAGTGGCGCACTTTCAACCCCGGCAGATGGCATGTCGTCGCAGCAAATTTACATCAACGGTAAGTTCTACAGCAAAGAAGAAGCGGTCGTCAGCGTCTTCGATCACGGCTTGCTCTATGGCGACGGGGTGTTTGAAGGCTTGCGCGTCTACGAGGGGAAGGTGTTCCGGATGGAGCAGCACCTGAAACGCCTCTACGATTCGGCCAAGGCGATCTTGCTCGATATCCCGATGCCGATCGAAGCGATGGCCGAAGCGGTGGAAGAATCGGTCGAAAAGAACGGCCTGGCCAACTGCTATATCCGCCTGGTCATCACCCGCGGCGCCGGGACGTTGGGCTTGGGCCCGGAACGGACCTCGAATCCGCAAGTGATCATCATCGTCGACAAGATCTCGCTCTATCCGGAAGAGTTCTACCAGAACGGGCTCGAGATCGTCACCGCCAGCACGATTCGCAATCATCCGGGCGCCCTGAGCCCGCGAATCAAGTCGCTGAACTACCTGAACAACATCATGGCGAAGTGCGAAGCTTCGAAGGCGGGCTGCCTGGAAGCTTTGATGCTGAACCACAAAGGGGAAGTGTCGGAGTGCACCGCCGATAATATCTTCATCGTGAAGAACGGCCAGCTGATGACGCCGCCGACGGACGCCGGCATCCTGGAAGGGGTGACTCGCGAAGCGGTGCTTGAGATCGCCGTCAAAGCCGGCATCCCGACCGCCGAAAAGACGCTGACCCGTCACGACGTCTACGTCGCCGACGAATGCTTCATGACCGGAACCGCCGCCGAAGTGATCGCGGTCGTTCGGATCGACAGCCGCCCGATCGGCGACGGCCGCCCCGGCCCGATCACGGTGAAGCTGCAGGAGCTGTTCCACAAGCTGGCCCGTTCGTAAGCCGGATTCTTGGGTGCCATGCTTTCACGGCGTCTTCGCCGGGTAAGCATGTCTTCAATGCGTTTTATCCAGGGCGAAGACATGCTCATCCGGCGAAGACGCCGCAAGAGCATGGCGCCAACAGGTCGCAAGTCAAACAAGTAAGCCCGCAGGAAGAATGACTTTCGCGAAGTCACTCGTCCTGCGGGCTTCTTTCGTTCTTGCGTTTGTGGATGGGCGCCGCATTCCCTTGCTTGCGCTGCGGGCTAGTGGAAGAGCCTTACGCGCGGATGATCTTTTCGCGGCCTTTCGTCACGTTCTTCGTGGCGTTGCGCGTGTCGATCAATAGCTGCGAATGGTCGACGATTTGCTGGTAATCGTAGTCGTCGTGATCGGTGACGATCATCACCGCGTCGAACGACGCCAGGTTTTCCGGCGTCAGCGGAACGCTCTCCAGCGGCGGCAGATCGTAGTGCCGCATCGCGGGGAGTTTCGGGATGAAGGGATCGTTGTACGAGAGGACGGCGCCCCGCTCGGTCAGCAACTCCATGATCTTAAAGGTCGGGCTTTCGCGCGGATCGTCGACGTTCTTCTTGTACGCAGCGCCTAGGATCAGCACTTTGCTGCCGTTGGTCGGCTTGCGAACGTCGTTGAGCGCGTCGGACAGCTTCTGCACCACGTACTGCGGCATCGACGTGTTGATCTCGCCGGCCAATTCGATGAACCGCGTCGGCATCTCGTTCGCCCGCGCGAGCCAGCTGAGATAGAACGGGTCGATCGGGATGCAGTGTCCGCCGAGACCGGGGCCTGGATAAAACGCCTGAAAACCGAACGGCTTCGTCTTGGCCGCTTCGATCACTTCCCAGACGTCGATGTCGAGCCGATCGAAGAGGAGCTTCAGTTCGTTCACCAGCGCGATGTTCACCGCGCGGTAAGTGTTCTCCAAAATCTTGCAGGCTTCGGCCACTTCGCAGCTGCTGACCGGAATCGTTTTCACGACTGCCTGGGCGTAAAACGCGTCGGCCAGTTTCAGGCTGACCGGATCGTATCCGCCGACCACCTTCGGAATGCCACTGGCGGTGAAGTTCGGGTTGCCGGGATCTTCCCGCTCGGGACTGTAGGCCAGAAAGAAATCGACCCCCGGGGTCAGGCCCGACTTGGTCAGGATCGGAGCGACCACATCGCGGGTCGTGCCGGGATAGGTGGTGCTTTCGAGGACGACCAGCTGACCGGGGCGCAGGTTCTCGGCAATCATCTGCGCCGTCGACTCGACGTAGGTCAGGTCAGGATCGCGCGACGTATTGAGCGGAGTCGGCACGCAAATCAGCAGGACGTCCGCTTCGGACAGGCGCTGCGGATCGCTGGTCGCGGCGAAACGTCCGCTTTTGACCCAGTCGGCGATCCACTTCGAGTCGACATGCTTGATGTAGCTTTCGCCGCGCGAGAGAGCGTCGACCTTCTTTTGATCGACGTCAAAGCCAAGGGCCGAGAAGTCGCTGCCAATAAAGGCCTGGACCAGCGGCAGTCCGACATAGCCGAGGCCGATCACCCCCACTTTGGCCTCTTTGCCGAGGATCGCTTGGTGGAGCTGGGTCGCCAATTGGTCGGTGCTAGCGGGTTTGCTCATAATTTCCGTCGTCGAAAGCTACGCAGATGTTCCATCTTGAAATCGTAATTCTAGCACAGTCCTCTTCATCCTTATTTTGCGAACGTTTTTCCAGAATCTTTCGTCCTAGGACCTAAGGTGTCGGGCCGACTGCGATAAGTAACTGCGGGCGGGGAAGACCCGCTGGTCACAAATGCCTGTTGAGAAATGCCATCGTGGCATTTCTCAACCTCGCCAGGTTCAGAGCGGAGCTCTTTACGGCTCGCAAAATATCGACTTGCGTCGCTATTTTGGGATCGCATCCATGCGATCCAGCAGCCTGCCGAGAGAAATAACAGGCTGCAAACGCAGGAAGCAAAGGAATCGAGTCATGGCTAAGTATTACGTTGAATCGGGTTCGGTCCGTTTGGTCATTCAAGCTGCGGACGCTCGCCGCGCCGCTCTCTGGTCGGTCCATCGCGTGATGGAACAAGTCCTCCCGCTGGTCGATGAAGTTCCGGACGAAGCTGATCAGGAACCGGTCGGCGGCATGGTGCTGGGTGACGCGATCACGCTGAACGAACAAGGTTTCGACCGCCTTCCCGACACCCAATACGACACCCTGGAAGTGGTCGCCGAGTGGAGCCAACTGATGCTGGCCCTCGACAAGATCGAAAGTCTGGCCCGGGGCGTCTGCTAGGAAATATGACAACCTTGGTGCCATGCTCTTGCGGCGTCTTCGCCGGATGAGCATGTCTTAATCCTGTGGCGAAGCATCGAAGACATGCTCATCCGGCTATCGCCGCAAGAGCATGGCACCAGGAGGAGAGAAGATTTCCCGAAAACCATTTTGCCTAGTTTCTCGTACTAAGGGGCATCGAGCCATTGAGGTTGTCCGTTTAGCCTTGTTCGACTAAACTCCGCCTCAACAATTCGCACGCGTAGCGATTGCGGCATGGAAGCTAGCAAAAGAGGATCGCACAGCATGGGCGTTTCGGTCGTCGTTCCGATTTATAACGAACTCGAAAATATCCCGCACCTTTACCAGCAGATTCATGACGTCGTCTCCAACTTGGACCGACCTTATGAAATCATCTTCGTCGACGATGGTTCGACCGACGGGACTTTGGCTCGCGTGCAAGAGATCGCCGCCGCTGATCACAATGTGAAGGTGGTCGAGTTCCGCCGCAATTACGGTCAAACCGCCGCGATGCATGCCGGCATTCAATACGCTTCGCTCGACGTCGTCATCACGATGGACGGCGACCTGCAAAACGATCCGACCGACATCCCGATGATGCTGGCCAAGATCGACGAAGGTTACGACCTGGTTCACGGCTGGCGGAAGAATCGCCAAGACGCGCTGGTCAATCGGAAGCTGCCGTCGAAGATCGCCAACTGGTTGATCTCGAAGGTGACCAAGTTCCCGATTCACGACCTTGGCTGCACCTTGAAAGCGATCCGTCGCGAAATCGCCCAAGAGTTGGAACTGTACGGCGAAATGCATCGGTTTATCCCGATCCTTGCGCATCAACGCGGCGCTCGTTGCATCGAAGTGGTGACCAAGCATCATGCTCGCCGCTTCGGCACCACCAAATATGGCATCGGTCGCACGACTCGCGTGGTGCTCGACCTGCTCACGATTACCTACATGCTCAACTTCTTCTCGAGCCCGATGAAGCTGTTCGGTCGCTTGGGACTTGGCTGTTTGGCGATTTCGGCCGCTTCGGCGCTTGGCGTCGTCGCGATGAAGTTGATCGGCGGAGTCGACATGACCGGCAATCCGCTCCTGCTGTTGTGCGTCCTCTCGACGATCATGGGTGGGCAGTTCTTCAGCCTTGGCATGATCGGCGAAGTCAACGCGCGAATCTACTACTCGGACGCTCGCAAGCAGCCGTACGCCGTTCGTACGCTGACCAACTTTGACCACGATTTCGATCATGCGGTTCCGCTTGATCGACGTGCGGCGTAAGCTCGGCTTGTCGTCAGGCCCCAGCGGCTCGGATATGATACGTAACGACGTTGCTCGTTACGTATCTTCGCCCCGCCAGGTCGACGCACCATGAAAGCCGCTTACTTTACCGAGCCCGGTCTTCCTTCCGTCATTCAGTATGGCGATCTGCCGATGCCGCAGATCGGCCCGCGTCAGGCGCTGGTCAAAATGACGGCGGTCTCGGTCAATCCGATCGACACCTACATCCGCGGCGGCGCGAACTATTGGGAGCTGCCGCAGCCCTACATCATCGGCGCAGATTTGGCCGGCGTTGTCGAGGAAGTGGGCGCCGAGGTCGAAGGGCTCGAAGTTGGCGATCGGGTCTGGTGCACCAATCAAGGCTTTCGCGGCGAGCAAGGCGTCTTCGCCGAGTACAGTGCCGTCGATGCGAAGTGGCTTTACAAGTTGCCGGACGGAGCCAGCGACAAGTGCGCCGCTGCGTGTGCGCTGGTCGGCGTTACCGCCCATCTGGGGCTCTTCAAAGAGAACGCGGATCTTCAGCCCGGCGAGACGCTCTACATTCAGGGCGGTTCCGGCGGCGTCGGTTCGATGGTCCTGCAAATGGCGAAGCTCGCCGGAGCGCGCGTGATTGCCGCCGCCGGCAGCGAAGAGAAAGCGGCGATTTGCCGCCAGTTGGGCGCCGACGAAGTGGTCTGCTACAAGACCGAGAACGTCGCCGAGCGGATCAAAGAACTGGCGCCTGACGGCGTGAACGTCTTCTGGGAAACGCAGCGCGAGCCGGACTTTGACCTGATCGTCGGTTCGCTGGCCGAAAAAGGTCGCATCGTCCTGATGGCGGGGCGGACCGCCCGGCCGGAGTTTCCGGTCGGCCCGTTCTACGTCAAGCAAGGACGGATGTTCGGCTTCGTGATGTTCAAGGCTTCCCCGGCCGAAATGCGCGTCTGCGGCGAAGCGATCAGCTCGCTGCTCGGCGCCGGGAAGCTGAAGAGCCAGATCGGCGCCGAATTCCCGCTCAGCGAAGCGGCGCAAGCGCACGAGCTGCAGGAAGGAAACACCCTCCACAAGCAGCAAACCCTGGCCGGCAAAATCGTCCTCCACCCGTGATCGGCGCATCCGGTTGAACTATACTTCTTGCGTAGGGTCCGCTGTGCGGACCTTGCCAAATAGTAGCCCGAAGCGCCCACCGTTCTTGTTAGGACTATCCCGCCATGCGTATGCTCGCCTTCGCTGTTTGTCTGCTGGTCGCCGTTCCGTTACTGGCTGATTCGCCCAAAATCGTCACGATCGCAGGGACCGGCAAGCCGAAACCGAATGGCGTCGGCGCCGCGCTCGAAACCAACGTCGGTCAGCCGTTCGGCGTCGAGGTCGGTCCTGATGGCGCTCTCTACATCGCCGAGGTCGAAAACCATCGCGTGCTGCGGCTCGACCCGAAGTCGAAGCAGATCACCGTGGTCGCGGGAACCGGCGAACCGGGCATCGCCGGCGACGGTGGACTGGCGACCGAAGCGCAACTGATCGAACCGTACGAACTCCGCTTCGACGCTGACGACAATCTCTACATCGTCGACATGAAGGGAAACAACGTCCGTCGCGTCTCGAGCAAAACGAAGAAGATCGAAACGCTCGCCGGGACCGGCAAGGCTGGCTTCTCGGGCGACGGCGGTCCGGCGACCAAGGCGCAGCTGAGTCAACCGCATAGCATCGTGGTCGATCCGGCCGGCGAAAACCTTTACATCGCCGATATCGCCAACCATCGCATTCGCCACGTCAATTTGAAGACCGGCATCATCGACACGCTGGCCGGCAACGGTCAGAAGTCGCTGCCGAGCGAAGGTCTACTCGACGCGACCAAGCCGCTGATCGGCCCGCGGGCGTTGTTCCTCGATGGCGACACCTTGTGGATCGCGCTGCGTGAAGGACATAGCGTCTGGCGTCTGGATCTGCCGACGAAGCAGCTGACTCACGTCGCCGGCGACGGCAAGGCTGGCTTCGCGGGAGATGGCGGTCCGGCGAAAACGGCTCGCTTCAACGGTCCGAAGGGAATCGCCCTCGGCCCGAACCATGATCTGTTCGTCGTCGACACCGAGAACCAAACGATTCGCCGCATCGATCTCGACAATGCCACCGTCTCGACGGTCGCCGGCCAAGGCCCGAAAGCTCGCGGCGGCGCCGGAGATGGCGGCTCGGCCACCGAAGCCGAAATGGATCGCCCCCACGGCGTCTGCGTCGGCGCTGACGGCACGGTCTACATTGGCGACACGAACAACCACCGCGTGCGGATTGTGGAGCCGAAGAAGTAAGAGCGGGTTCTTCAGACGCCGGATGACATCGACACTAACCCGAGGCGCGAGCCGAGGGAATGCGTTAGGCCAATGACGAATGTCGAAACCAGAATGACGAATGGGAGAGTTTGTTCGTCATTCGAGCTTCGACATTCGTCATTTCATGCAGACCGCGTTCCCTCGGCTCGCGCCTCGGGTTAGTGTGGGGAGAGTGCTCTCTTAGAACTCCGGCACCATTCGGTCGAGCGCTTGCAGGGCCACCGGCCAGGGCGGTTTGCTTTGCTGGTAGGTGTTCCACCAGGTGAGCGCCGTCCCGGCAAGATCGAGGCCTACCCCTTGCGGGAATCGCCACGTTTCGCAGGCCAGCTTCACGTTCGCCTCATTGAACTGCGTCAGCTCGACATATTCGGCCGACGCGAGAATCGGCGGCAGCACGGCCAGGCCGGCGATCGTCGGCAGCCGATCCTGCGAGATCAGATCGCTATAGATCGGCAGGTCTAGATTCAACTGCGCCAGCCCCCAGGCCAAGCGGACCACTTCGGGCAATTTTGGCTCCCCGTCGTAGAGCATCGCCTCCAAGCGGACGCTGTTGTACGGCAGATGGGCCCGCAGTCCTCCCCCCCGACATGGCAGAACGAGGATCACGGTGGCGGTCTCGGTCAGGAGATCTTCGCTCGTCAGGAACCCAAAATACCGCAAAAGTCCCGGACCGCGGGCTTCCCAATGTTCGCGGATCGGGCCGCCGCGCTGGGTCAGTTCGTCGGTCAGATTCGGTTTGGCGGTACGCATCGCCAGCTTCAGATCGCGGATTCGGCCGGAGACGCGGGAGCTGTCTTCGGGGCCTCCGCCGCCCCCAATTTTCCGAATAACGACCTCGACCAGCTCCTTTTCGTTCTCAATTCCGGCCGCCAAAGGGACCACGTGACGCCAAAAACGGCGAACATCCATTCCCGAGGTTTCCAGGTCGGCGGTGAGCAGTGCGAGCGGCTCAGCGGCCGCTTGGGCGAGGGCTGGGTCGTTGATCGTCTCGCCCCGGCGGAGAAGTTCGGCCACATGCAGAAAACTGGCGGAACTGCTGGCCAGCCAGGTTAACTCCGGTTTCATCGGGGATGCTTCCTTTCGCAACTGGCGCCAAATGCCGTAGAATACACGGCATTGGCTTTTTCCCACCCGTAACGCCTGGAGGCAGGCGTTCCGCCTTTGACATTTCCAATCTAAGGTTAGCGATGCTCACAGAGGCAGGCAATCGATGGACCGTGTCCGACTCACGCGAACTGTACGAAGTTGCGCGCTGGGGCAAGGGATTCTTCTCCATCACCGAAAACGGCAAGTTGGCCGTCCACCCCAACCGCGATCCCGAGGTCTCGGTCGAGTTGGAATCGATCGTGAGTCGCCTGGAACAGCGCGGGCTCGATCTGCCGATCCTGGTTCGCTTTAGCGGGATCCTGGAAAACCGCCTGAAAGAGATCCGCGACGTCTTTGACGTGGCGATCCGCGAGTACGGCTATCAAAACAAGTACGCCTGCGTTTACCCGATCAAGGTGAACCAGCAGCGTCAGGTGGTGGAAGAAGTTCTGCAGTTCGGCCGCAAGCATGGGTTTGGCCTGGAAGCCGGCAGCAAGCCGGAACTGCTGGCCGTGATCGCGCTGACCGACAACGACACCCCGATCATCTGCAACGGCTTCAAAGACGCCGAGTACATCGAAATCGCGATGTACGCGACGAAGATCGGCCGCAACATCATCCCGGTGGTCGAGAAGTACAGCGAACTGATGCTGATTCTCGAATACGCCGAAAAGATCGGCGTTCGCCCGCAGATCGGGATGCGGGTAAAGCTCGCTTCCCGCGGCGCCGGCAAGTGGTCCGCCTCAGGCGGTTACCGCAGCAAGTTCGGCCTGACCGTGACCGAAGTGCTGAAAGGCCTGGAAGAGCTGAAATCGCGCGGCATGGAAGATTGCTTCAAGCTGCTCCACTACCATCAGGGGAGCCAGGTCAGCAACATTCGCCACGTGAAGTCGGCGCTGGTCGAATCGGCCCGCATTTACGTCGACCTGGTCCGTCGCGGCGCCGGTTTGTGCTACTTGGACGTCGGCGGCGGTTTGGGGGTCGACTACGACGGTTCGCAGACCGACTTCGAGTCGAGCATGAACTACTCGATCGAAGAATACGCTCGCGACGTCGTTTCGCACGTCCAGGGGATTTGCGATGCGGCCGGGGTGGCCCATCCGCATTTGCTGTCGGAAAGCGGTCGTGCGATCGTCGCGTTCCACAGCATGCTGATTTTTGAGGTCCTCGGCGTCGCTGAGCAAGTGAGCGGCGATCAGATTGATCCGCTGCCGGATGACGCTCCGGCGCCCCTCCGCGATCTGTACGAAGCGCATCAAAACGTTTCGCAGCGGACGGTGCTGGAAAGCTTCCACGACGCCCAAATGGCGCTCGACACGTCGTTGAACATGTTCAGCAACGGCAATATGACGCTCGAACAGCGGAGCATCGCCGAAACGATCTACTGGAGCTTGTGCGCCAAGATCCGTACGTTGACCAAGAGCTTGTCGAACGTGCCGGAAGATCTGGACGGCTTGGATCGGCTGCTCAGCGACACCTACTTCGGCAACTTCTCCCTTTTCCAGTCGATGCCTGACAGCTGGGCGATCGGCCAATTGTTCCCGGTGATGCCGATTCATCGCTTGGACGAAGAGCCGCAGCGTTTGGGAGTGATCGGCGATATTACCTGCGACTCGGACGGCAAGATCGACTCGTTCATCGATTTGCGGAACGTTAAGCGGGCGTTGCCGCTGCACAAGCTGAACGGCGGGCAGTACATCCTGGGAGCGTTCCTGGTTGGCGCCTATCAGGAAATCCTCGGCGACTTGCATAACCTGTTTGGCGACACGAACACCGTGCACGTCGAACTGGGCGAAAATGGGCAGCCTCATTTCTCGCACATCATCAAAGGGGATACCGTCACCGAAGTGCTGAAGTACGTCCAGTTCACCGAACGCGAGCTGGTCGACAAGATGCAGTCTTCGGTGGAAGAGATGACCCGCAAGGGAGACCTGGAGCACAAGGAAGCGGGCGCGATCATGCAGTACTACGAGCAAGGTCTCCGCGGCTATACCTATCTGGAAAAGTCGCCTTAGTCCGACGGTCGAACGCCGCCGACTAGCGGCGTTTGACGCTCTGAGTGGAGCCGGGAATTGTCGACGCATCTTGTTCGCGCCAGCGGCGAATTTCGCCCGATGTTGCGACTTGCGGTGCCGGTGTTGGCGGAGCAGTCGCTTGAGTTTCTAGTTGGGATGGTCGACACCTACCTGGCCGGGCATGCGCTGCCGGACGACTTGAAGACGCCCGGTCTGGCGGCGGTCGGGCTGATGGCCTACGCGATGTGGATGACCTTCACGATTTTCGCGTCGGTCGGCGTCGGTGCGACGGCGGTGATCGCACGGCTGATCGGCGCCGGAGAAACGGAAGACGCAGCGCTGGCCGCCAATCAAGCGCTGGTCGCGGGCGCATTTGCGGCGGTGATCGGCACGGCGGCTCTCTACTTCGGCGCGAGCGGCTTCGTCTCGATTATGCAATTGGAAGCGGACGCGGCTCGCTTGGCGGTCCAGTACCTGCAGATTATCGCCCCTTCCCTCCCCTTTCTAATGATCATCGCGATCGGCACCGCGTGTCTGCATGGTGCCGGAGATACGGTGAGCGGGCTCGGCGTGATGACGATCGTCAACCTGATCAACGTCGCGGTCAGCACGACGCTGGCGTTTGGTTGGGGACCAGCGCCGCAGCTGGGCTGGGCCGGCATTGCGATCGGAACCGCCGCGGCCCATATCGTCGGCGGGTGTTTGATCCTGCTGCTGCTGATCGGCGGTCGTGCCGGAATGAAGATGCATCTGCGCTGGCTGCGTCCCGATTGGAAGATGATCTGGCGGCTGATCCGCGTTGGACTGCCGAGCGGCGCCAACGACGCCCTGACGCTCAGTTGCCATCTCTGGTACCTGGGAATCATCAACAGCATGGGAACGCTGACTGCCGCGGCGCATGGACTGGGGGTGCGGTGCGAAGGTCCGAGCTATCTCGGCGCCGGCGCGTTCGCGGTCGCCGCGTCGACCATGACGGGGCAGTTTCTCGGCGCCAAAGATCCCGCGCGAGCGTTTCGCGCCACGATGCATTCATTGGCGGCCGGCGCGGCGCTAGTAACCGCTTACGGCGTCTTCCTCTATTTCGGCGGCGATATACTAACGTGGCTCTATCTGGGGAAGGTTGAGCCTGGGAGTACGAATGCGGAGACCGCCGAGCTGACGGTGCGGCTGCTGAAGATCGTCGCCTTTTCGACGCCGTTCATGGCGGTGTTGGCGATTTTGGCTGGCGCTTTGCGTGGCGCGGGAGATACCCGGTTCCCGTTTATGATCACGATGATCGGGCAATTGGGGATCCGCATCCCCGGCGTTTACATCGTTGCGCTTGACGTCATCCCGCTACCGATCATCGGCGACGTTCCTGGCCTGGGTTACGGAATCGTCGGCGCGTGGTGGGTGATGGTCTTCGACGTCGTCGTCCGGGCGCTGCTGATGACCGTGCGTTATCTCCATGGCGGTTGGCGCGAGATTGAAGTGTAGAACAACGCGAAAAGCCATCGTAGCCCGAGGCGCGAGCCGAGGGAATTCGGTCATCCCAGAAATGATGAATGCCGAAGCTCGAATGACGAAATCACATTCGTTCGTCATTCTGGTTTCGACATTCGTTATTTAGCCAAACGCATTCCCTCGGCTCGCGCCTCGGGTTAGTGTTGCGTCTTTAGTGAGCGGTCGGAACCATCCGCAGGTCGTCCGCGGTGTCGAACTTCATGTCGGGCCCGGCGCTGCGGACGGCGTAGTCGATGCCGGAGTCTTCCGGTTCGTAGCGGACCGATTGTTGCCACGCGTCGGTGATCGGCAGGACCAGCTTGTTGCCGTCGACCCCTTCGGGGAGCTCCCCTTTTTCGCGACGATCGGTTTCAATCACGACGATCGCGTCGTCGAGTCGAGCCAGCGTTTGCTCGATCTGCGGCACTTCGTGGGCGTAGTGATGATACGTTTCGGTCGCCACCGCCGCCGTACCGACAATGGCCGCGATCAATGCGGTTCCCACCATGCCGACTACGAAGCCGGCGACCGCAAAGCCGCGGCGCGGATGAAACATCGCCAGGAGGCTGAGGATCAATCCGATCGGACTCAGCAGCCCGAGGGTGAAGACCAACCCAAACAGCGAAACGAAAAAGCCCCAGATCCCCAGCGCGTTGACCGGGGGACGCAACGGTTTGGCTGAATTGGAGTTACGACAGCACATGGACGATCCCTCTGGAAAAAATGGTTCTCATTCCTAGAGGGTGTTCGCTGGCTATTTGAATTTCTTGAACTCTCCGGCCTTATATTTTCGCCAATACTCAAAAAGATGTCGGCGAACTTTCGGCGAGAGGAGAATGACCCCCACAATGTTGGGAAACGCCATCGACAACAGCATCATGTCGGAGAAGTCGATCACCGCTCCCAGATTGGCGACGGCCCCGATAAAGACGAAGCCGACGTAAAGCACCTTGTAAACCATCGTGCTGCCGGCGCCAAACAAGCGTTCCCAGCAACGTTCGCCGTAGTAGCTCCACGAGATGATCGTCGAGTAGGCGAAGAGGAGAATCGAAATCGAGAGGATGTAGGAGAACCACCAGACTTCCTTCTCAAAGGCTTGGGAGGTCAGCGCGGCGCCTTTCAGTCCCTGGTCGACGACCCAGTCTTTGTTATCCCACGCGTTGGTAATCAGAATCACCATCGCGGTCATCGAGCAGACGACGATCGTATCGATGAACGGTCCGAGCAGTGCGACCAGACCTTCGCGAATCGGCTGATCGGTCTTGGCGGCGCTATGGGCGATCGCGGCGCTGCCGACGCCGGCCTCGTTGCTGAACGCGGCCCGTTGGATGCCGATGATCGCAACGCCGATGATCCCGCCCAGGGCCGCCTTCGGTGTGAACGCTTCGGTGAAGATGCTCTGGAACAAGTGCGGCACTTCCCCGATGTGCATCAGGATCACGTAGATGCACATCAAGACGTACGAGATGCACATGATCGGCACGATCTTGCTGGAGACCGCGGCGATGCGCTTGATGCCGCCGATGATCACTAGCGCGACCAGGATCGCAAAGACGACGCCGAAGCCCATCTTGAAGTTTTGGGCGAAGAGATTGAGTTCGGTTTGCAAGGCGGCCTTTTGTTCCTGCAGTTCCGCCAATTTCGTCCAATCTTCGGCCTTTTCGGCGGCGCTGATTTCAATCGCCAGGTCCGAAATTTTGTCCTGCTTGGCGCCTTGGATCAATTGCACCGCGGCGTCGGCCGACTGGTTCGACTGGAACATGTTGCCGCCGCCGAAACTGGCCATAATGCAGAGGACCGCGAAGACGACTGAGAAGACGATGCCGACCGGTTTCAGGCCGATTTCTTCGAAGCCTCGCAGCAAATACTGCATCGGACCGCCGAGGATCGTGCCGTCCGGCTTCACTTCGCGGTACATCTGGCCGAGCGTACATTCGGCGAACTTACTGGCCATCCCCAGGAAGCCGCAGAGCATCATCCAGAAGAAAGCGCCAGGGCCGCCGGTCGTCATCGCGATCGTCACGCCGGCGATGTTACCGAGACCGACCGTCGCGGAGAGCGCCGATGCGAGCGCCTGGAAGTGGGTCACTTCGCCCGGCTCATCAGGATCGTCGTAAGCGCCGCTGACGACTTCGATCGAATGGCGGAAGCCCCAGAAGTTGACGAAGCCGAAGTAGATGGTGAAGAACAACGCGCCCCCGGCCAGCCAAACGACCACCAGCGGAGCATTGCCGACTTTTTCGGTCAGAATATACGGGGGCTCCCCCGCTTCGCCGCCAAGTTTCAGCAGATGACGATCGGCCATCTCCTGAATCTGCTCCGGCGTTTTCCAGTCGGCCACGTCCTGACTCAGCAAGCCGCGGATGTCGCCTGCTTCTTTGTAGACGACCTTGCCGTCGGCGAGCGTTTGCTGCACGTACTTGGTCGTGGTATCGACTTTGATGGCGACCACTTCGACGCTCTTACCGCCAAGCTTGCCCAGGCTGAACGGCTGTTTCGAGTTGCCCGAGAGGAGCTTGCCGCGGGCTTTCCAGGTGTCGGCTTCGGCGAGCGTCAGCGAGTCCGGGAAGTTGACCGGTTTCTCGGCGACGTCCGGTTGGTAGATCGTAAACGGCAGTTCCGGCTCTTCGATCGGTCGCGTGTAGTGGACGACGTGATCGAACTGCACGTACTTCTGCGTGGTCCAGTAGACCGGCCGCATCAGCACGCTGGCCGCCATCTCGACCCCCGGTTCGAAGACCGAGTTGATCTGGCCGTTCACGCGCTCGGCGGTCGTCTGCTCTTCCGGAACGTCAGCGTAGGAGAGTTCCGGTGCCGAGTCGGGGATCTTCTCCGCGATCTTCTCTTCGGCGGCCGGCTTTTTTGGTTGGTCTTGAGCGAAGCTAGCGATCGTCGAGAAAGCGATTGCAGCGCAAGCGATTACGCACAGGGAGAGTGGCGCGCGAAACATGCCCGAAGAGTCCTTCGTGATTGGCGGCGAATTGGCCGTTAGTGATAGGGGGATTCAGCGCATGAGGGGTGTGGGCGTCGTGGTTCTACCATTTTAACTAATTGTCTGTCAACCGGTTACGTCGTTGGGTGGGGCTCCCCGCGAATTTTCAAACATATGGTTGTCAAAAATGCGATAATCAATAAGATAGCCTACAGAGGAATCAAGTTAATGACAGATCAAGAGTACACCCCGACGCACTCCGAGCAGGGAAAACACCCTGCCAGCGATCCGTATTGGACGCAGGAAGTCGTTCCGTCGGACATCGTCCTCTTGGATCTGCTTCGTCAGGCCCCCCATATGACGATCGCGGAGTTGGCCAGCGAGCTGGAAGTGACCGCGACCGCCGTGCGTCAACGCCTAAATCGTTTGATGGCACAGGGTTATATTGAGCGTTTTGCCGAAAAGTCCGGTCGCGGCCGGCCGATCCACCACTACCGTTTGACCGAAAAGGGAAAGCGTAAGGGGGGCGGCAATTTCGCCGATCTGGCAGTTGCTCTTTGGCAGGAAGTTCGGTCCATCAAGGATCCGGACGTTCGCCGCGGGCTGTTGCAGCGGATTTCGGAACGCCTGGTCGCCCAATATGCGGAAGAGCTGGAAGGGGTCGAGCTGGAAGAAAAGCTGCAAAAGATCGCCGCGATCTTCGGCGAGCGGCGCATCCCCATACAAGTAGAAACGCACGAGGGAGAACTCCCCGTGCTGAACGTCCTGGCCTGTCCCTACCCCGGTTTGGCCGAAATCGATCAGTCCGTCTGTGCGATGGAGAGGATCATGTTCGGTGAGCTCTTGGGCAACGACGTCCGGCTGGGTGAATGTCGTCTGAACGGCGACCCATGTTGCAAATTTGAGTTGTCGTAAGCGTGGCCCGGAACTGCAGTTAAGCCCTGACGATTATGGGCGGTACGGTGTAGGATGTTGGGCGTGTCCGCTAGCTGCGGATAAAGCCTGATCCTGCAGACGGAGCGTGGTGATGACAAAGCCTTGGATTGAAGGTCGCTTTGAAGAAAACGTCGTCTTTACGACGCTGGAGCAAGCGATCAACTGGGCGCAGCAATCGAGCATTTGGCCGATGACGTTCGGCCTGGCTTGTTGTGCGATTGAGATGATGGCGGCCGGCGCCAGTCGTTACGACATGGATCGGTTTGGCGCCGGGGCGTTTCGTGCGACCCCGCGACAAGCGGACCTGATGATCGTCGCCGGAACCGTGACTTACAAAATGGCGAGTCGCGTCCGTCGCCTTTACAACATGATGCCGGATCCGAAGTACGTCATCGCGATGGGCGCTTGCACCGTCGGCGGCGGACCTTACTTCAAGTACGGCTACCACGTCGTCAAAGGCGTGGACCTGGTCGTTCCGGTCGACGTGTACGTGCCGGGCTGTCCGCCGCGGCCCGAAGCGCTGCTCGAAGGGCTGATGCGGATCCAGGACAAGATCAAAGGAAAACGAATCAACAAGCGAAACGGCGTACGCGTCGAAGACGAGTTGCCGATTCCGCACCACAGCGGATGGGTCGACGCCCCGGGCGCCGAAACTCCCCTGACCGATCACCAGAAGATTACGAAAGCCTAACCGCAAAGGTTGGCGGAAAAGAAGTTTCGCTGCTTCGCCACCCCCGGTAGAAGCGTTATTGGGATTGATTGAGACGAGCATGACCGACGTTTTAAAGATTGAAAACCTGCATGTCGCCGTGGAAGGCAAGCCGATTCTCACCGGCGTCAACCTCACGATTCGTCGTGGAGAGACGCACGCTCTGATGGGACCGAACGGGTCCGGCAAGAGCACCCTCGGCTACGCGATCATGGGACACCCCAAGTACGAAGTGACCGAAGGCGCGATCTGGCTCAACGACGAGAACGTGCTCGAAATGGAAGCGGACGAACGGGCCCGCGCCGGGCTGTTCATGGCCTTCCAACGCCCGATGTCGATCCCCGGCGTCAAGCTGGCCGACTTCCTCCGTCATGCGACCACCAACGTTCGCAATCCCGAACGTAAAGAAGGCGAAGAGCTGATTCCGATGCGGGAATTCCGCCAGGAAATGAAGACCAAGATGCAGCAGTTGCACATGGATCTCGACTTCGCTCGCCGCTACGTCAACGACGGTTTTTCCGGCGGCGAAATGAAGCGGGCCGAGATTCTGCAGCTCGCGATGCTGCAGCCGAAGTTCGCCATCCTGGACGAAACCGACAGCGGTCTGGACGCCGACGCCGTCCGCCTGGCCAGCCAGAGCATCGCCGAAATCGGCGGCGCCGAAATGGGCCTGTTGATCATCACCCACCATGACAAGCTGCTGGAACACAATCCGCCGGACTTCGCCCACGTGATGCTGGGCGGACGCATCGTCGAAACCGGCGGCGTTGAGCTGGCGAAGGAACTCCACTCCCACGGTTACGATCGGATTCGCAATGCGTATCCGGACGCCGCCGCGATGGAACAAACGATGAATGAAGAAGAAACGCAAGTCGCCGGCTAACGAGGCCGTCTTCGTTTCCCCCTAGGCATTTGCGACTTCCAGAAAAGAAATAGAGCAAGCTAATGGCGACTGATATTACGTCTGACGCGATTGAATCTCCGGTCGGCGAGATCAACAAGTACGACTTCCGCACCGAAACCGCCGGCGTCTTCAAGGCCCGCAAAGGTATCGACGCCGAAGTGGTCAATCAGATCTCGGACATCAAGAACGAGCCTGATTGGATGCGAAAGTTCCGCTTGGATTCGCTGGAGATCTTCAATTCGAAGCCGATGCCCAAATGGGGCGGCGACATCAATATCAACTTCCAGGACATCTACTACTACCTGAAGCCGACCGATCACCAGGGTCGCACTTGGGATGACGTTCCGGAAGAAATCAAAGACACGTTCGAGCGTCTCGGCATTCCGGAAGCGGAACGGAAGTTCCTGGCCGGCGTCAAGGCGCAGTTCGAGAGCGAAGTGGTTTACGGTTCGCTGCAGGAAGACCTCGCCAAAAAGGGCGTGCTCTTCACCGACACCGACACCGCCGTTCGCGAACATCCTGAACTCCTTCGCGAATACTTCGGCAAGATCATCCCGCCGGACGACAACAAGTTCGCCGCTCTCAACTCGGCCGTCTGGTCGGGCGGTTCGTTCATCTACATTCCAAAAGGAGTGAAGATCGACTTCCCGCTGCAGGCCTACTTCCGCATCAACGCCGAAAGCATGGGCCAGTTTGAGCGGACGTTGATCATCGTCGACGAAGGCGCCCAGGTTCACTACGTCGAAGGGTGCACCGCCCCGATGTACTCGACCGAAAGCCTCCACTCGGCCGTGGTCGAAGTGATCTGCAAGAAGGGTTCGCGTTGTCGTTATTCGACGATCCAGAACTGGGCCAACAACATCTACAACCTGGTGACCAAGCGAGCTCTCGCTTATCAGGACGCGACCATGGAATGGGTCGACGGCAACCTGGGAAGTCACCTGACGATGAAGTACCCGGCCGTCTACATGATGGAGCCGGGGGCTCGCGGCGAGATCCTGTCGATCGCGTTCGCCGGCAAGGGCCAGCACCAAGACACCGGCGCCAAGCTGGTTCACTGCGCACCGAACACCACCGGACAGATCGTCTCGAAGTCGATCTCGAAGGATGGGGGCCGCGGCAGCTATCGCGGTCTGGTGAAGGTCGAAGAAGGCGCCAAGAACTCGAAGTGCAGCGTCGTCTGCGACGCGCTGATCCTCGATCCCGAAAGCCGCACCGACACCTATCCCTACATCGAGATCGCCGAACCGGACGTCTCGATCGGCCACGAAGCGAGCGTTTCCCGCATCGGCGAAGAGCAGCTCTTCTACCTGATGAGCCGCGGTCTGACCGAATCGGAAGCGAGCACCATGATCGTCAATGGTTTCATCGAACCGCTCGTCAAAGAGCTGCCGATGGAATACGCCGTCGAACTGAACCGCCTGATCGAATTGCAGATGGAAGGTTCGGTCGGCTAGTCCGCATCGATCTTTGCAAATAATCGCAGTTCGGCCGGGTCCGCTGCCCTGGGTCCGGCCGAAACTGTTTTCTAACTGAGACATTACCGCAATAGAGTTATGACGATGGGCGTCACTGCCGTGACTGATTCCGCCAAGTTTAGCGCCGCCGCGCTGGACGAATTGATCGCCAAACGACAAGAGCCGGAGTGGTTGGTCGATCTCCGCCGCGCCGCCTTTGAAACCTTCTGCGAAAAAGCGTTGCCGTCGCGGAAAGAAGAAGAATGGATGCGGACCGATATCCGCACGTTCCATCTCGACAACTTCGAGCCGCCGGCCGAACTGACCGAAGTTCCGGCCAATCTGCCGGAAGGTCTGCTGACCGAAGGGGTCGATCTTGGCGGTCGCATCGTTTCGTACAACAGCCGCACGATCGTCTCGGAATTGAGCGACGAGCTGAAAGCGCAAGGAGTCGTCTTCGGCAGCTTCGCCGAAGTCTTGGCCTCACATGGCGAAGTGATCCGCGAACATTTCGCAAACGCGGTTGATCCTCATTTCGACAAGTTCTCGGCCTTGCACGCCGCCTTCTTCACGACCGGGCAAGTCCTGTACGTGCCGCGCGGCGTGGTGGTGAAGAAGCCGCTGCACGCGTTGTCGCTGCTGGGCGCCGGCGGCGTCGATCTGGGACACACGCTGGTGATCCTGGAAGAAGGCGCCGAAGCGACCATGCTGAACGAGACGGCCAGCGTTGATCACAACGCCCCTGGCCTCCACTGCGGCGCCATCGAGCTGTTCGTCCATCCGCGGGCTCGCCTCCGCTACGTAAACCTGCAGAACTGGGGAAGCGGCGTCTGGCACTTCGCTCACCAAAAGGGCTGCGTCGATCGCGACGCCCACATCCAGTGGACGATTGGCGCCCTCGGCAGCAAGCTCTCGAAGGTCAATCAGCACGTCGGCCTGGTCGGCGAAGGCGCCGAGTGCGAAGTGAACGGCGTGATGTTCACCGAAGGTCGTCAGCACCTCTCGTATCACACGCTGCAGCATCACGAAGCTCCCCACTGCCGCAGCAACTTCCTGTACAAGGCGGCCCTGCAAGATCGCTCCCGCACCGTTTGGCGCGGGATGATCAAAGTCGACGAAGGCGCTCAGAAGACCGACGGTTATCAGCGCAACGATAACCTGCTGCTGACCGAACATTGCCGCGCCGACTCGATCCCTGGTTTGGAAATCGAAGCGGACGACGTTCGCTGCACGCACGGCGCCACGACTGGTCGCGTTGACGAAGAGCAGATCTTCTACGCCCAGTGCCGCGGCTTCACGCGGAACGAAGCGATTCGCGCCATCGTGATCGGCTTCTTCCAGCAGGTCTTCGATCGCATTCCGGTCGAAAGCGTGCGAGAAGCGCTCGGCAAAGCGATCGCGGTCCGCGTTCGCGAATACGAATAAAGAAAGGCGCGGAACCAAGATGGCCGATTTTGTCCGCGTCGCATCGGTTGATGCGATTCCTGACCCTGGCAAACAGATCTTCGAGGTTGAAGGTCAGGTCGTCGTCGTGTTTCATGTCGAAGGGCAATTCTCTTGCCTCGACGACGTCTGCACGCATGATGATGGTCCGCTGGGCGAAGGACGTTTAGAAGGTTGTACGATCGCCTGCCCGCGGCATGGCGCCAAGTTTGACATTCGGACCGGGGCCGCCCTGTCGATGCCGGCGACCCGTCCTACCGTTTGCCATGAAGTGAAAGTCGAAGACGGCGCCGTTTGGGTTCGGCTTCGCAGTTAACGAGGGAGAACGAAGCATGGCGATTAGCGAAGATTCCGTTCGCGAAGAAATCCGCAAAGTGATCGACCCCGAGTTGTTCGTCAACATCGTCGATCTCGGTCTGGTCTATGTGATCGACGTCCAGCCGGCCGACGAACCGGACCAGTCGAACGTCTTCATCGAAATGACGATGACCAGCCCCGCTTGCCCGGCCGGCCCGCAATTGATCGGTCAAACCAAGCAATTCGTCAGCCAGATGGAAGGGGTCAAAGAGGTCGAAGTGAAGATCGTCATGGAACCGCCGTGGACCCCGGATCGCATGACAGAAGATGCCCGCGATCAGTTGGGGATCTTTTAGTCATTGGCGACGCCGTTCGTTTCGTAAACGGTTCGCCGCGATTTCAAGATTAGAAACCCAGAAAGCCCAGCCGTGACTCGCGTCTTCGTGTACGAGTTCATCACCGCCGGCGGGCTCTATGCGATGCCAGGGGCTCCCGAGCCGAGCGGCTCGCTGCTGGAAGAGGGAACTCTGATGCGGTCGGCGGTGGTCGACGATTTCTTAAAGGCCGGCGTAAGCGTTTCTCTGTTCCGCGATCATCGACTCCCGGCGTTTGAGCACGTGGGCTGCGATGAGACGGTCATCGACTCCAGCGAAGCGGAGAAAGCGGCGTTCGCGACCGCCTGCAATGAAGCGAACGCGGTGTTGGTGATCGCGCCGGAGTTTGGCGCGCTGCTCTTGGAACGGGTCCTGTGGGCCGAAGCGGGACGAGCACGCCTGATCAGCCCCGGTTCCGACTTCACGGCGATCGCCGGCGACAAATGGAACACCTATCGCCGGTGGACTCGCGCCGGAGTTCCGACGCCGGATACCTGGCTGGAGGGTCGCTTTTCCTCCGCTTCGGTGGACAAATCTCGACGTTTTGTTCGAAAACCTCGGGATGGAGCCGGCTCTCAGGAAATTGATTTCTACGAATCTCCAGAAAAATTTGGCGGGTCTTCCGAGGCTATTATTCAAACCTTCTGTGAAGGTTTGCATGCGAGCTGCGCGCTACTTGGGGACGGAAAACGGATCATTTGCCTCCCTCCGGGGACCCAAAAAATTGATCCGGGCAACGGATTTCAATATCGTGGAGGATGTTGGCCGCTTGCAGGCGATCTAGCGGAGCGCGCTCAGACGCTCGCTCGACGCGCAGCGACGGCCCTACCGCCTTTTCGGGGTTATATCGGCGTTGATATGATTCTGGGCGCGAAAGATGGCGATGATTTCGCCATTGAGATTAATCCTCGTCTGACGACCTCGTACTTTGGACTGCGTCATCTCTGCCGCGGCAACTTGTCGGCCGCGATGTTGGCCTTCGCCTCGGGAGACGCGATTCGACTTGAGTTTTCCGGCGAGGAGTACGAATTAGACCTTTGACGACGTCTACGGTGAACGACGAATGCCGGTACTCGCTCTCGACATTGGCGGCGCTAATATCAAACTCGCCAACGCCTCTGGCTACGCCGATTCGATGGAGTTTCCTCTGTGGAAGCGCCGCGACGACTTGCCTGAGATCCTGAAAGAGATTCGGGAGCACGCTCCGGTCTTTCAGCGGGTCGCGCTGACGATGACCGGCGAGTTGGCCGACTGCTTTGGGACGAAGCAAGAAGGCGTGCGCTTCATCCTCTCGGCGGTGCAAAGCGTCTTTGACGACAGCGAGATTAAGGTCTATCTGACGACCGGCGAACTGGCGAGCGTCGCCGGCGCCGCCGAACGTCCGCTCGATGCGGCCGCTTCCAACTGGCATGCGCTAGGACGCTACGCTTGCCGCCACTTCCCGCTCAAAGGGGATGGCGCTGTGGTCGACGTTGGCTCGACGACGATCGACTTCGTGCCGATTCGCGACGGCAAACTGGTCAACGTCGGTCGTACCGACCCGGAGCGGCTCCTCTCCGGCGAGCTCGTCTATTCCGGCGTCGAACGGACTCCAATCTGCGCCATGGCCCAGACGGTCAAGCTGCGCGGCGCCGATTGCCCGCTGGCGGCCGAGTTGTTCGCCACGTCGCTCGATATCTTCCTGGTGATGGGACAGATCGACGAAGCGACCGAGAATCATGAGACGGCCGACGGTCGCCCCGCGACGCGTGAGTTCGCCAAGTCGCGTCTGGCTCGCATGGTTTGCGCTGACGCCGAAGAGCTGACCTGGACCGAAGTGAACGAGATGGCCCGCGAGCTCTTTCGCAAGCAGGTGAAGTTCGCCGCCGCACGCTGGGAACATGCGATGAGCGCGAAGTCCCTCGCTCCGGAACTGGTCGTCATCTCCGGGCACGGCGACTTCCTGGCCGAAGCGATCCTCGACGCGGCCGGCGTCACGTCGCAGCGGATTTACCTGTCGGACCTGATCAACGATCGGGCGGCTCGCTGCGGCCCGGCGTTCGCCTTGGCGGTCTTCGCCGAAGAGAACTGGTAACGCCGCTATGAACCTCCGCGTCGTCAAGCTCGGCGGCAGCCTCTTCGACTTGCCTGACTTGGGGCGACGGGTGGAAGCGTGGCTCGCTCAGCAGGCGCCGCAGCCGACCGCATTGCTCGCCGGAGGCGGGATGTTCGCCGATGCGGTTCGCCAGTTCGACGCGGTGCATCAGCTCCCTTCCCTCTTCTCGCATCATCTCGCGCTGCAGAGCATGCGGCAGTCCGCGCGAGCCCTCTCCTGCTTGCTGCCGGCGCACGACTATATCGGGCAATTGGATCAACTCCGCTTTTGCCTGGCGTCGGCGTCCGAGGGGAACTTGCCGCCGCGGTACGTCGGCGTCTGGGACGTGGTCGACTATTGGCTGCAAGAGATCGAACCGACGCTCCGAGCGAAGACGCTCGACTGGACGCTGACCAGCGATTCGATCGCGGCGAAACTGGCTGTCAGCTGGAATGCGAAATCGCTGGTGATGTTGAAGTCGTGCGATCCGCCGGGAGAGACGCCGCACGCGTGGAGCGCAGCCGGCGCCGTCGATCCGCAGTTCGCGGAGATCGCCGCAGGGCTCACCGTCTCCTGGGTAAATCTACGCGACGCAAAGTTTGACGACCGCGCATGAAAAAAGGCCGCGTGGTTAACGCGGCCTTTTTTGAATCGATTCGCTGCGGCGAACGTTAGTTCCACCACCAGGTGGCGCCGCCGGTCTTGGCGTTTTGTTCACGCAGCGGCTCCATGGTCGGGACCGCTTCGTTGTTGTCGGCGACCGCCCACGAGTTGATGTCGACGCCGCCCGAGACGGTGAGAACCCAGTTGTTCCCCTTCTTCAGGGCGCTGACGATGCTGGGGACGTTCTTCGGAGCGTAGTACTCTTGCTGCGTCATCGAGTTGGTCGCTTCGCCGAGCATCGGCAGTTCGATGTTCGCCTTCTTCAGCATGTTCTCTTTCGAGATCAACGCGGCGACGACGCACATGTCCATGATGTTGCGGAGTTCGCCGAAGATCTTGTCTTCGCCCGACAGCTCTTCGTACTGAGCGGTCATCAGGTCGGCCCACTTCTTGGCGAGGGCGCCTTCCTTACCGGTCTGCACGACCTTGCCGTCTTCGGTGATGATTTCGTCTTCGGTCATCGCTTTGACGCCCGGACCACGCAGTTGCCAGGCCAGACCATCTTCGCTTTTGGCGAGCGGTTCGTAGTTGCAGGCCAACCACCAACGCGGAGCGGCGTTCGCTTGCAGAGCGCGAACCGACGCGATGTCGACGAAGCTCGGCAGGCCGCGAACGCCCGACTTGTCATGACCCATGGCGATTCGCTTCATGCGGTAGTCGGCGCCGACCAGCACGCGAGCGAAGTGGCTCGTCTGCGGAACGCCGTGAACGGTGACGTCCTGCATGCCCATCGCAGCTTCGATCCCCTTCACCGCAGCCGGCGAGAACTGGCGGACCGATTTCATGTATTGGTGGAAGTTAACGCGTCCCTGTTCGGTCGGATCGATCGAGCAGGTGATGCCGCCGTTGCGAGCGTTTTCGACCGTTTGCAGCGCGACGACCAGGTCTTCCAGCAGCAACACCGGACGACCGGTGGTGACGCCGACGACGGTGCCGTATTCGTCAACTGTCCAGCCTTCGCCCGGTCCGGCCAGAACAATATCGTTCTGTTCCGGATAAACGAAGACATATTCGATACGCTGTAATCCGGCGAGGTATTTCACTTCGTCAGGCAAAACGCCTAAATTATTCTCTTGAGCGTCTTTGATTGCCGCATTCAGTCCGCGGAGCGAAACTTTCCGCATCGGGACCGGAGCGTTCAATTCGCCGGGAGCCTTCTCCAGAGCTTTCAACATCTCGGCTCGCAGCATCCGCTGCGAATCGACGCTGGCAAGACTCACGACCCCTTGGGCGTCAATCGAGATACCACCGACCGAGTTGGATCGGAAGTTCTGATGCCCAGCCATGGCCGACGTCGGCAAGGCTAACGCCGCAACAACGAGCAGTAGCAGGGATTTTGTGGAAAGGTGGCTCACAGTCCGAATCATTGCGAAACTCCTGAGGGATGCTGGCGAAAATGACGCGCACCCTAAGCGTCTGACTTGCGTATTGGTTCCGGGAGAAACCCCAGATAGGCAGCTGAAGAGCGTGGAGCCCGCCGCGCCGTAAACCGGCTTGAGGGCAAGAAACTACACAAACTTACGATAGTTCCGGTCTACAGAGTTTGCAAGAAAACGTCCGCTAAGTTACCCAAGTTCTACGGATTTGAATTATTCGAACCGTAATTGCCGCCTCGTCCTTGGACGAGAGCGTTACCTATAATTTAATATTCTTACGCTCCCAGTGCCGCCGAGGACCTCGTCAGAGGACTTAAGTTCAATACTGATAGCGATTTACCACAAAAAACGACAAGGGATGCCGTTTTAATACCTGATGGTTGCCTTTCTCATTATCCGTGAAGGTTCGAACTGGACCGACGTTTTTCGGCTCGTACCGGGGCACACGGTAACGATTGGGCGTGCGCCGACCAACCAGATTGTGATCAAGGATGATCGTTGCAGCCGTTACCATGCCGAAATTTTCCTCTCTGAGGGGGAATGGATCCTGCGGGATCTCGACTCCCGCAACGGGACGGTCGTCGGCGAAAACCCCATTAGGGGGGACTGGAAGCTCGACTTCGGCCAGGTCATTCGGATCGCCAGCATGCAGTTGGCCTTCGTCGAGGACCTGAATACCGCCTTCCCTGACCACTCCGGCAGCAGTTCGCACCTTTTCAACGACGTACCCGAGAACGATCCGTCGATCTTCCAGACGATCGACGAAGAGCATGTCCTCGACATCGTCGAACCGACCACGATCACCCACCGCCGCGGCGAAACGAAGTTTCTGAAAGCCGAGTCGAACAAAGGGGACGCGTCGACGATTCCCAAGGTCGGCAAAGCGGCGACCCTGCTCTGCAAGTTGGCGTTCGATCTCGCCAACCAGACCGATACCACCGCGGTCGCGAATTTGGCGCTCGAAGGTCTCTTTGAGTGCACCAGCATCGACGCCGGCGCCGTCTTGCTCTTGCCGCGCAGCCATCGCGGAGTTGCAACCGAAAAAGATCTCGAACTGATCGCTTCGCGCGCCGACAAGGGTCCGTCATATCACCGCGTCTCCCGCTTCCTCGCCAACACCGTGTTGCGCGAAGGGGAAGCGGTGCTGGCTCGCAACGTGATGGACGATAGCCGGTTTGGCATCCGCGACAGCAAAGGGGATATCCACGCGACCAGCGTGTTGTGCGCCCCGATCCGACAAGATGGCCGCACCATCGGTGTGATCCATCTCTATTCGACCGACGCGGGACGAATTCCGGATCCGGACGATCTCGAATTCACCTTGGCGGTCGCCGACAACGTCGCGCTCGCCCTGAAGAATCTCGGCCGCCAGCTCGAGCTGACCGAGACGATCTCGCAAACGCAGGTCGAAATCGACGAGCTGCGCAAGAAGCTGGGCGCCGAAAGTCAGATCGTCGGCCGCAGTCCTTTGATCATGGCGCTGCAGCAACAGATCGCGCGAGCCGCGCCGAGTCGCGCAACCGTGCTGATCTGCGGCGAAAGCGGCGTCGGCAAAGAACTGGTCGGACGCGCGGTGCACTTCGCCAGCCCCCGGAAAAAAGGGCCGTTCGTTTGCTTGAACTGCGCCGCTCTTTCGGAGTCGCTGCTCGAAAGCGAACTGTTCGGTCACGAGCGGGGCGCGTTTACCGGCGCGACCGATCGCAAGATGGGGAAATTTGAAGCGGCCCACATGGGAACGCTGATGCTCGACGAAGTGGGCGAGATGAGCGAGGCGATTCAGGCCAAGTTCCTCCGCGTCCTCGAAGGGCATCCGTTTGAACGGGTCGGTGGCAGCGAGCCGGTGCAAGTCGACGTCCGCGTGATCGCCGCGACCAACCGCGATCTGGAAAAAGAGGTAGAACGGGGACGCTTCCGCCGCGACCTTTATTTCCGTTTACGCGTGGTTGAGATTACCGCTCCTCCGCTGCGAAAACGACCGGAAGATATCGTCGAATTGGCGAGCCACTTCCTGGAAAAGTACAACGCCGAGACCGGCCGCAAATTGCTCGGATTCACGCAGGCCGCGTACGAGCATATGAAAAAGTATCGCTGGCCCGGTAACGTGCGCGAACTGAAGAACGTCATCGAACGTGCGGTCGTGCTCGCGCAAGGGGAGCGGATCGATGTCGAAGATCTGGCGCTCTCGAACCTCGCGACCTCCGGCGACACGGCCGATAACATCTCGCTCTCTGACGAATACGAACCCGCTTCGCTGGCGGAAGTCGAACGTCGTCACATCCAGTTGACGCTGGAGTCGACCGGCTGGAATAAGAGCCGTACGGCCGCCATTCTCGGCATCGAACGCTCGACGCTCGATCGCAAGATTCGCCGGTATCAACTCCGGCCGAACGCCGTCCAGCGTTAGCACGTCGCTCATTCGGTTGGCGCTTGCGGAAATTCGTATGTTCCGGTTGCGCCGAAGATGACGATTGGTCAGGCCAATAAGTCTCCATATGCGGTCCGCCTCGTTCCGATTGTTCCGGTTGAAAAGTTTCGTCCCGATTCGGGTGCGTCGGACGTTTTAGAAAACCGACGCTGGCAGCTATTTCTGGGCGTTCTCGCTAAATTGTGGCGAATAATTCCATCGGAATTGTGCGGCCAACGCTGGTCGCGACATGGCGACAATCCAAGCAACCACAATAGCGACGATCCATCATGGCGACAGCGGAAATCACCACCTCGGCCGGCTTTACCTGCACCGATCCCGTCCTGACTCAAGCGGTCGTCGAATCGGTCGCCGCCGCATTGACGATGTGCAATACCAGCGCCCGTTGCGTCGGCGTCGCCGGCGTGCCGATGGGAGAAAAGGGGCTGGTCACCGGCATCATCGGCGTCCATGGCAAGGTCTCCGGCTTTATCACCATCAACATGTCGGAACGGATGGTCATCAAAGCGGTCGAAGGTCTGCTGCAGGACGAGTTCGGCAAGTTGACGTCGCAAGTGGTCGACGGCGCCGGCGAAATCACGAACATCATTTGCGGCGGCATCAAGTCGAAGCTCGCCAAAACGCCGTGGGCCTTCCAGGGAATCACCGTTCCGTCGGTGATCATCGGCGAAGGCTATCGCATGGCGTTCGCCCGCGGACTGGAATTCGTCAGCGCGACGTTTGAACACAATGACCCTGACGCCGTCATGCTGGAAGATCGCTTGATGAGCGTCAGCATGTCGTTTTTGCGTCTGTAAGAGCGAACGGTGATCAGCTACTTCTGATCATGCCGTCGATATTGGGCTGCAAGCTCTTCAATCGGAACGCCGCGGTGATAGGCGGCGATCAGACGCCAGTTGAGCAGCGTCTGGCGAATCACTCCCCGCTTCTCCCAACGCCGAGCGGAAGCGTAAACGGGACCACGCAGCAGCGTCGGCCAATAGCGTTTGCGCAGCGTCTGCGACAGGAGATAGTCTTCCAGAAACGGAACTTCGGCGAAGCGACCTGCCGCTTCAAAAGCGTCGCGGCGGACGGCGATCGCTTGATCTCCGTAGGGCATGCCGAACCAGCGAATCCGCAGATCGTTCCCTCGTTCGACCAGACGATAGATGAGCGACGTCGCGTCGATCCTCTGCCGGAACGCGCCGAACGTGAAGTCGCGCTCGCGGTTGCGAATCTCCGAGATCGAATGCGGCGACAGGCGACAATCGGCATGTAAGAACAGCAAGACGTCGCCGGTGGATGCGGCGACGCCTGCGTTCTGTTGAATCGCGCGACCGGGGGGAGAATGAATGACGGTTGCGCCCGCATGGGTCGCCAGGCGAACCGTTTCGTCAGCGCTTCCGCCGTCGACGACGATGATCTCGTCGGCGCCGGCATCTTTGGCCGAACGGACCGCGGCTAGAATGTTGGCTTGTTCGTTCAAAGCCGCGGTGATGACCGAAACGCGAATCACGCGTTTCAACTCCGAAGGGCCGACTACTCGGCGGCCGCTTCTTCGACGTGCGAAGCGGTGACGACCGCTTGTTCGGCCGTTTCCTTCTTCAGGGCGGCTTGCTGTTCGACAGCGCGTTCGACCAGCGTTTCGATCGTCGTTTCCGACTGGGCGCCAACCAGCAGCGAGCGACGCCAGCCGGTGTTGGTCTTGCGGTAGAGAATCAACTGCGGGATCGAACCACCCTGCATCAGCTTGCCGGCCAGACCCGAGTCCGAGTCAGCGTCAACTTCGGCGTAGGCGACGCCGGTCAGTTTCCCTTTGCGAAGGAGCGACGGCATGACCGAACGCTTCATCGTCACGCAGCCAGGGCACCAGTTGGTTCCGACCAGCACTAGCAGCGGCTTGCCGGTTTCGTCCGCCGATTGAAAGGCAGTCTTGTAGTCATGTTCGCCACCAGCCATGGTAGCCTGCAGCAATACGGCGAGAACGACGCCATGCATGGGTAAGTCCTTTGTACGTAGTCGACATGACGCAGCGGTAATGAAGCTGTTTACCGGCGGGGCGAAAAAGACCTGACGAATCGCCTGGCGCCGCTCGATTCTGGTGCGATCCTTCAAAAAAACCGCGAACGAACGACTATCTTTCCCATGCCCAAGGTAGGGAAACCGTGCTGCGCTCCTGCGACAGAGGGTTTGGGTCTTCCAAAGTCACGATTAACGCCACAGTTTACCTGAGTCGTTACAACCTGCAAGGACTTCCCTATCGCTCTCTTTAGAAAAAATTGCGTATTTGCCGTATTCCCACTTCCGGGGTGCATCCAACGCCGAACCATTGCTTGACTGCGTGAAATCGCTATCCTTAAGCAGCGGAACATTTTAGTTTTATTCTAAACGGCCGATACATGCGTCTGCGAGTGGGTGTTATCGGGCTAGGGCCAGAATGGGATTCTCGCCATCGCCCTGCTCTCCTAGCTCTTGGCGATCGCTTTCACGTCGAATCGATCTGCGACGAAGTGTCTCTTCGCGCGGAGAACGCTGCGCGGCAAATCGGCGCGCGAGCGGTCAACGGGTTTCGTAAGCTGGTCGCTGCGCCAGAGATTGAAGCGGTCCTGATGCTCGGACCGCAATGGCACGGCGTTGAGCCGCTGATCGCCGCCTGCGAAGAAGGAAAAGCCTTCTACTGCACGTCGATCTTGGAAATCGCCGGCGCCAACTCGGCGACGTTGCGTGATTCGGTCGATCGCGCCGGCATCGCGTTCATGGCCGAGTTTCCGCGGCGTCATTCGCCGGCGACGATTCGCCTGAAAGAGCTGATCGCCACGCGATTAGGAGCTCCGCAGCTTCTTTTTTGCCACGAACGGATCCGCAAACCCGAAAATGGCCAAGCCGATCGTTTTGGCCAACGTCCCGTCAAACGCCATGTCGCTGAACTCGTCGACTGGTGTCGCTACGTGGTGGGAACCGAGCCGGAAACGGTCTTCGGCGTGCAGCACCGCAAAGATGCGGACAACAATCTCGACTATGAGATGCTCAGCGTCGAATTTGAATCTCCCACCGGCGGCGCACCCGTGATCGCTCAGATCAGCGCTGGTAGTTATTTGCAGCATCGCTGGCCCGAAGCTTCGTCGTTCCGACCTCCGGCCGCACTGCAGGTTTGCTGCGCCAACGGCGTCGCGTTCGTCGATCTTCCTTCGACCCTCATCTGGTTCGACGAAGCGGGCCGTCACATGGAATCGCTCGATCACGAGCGCCCGGTCGGCGAGCAAATGCTCAGTCTGTTCCACCGAAGCGTCACTAGCTTGCTCCGCAATACCAGCTGTCTCAATGACGTCGACTGCGCTTTGCGAGTGATGCGCGCTGCCGACGAAAGCTACGACCAGCGGACTCGAGTCGCCATCAGCGCTGTCTAATTCGTCCCTTCAGATCCGCCGTTGGAAGTAGTGACTTCCCTTCTTCGCCACTTAATGGGGCGGCGATTCTCCGAGGTGTCGAGGGAATTTTCTCGGGAAAAATTTTGCTAGCGAGCGAGCTTTACTTTTCTTTGGCTCGTATATGCTATGGGAAAGATCGGCGATAGTCGCACTGGGAATTCTTGGCCAATCCCAGCGACCAATCGGGCAAGTTGCCGAACTTCTCGGAAACTGCCATCGCCGATTTCTAGCCAGCTCGACCTTCCCACACCAACCTTCCGCCTTGTACGGATCCCTTGCAAATGCATCGCCGCGAATTGTTGAAAGGCGCCGCCGCCGCGCTCGCCTCCACCGCTTTTCCATGGGCCTCGCTGCTAAGCGTCAGTGCCGCCCAGGCGGGACTCAAACCGCTGGGAGAGCCGCATAAGTTCAGCTTTGAAGTCCTAAAGAACCAGGCTCGCGAGTTGGCGAGCAACGAATACATACCGCCGCGCGATACGCTTCCCGAACCGATCGCCAAGCTCGATTGGGATCATTGGCAAGCGATCCGTTTTGACGATGAGCAATCGCTCTGGCGCGACAACGATCTCTGGTTCCAGGCACGCTTCTTTCATCTCGGCTTTACGATCAAAACGCCGGTCCGGATGTTTGAAGTCGCCGACGGCCAGGCACAAGAGTTGGCGTACGACTTGGAGATGTTCGACTATGGCAAGAGCGGCGTGAAGCCGGAGACGTTGCCGGCCGATCTCGGCTTCGCCGGCTTTCGTTTGAACTTTCATACCGACTGGATGCGGGACGTCGCCGCGTTCCAAGGCGCCAGTTACTTCCGCGCGGTCGGCGGCGAAAAGCAGTATGGCCAATCGGCGCGCGGATTGGCGGTCGACTGCGGCATGGGATACCCGGAAGAGTTCCCGAACTTCATCGCTTATTACCTGGAGCGGCCGAGCAAAGACTCGTCGACGGTGACCGTCTACGGCTTGCTCGATTCGCCCAGCGTCAGCGGCGCCTATCGCTTTCTGCTCACGCCAGGCGATACGTTCGTGATGGACATCGACGCCGCCCTCTATCCGCGGAAAGAGATTGCGCGGCTCGGCATCGCACCGCTGACCAGCATGTATCAGTACGGTGAGAACGATCAGCGGATGGCCAACGATTGGCGGCCCGAGATTCACGACACCGACGGTCTGCAAATGTGGACTGGCGGCGGCGAATGGATCTGGCGACCGCTGGTCAATCCGCAAGGCGTTCGCGTCAATTCGTACTTCGACGACAACCCGCGCGGCTTTGGTCTCTTGCAGCGCGATCATGACTTCGACCACTACCAGGATGACGGCGTCTTCTACGATCGCCGCCCGAGCGTCTGGGTTGAACCGAAGCACGACGCTGACGGCCAGGGTTGGGGGAAAGGCTCGGTGATGCTGGTCGAGATTCCGACGGTCGACGAAACGTTCGACAACATCGTCGCCTTCTGGAATCCGGTCGAGAAGCCGCAGCGCGGCGAAGAAGTGTCGCTCGGTTACAAACTCTATTGGGGCGCTCGGCCGCCGGTCACGCCGCAAGGAGCGACCGTTCGCGCCACGCGAACCGGAATCGGCGGCGTTGTGGGACAGCCGCGGAAGTATTTCTCGTGGCGGTTCGCGGTTGATTTCGCCGGCGGCGACTTCGGCCACTTAGGAACGGACGCGCAGGTCGAACCGGTGATCGAAGCGTCACGCGGTCTGGTCGAGATTACGTCGGCCCGGCCGTTAATTGAAGTGAACGGCGAAGGCGTCAGCGGCTACCGAGCGATGTTCGACTTGAAGCCGACCGACAACAGCTTGGAGCCGATCAACATCCGAATGTATCTGCGCTGCAACGGTCAGGCGCTGACCGAGACGTGGCTCTATCAGTGGACCCCGCCGAGCGATGTGCAGTTGGTCGAGCCGGCGGCAGAGAAAGCATCGCCGAAAGCGAAGACGTAAACCAACTTGGTTAGCCCTGGTAGCTCCGCTACCAGGGCGGCGCAGCCGCAGGAAGCTCAATCCCCGGCAAATAAAAAAGGGGCGGCATGCACGCTCCAACGAAAATCATTTCGCCGTTGTTCGATACGCCGCGGAGTGTTGCTTCTTGCCGACGATGTCGGCCCCGGTAGCGGAGCTGCCGCGGCTAACCGGAAATGACGTGAGACGAGACCGCGAAGCGAACCCTTAGTCCACTTCCGGTTCCTGCATTTCTTCGTCGAGGCTGCGCAGCTCTTCGACCCAGAGGCGGATTTCGTTTTCGTATTCGCTCGCCAGGTCCCCTTTGACCAGTTGGCGATGGAACGCGGCGGCGCCCCCTTTGCGATGTTCGGCGTCTTCGGCCGTGGGGAAGCGACGCATCGGATCGGGGGCGATCAGCCCGCGGCAGAAGGTCATCAGCAATTCATTGCAGGCGACTTCTTCCGGCAGGATGTCGGTCAGACGCTGCGCGAGGAACCGCTTCGCTTCGAGCAAATCGCGATAGTTGTTCAGCCCGGCGAAGAGGGAACGCCCGGCTAACATTTCGATCAGCACGTAACCGAGGCTCGCCAGGTCGCTGCGCGGCGACGCTTCGTTACCTTCCAGCACTTCCGGCGCGGCGTACGACGGCGTGCAGGTCCGTTCTTTCGGCGGCGCGTCGATCATGAAGGCCGAACCGATATCGATCAGCTTGGCCGTTCCGGTCCGCTTCAGCATCAAGTTCGACGGCTTTACGTCGCCATGGACGATCCCTTCGCGATGCAGCGCGGCGAGCGCCGCCAGACAATCCCGAACGATCGCCACGGCCACGCCCGGCTTGAAGCGCGGTTGATCGGGCCCCTTGGTGACGATCACCTGGTTGATGTATTCCCACCGCTTTTGCGTAACGCGATCACGGATCCGCTCGACCATGCCGGGGGTGAGCAACTCTTGCAAGTCGTAGCCGTCGACCCATTCCATCACCATCACGCGAATGCGGCGGCGATCGAGGAAGTTATGGACTTCCAGCAGGTTGTGCTGCTGAATCTGGGCGACGCGCGACGCGATCTGCGCGATGCGGTTCATCGCGATTTCGTAGGTATGAATCCCCTCGTAGCGTTCGGGGGAGAAGACCTTCACGGCGAGCGGGATCGTAAAATCGTCCGCTCCGCGGCGTTCGGTCAAAAAGACCATTCCCTGGCCGCCGCAGCCCAACAGGCGGCGCAGTTTATAGTGTTCCGTCCAGCTCGATCGCTTGGCGTGAACGAGCTCGTCGTAGCGCCGCAGCAGATCCTCAGGACATTTGAAGGTCTTCCCCTCGCTGAAGGTCAGCGTGGGATGCAGGTCATGGCGCGTCGTGGTGAGCATCGGCTGGGCCTTATCATCACCGAGGGGGTATTCGAAGTCTGCCATTACTAGGACCGAGTCATCTTAAGAAGCATGATGGGAAAGCGTCTAGATGAATATCCTGCGGCCTGATGGGGGGGCAAGCCGTAGGGATCATCCCTATCAAGGGCAATCTCAGCGGGGAGCGGGACGCAGTGGGAACCCAAGGCGTTTGTCGACCACGTTGATCAGCGGCTCGCCGGCGCGAAAACGACGGAGGTTTTCGCAGAACAAGTCGGTGACGTCATCGTTTCGAGTGCGGCCTTGGGCGCCGACATGCGGCGTAATAATCACATTGTCAAAATCCCAGAGCGGACTATCGGGGGGCAAGGGCTCGACTTCGGCGACGTCGACTCCTGCCGCGGATAGATGTTTCGACTCCAGAGCGTGGATCAATGCGGACTCGCGAACAACTTGTCCGCGGGCCACATTAATAAAGATAGCGCCCGTTTTCATCGCTGCAAATTGATCTGTATCAAATAGATACCGAGTTTCGTCGTTGAGCGGCAAGGCGAGGATTACGACGTCCGACTGGGCCAACAGGTCATTCAGGCGGTCGGCCGGCCACAACTCATCAACGCACTCTGGTTTGTCGTACGGACAGTAGTCGGTCGCGATGATGCGATTTTGAAACGGGACCAGGATTTCGGCCAATCGCCGCCCATTTCCGCCGAGACCGACAATGCCGACCGTTTTGCCGTGCAGGTCCCCCGTCGGTCGGCGGATGTATTCTTTTTTCAACTGGGCTCGGAAAAAGGTTGGAAGCGAACGAACCACTCCCAAGAGCAGCGCCATCGTCTGCTCGGCCACCTGGTTGGCGAACAACCCCGAGGCGCTCGTAACCGGAATTTCCGATGCAATCACTTCCGGAACCAGACAGTGATCCATCCCGGCGGCCGACGACTGAATCCACTGCAGACGCCCCTGCGCAACCGTTTCAGCCCAGGGAACCGGAACCTTGGCGTGACCGCAGTAAATGTCGGCCTGCGGCAGCGCTTCGGCGATCCCCTCTTGGCCGGCGTCAATCACGTTCCAATCGCCGGCGGCTTCCCGAATCTGCTCTAGATGAGCCGGGACGGTTTGATAACAAAGAACGATATTCATGGGGCTAGTTCACAAAAACTTCTTCGTAATTTTTCTATCGTACCCGGCGGTGCGAATCTGCGTGAGACCGGTTTTCCTTCGCTTGCGATATAATTCAACCGATTGGCGAACCTATCGGCGACCGCGATGTCCTGGGGGAACCGATTAGAACCAATCCTTCTAAAGACCCCGCAATGGACGCAACGCCTCACCTGCTCTCGGAAAACGCCTCTTGGTGGCGTCGGCGCTGCGGAATTCGCGAAGTATTGATCGTCGCGCTGCCGCTGGTGATCTCGACCGCTTCCTGGTCGCTGACCAACTTCATCGACCGGATGTTTCTCTTCTGGCATTCGAAGGAAGCGATGGCCGCGTCATTGCCGGCGGGGATGCTCCACTTCTCGATACTCTGCTTTCCGATCGGCGTGGCGTCGTATGTTAATACCTTCGTCTCCCAATACAATGGCGCCGGCGAACATCGGCGAATCGGGCCGATCGTCGTCCAGGGAATCCTTTGGGGCTGCTTCGTCGCTCCCTTCTTCTTTTTGGCCGCAATTCCCGCGAATTACGCCTTTCACGTCAGTACGGTCGATCCGGAAGTCGCCCGTCTGGAAGGAGTCTATTTCTGGGTGTTGGCCTTTGGCGGCGGCGCATCGATCGTCGCCAACGCGATGTCGGCGTTTTTCTCCGGGCGGCAGAAGAACGGAATCGTGATGGCGGTCGACAGTAGTTCCTGCCTGGTCAACATGGTCCTCGACTACTTTTTCATCTTCGGGTACGTCTCGTTCGTGCCGGACGGAATCGCCGGCGCGGCGTGGGCGACCGTCATCAGTCAGTGGGCGAAGGTCGTACTCTACGGCGGGCTGATCGTGCTGCCGGCCAATTGGCGCGAGTATGGTTTTGGCGAAGCGCGGCTTTGGGACTGGAGCGTGATGCGGCGGTTGCTGCGGTACGGTTCGGCGAGCGGCGTGCAACTGGCGCTGGAAGTTTCGGCCCTTACCTTCTTCCTGTTGATGATGGGGCGTTTGGGTTCGGAAGCGATGACCGCGACGAATCTCGCCTTCTCGATCAACGGCTTTGCGTTCGTCCCGCTGGTGGGCTTGGGAATCGCCGTCTCGACCTTGGTCGGAAGAGAAATCGGCGCCGGCCAGCCAAGTATCGCGAGCAACGCCACCTGGTCGGGCTTCATGATCGCGCTGGTCTACGGCGGGACGATGGGGATCATCTTTTTGACCCTGCCCGATCTGTTTCTGACGTTTCATAAAGGGACCGACCACAGCGTCGTCGCTCAGCCGGAAGGGGTCTTGGCGACCGTGACCATTCTGCTGCAGTTCGTCGCGGTCTTCTGTTTGCTCGACGCGACGAACGTCGTCTTTGTCAGCGCGCTGAAAGGCGCCGGCGACGTAAGGTTTGTGATGGTAGCGACTTGCGTGATTTCGATCCTGCTCGTCGGCGGCGGAGCGGCCGTTTTGCTAACCGGCGGCGGACTGTATGGCTGTTGGGTCGTGCTGACCCTTTGGGTCTTTACCATGGGAGCGACCCATTTTGTCCGGTTTTTGATCGGTCGCTGGCGCAGCATGAAGGTGATCGAGCCGGAATTGGTTTCGGCGTAAGTCCTTTTGAGTAGAGGGCTTGTGGTGTCTGTGTAGGGTGCGTCTAGACGCACCGGGATCAAGACGGTTCCCATTTCGGTGCGTCCAGACGCACCCTACCCTTCTCTCCTCCGGGCGTTAAATCTCGGCCGGCTTCTCGGTTGAAATCAGGGGTGCGCTTCCCACTTCTTATAACGCTGAAAATGGAGAAATACGCGCAATTAGACGCCTGTTCTTGGCGAATAGTCGACTTCTGGTCATAATGAGTAGCTATCGCATCGCTCTGAATTCTTGGCGACCGCCCACGACGCACCTCTAACGTGGCGCCGCAGACTGATCGCGACCTTCCTCCACTTAGCCCATCCCGCCAATAAGCTTCCTAGGGGAGTACGAGCAATAACTACGTCAAAGACCCAAATTGGCATGCTGACGATTGTAATTATCGTCGCGCTTCGCTTGGTTATCGGTTGGCACTTCTTCATGGAAGGGTCGAAGAAGATCAAATCGGGCGAGTTCTCCTCGGCTGGTTTTCTGCGAAACGCCAAGGGACCATTCGCCGACTACTTCCGTAACCTCAGTGACGACCCCAACGGCCGGAAGCGACTGGATCGCGATTATGTGCTTGGCTGGTGGGATTACTACGGCAAACAGGCCAACGCTCAGTTTGGCTTTGACGCCGCAGGCCAAGAAAAAGTCGGAAATCTGTACAAGATTTACGCCCAGCGGCTCACTTCCTATATGAACGATATCGCCGAAGACAGAAAGGAATACTTCCTGGAAGTCGAACGGTTGGCGAAGGCTCGCGCCCGGGCCGATAGCGACGACCTGCAGTACGAGCTCGACCGTCTGGATAAGAAAGACAAAGAGCTGTTCGGCAAGCTCCAGAAGTGGACCAAGGACATTAAGCAATTGCAGGACGAGTATGTCGAAGACCTGAATCGACTCGGCCGCGCCGCCGGCGCGACGTCGACCTTTTCGGCGCCCGATCCGAACCAATCAAGGATCGACGTCGTAGTAACTTATGTCACATTCGGTAGCGGCGTTCTGCTCATCCTCGGCCTATTTACCCGGATTGCGGCGTTAGCTGCCGCTGGCTTCCTGTTGCAAGTGATGGCCGCTCAGTTCCCGGGCTCCTACGGCGCCGAACCGGTCTACTACCAATCGGTGGAATTCACCGCCCTGCTGCTGTTGGCCGCTATCGGCGCAGGAAAATTCGCCGGACTCGATTTTATTCTCGGCGCGATGTGCCGCCGGTGTTGCGCGCAAGCCACATCTCCAAACGAAGGGGAGTAAATATGAACCTGAAGCCTGACGCCAAAAAGGCGGGTAAAGAGAATTTCGCAGAAGCGGTCGGCGTGAATCGCCGTGACTTCCTGAAGGGTGTGATCGCCGCCGGCGCCGTTTCAGGCGGTGGTTTGGGCGCTATGTACTTCGGCTATAGCAAGGTCGAAAACCCGGTTCGCATCGGCGTGATCGGCACCGGCGACGAAGGAAGCGTGCTGATCGGCGCGCTGAACCCGGACTACGTCCAGGTCGTCGCGATCTCCGACATTCGCCCCTACAACGTGCACCGCGCCTTCCACGGCGACCACTCGAGCGATGCGGCCTACTCGGCTCGTCGCGGCTTGATGAACGTCTACGGTTGGAAGACCGAAGACGAAGCTCGTCAGCACGTGAAGGTCTACGAAAACTACCAAGATCTGCTCGCCGACGATTCGATCGAAGGGGTCATCTGCGCCACGCCGCTGTTCATGCACCATCCGGTCGTGATGGACGCGCTGAAGGCGAAGAAGCACGTCCTGACCGAAAAGCTGATGGCCCACAACATCGCGCAGTGCAAAGAGATGGGCCGCGCCGCCAATAGCGCCGGCTTGCATCTGGCGACCGGTCACCAACGTCACTACAGCGTGCTGTACGACAACGCCGTCAATCTGCTGCAGTGGGGCCTCTTGGGCGAAGTTCACCACATTCGCGCTCAGTGGCACCGCGGCAACTTGCCCGGCGGCGACAGCTGGTGCCAACCCCTTCCCGGCGGCGAAGTCGACGCCCAAGGGAAGTTGGTCGACACGATTCTCAGCAACATGAACAAGTTCAAGGCCGCCGCTGAGAAAGGCAAAGGGGGCGACCCGGCTGAACTGGCCAAGAACTGGGCGATGTACGAACAGTACAAGGCCTGGAACGAAGACGCCAAGATCAAGCCCGAAAACTACGGCTATAAAGAATTCGAATTGGCAGACGGTCGCAAGATCTCGGCGATGGAAGAGCTGTGCCGTTGGCGGTTGTGGGATCGTACCGGCGGCGGTCTGATGGCCGAGCTCGGCAGCCACCAGTTGGACGCCGCGTCGATCTTCATCAGCTCGCTGCGTAAGGAAAAGGACGGCAAGAAGGTTCACCCGCTGACGGTCCACGCCACCGGCGGTCGCCATACCTTCCCGTACGATCGCGACGCTGACGATCACGTCTATTGCATGTTCGAGTTCCCTGGACCGGGCTACGACGCCAAGGAAGTCGGCTACTACGACAAGTTCCGCGACTTCCCGAACAAGGAAGCGGGCGTTCCGTCGTATGAGCAGGATCCGAACAAAAAGGTCGTCGTCACCTACTCTTCGATCAACGGCAACGGCTTCGGCGGTTACGGCGAAGTGGTGATGGGCACCAAGGGGACCCTGGTTCTCGAGACCGAAAAGGAAGTGATGCTGTACAAGAACGGCGGCACGTCGAACGTCAAAGTCGCCAAGGATAAAGAAGGCGGTCCGACGATGGATACCCAGGCCAGCGGCGCTCCGACGCAAGCGGCCAACATCGCCAACGCGGCGACTTCGGGCCCGGTCAGCCGCGGTTACACCGAAGAGATCGAGCACTGGGCATACTGCATCCGCAATCCTGCTCCGGAAAACAAGCCGAAGTGCCATCCGGAAGTGGCGATGGGGGACGCGGTAATCGCGCTGACCGCTCGCTTGGCGATTCAACGTTCGATCGCCGGCAAGGGTGGTTTCGTCCAGTTCAAGGAAGAATGGTTCGACCTGAACAGCGACGCGACTCCCGAAGCCGATCTGGCCTAGCAGCCCGTTGGCTTACTCGACGGGCTGCTGGAACGCAGGGATGCGATCCCAAAATGGCGACGTTAGTCGTTATTTTGCGAGCCGCGAAGAGCCCCGCTCTGAGCCTGGCGAGGTTGAAAAATGCCACGACGGCATTTTTCAACAGAATGCCAGTTTCGCGCTTCATTGCCGAAAATGCTGACTCATTGACCGCAGCTTCACAGCTGCGGTCATTTTTTTGCGCCGTGCGGGGGTTGCTCGTTGCGAAAGTGCTATCAGAGGCGTAAATTGCGTACATCTATCACCTTAGGCGTCGGGCCAAAGAATGACCGGCGTCTCCTACCTGTCGATTTCATCTTGAAGGAGTTGCAACGTGGCAAAATGGCCCTTGGGCGTCTTCGCCAGCATTGATGCGGGACTAGGCGTACAGTTGTCGGTCGTCGAAGAACTTGGCGTGCCGACGATTCAGTTGCATGCTCCGGCCAAAGAATCGCGTACCGCCGACAACGCCGCCAAGTTTCTGGCGAAGCTCGAATCGATCGGCGTGACGCTGACCTGCGTCTTCGGCGGCTTTGAAGGAGAAAGCTACGCCGACATTCCGACCACCAAAGAAACGGTCGGTCTCGTTCCCCCGGCGACCCGCGCCGAACGTCTGGCCGAGATGAAAGAGATCGCCGACTTCGCTCGCGTTCTCGACTGCGATGTGGTCGGTTTGCACGTCGGCTTCATTCCGCACGACAAAACCGATCCGATGTTCGGCGAAGTGGTCGCGGTCACCCAAGAGCTGTGCGATCACTGCCAAGGGAACGAACAGTACCTCCACTTGGAAACGGGCCAGGAATCAGCCGAAGGTCTGCTTGGCTTTATCGCCGCCGTCGATCGCCCGAACCTGCGGGTCAACTTCGACCCGGCCAACATGATCCTGTACGGGACCGGCAACCCGATCGAAGCGCTGAAGGCGATCGGCAAGCATGTCGGCAGCGTTCACTGCAAAGACGCCAAGTGGTCGGATCAGCCGGGCGTCACCTGGGGAACCGAAATGCCGCTGGGCCAAGGGGACGTCGGCATGGAAGAGTTCCTCCGGACGGTCAAAGAGATCGGCTACACGGGTCCGCTCACGATCGAACGCGAGATTCCGCAAGAGCCGGAACGTCAGAAGGCCGAGATCGGCGCCGCGCTCGAACTGCTTACCGCGCTTCGGACGAAGATCGGCTAACTTCTTTTTTCTTTGGCGGCGAACTGGGTGCTGGGCGAGGTCTCAGCATCCAGAGGACGATCAGAATCGGGATCGCGACCAGCGCCGCTTTCTTCCAAACCGACGAAGCGACCGCCGTCGTGATCGCGACCAACACGATCGCCAGCGACAGCCAGACCGGCAGCTTCGTAATCTGCGGATAGGCGAGCCAGAGCACGGCAAAGACGCCGCCAACTTTGATCATCGCCCCCTGGAAATGCTCCAGCGACGTCGTCGGAGCGTCGACCAGAAAGAGCGCCGCGCCAATCACGCAACAAACGATGGCGACAATGCCGATTTTGGTTCGAGAATTCACAAGTAGCGTGCGTTGCGGCTGGATTCGAAAACGAAGGAGTGAGTGGGACGTCAGTCTTCCGGCGCCATGCTCTTATCGCGTCTTCGCGAGAAGAGCATGTCTTCCAAGCGTCTTCCAGGTTCTAAGACATGCTCATCCGGCGAAGACGCCGCAAGAGCATGGCACCAAGGGTTAGAAGACGGTTACGTCGCTGAACAATTAGATCCGATCGAGCGAGTCGAGCCAACGGAGGATCGCCTCGCGATCGTCGGCGGTCAGCTTCTCCGCTCCGCTGGCGGTACCGCGATGGGTGACCGGGAACTTCATCTTGGCGAGCGCCGCGTCCAGCTTCCCGAGCTGAGCCGCGTGCGGCGCCTTGTCGTCGTACAGCGTGAAGATCGCCAGGCGATGCAGCGGGTCGTTGTCGGGCGGTTGCACGCCGCGCGGCACCGGAGCGGTCAGCGTCACGACGCCGGCGATCGCTTCCCGGTTTTCAAACGCCACCATATAGGCCATGGCGCCGCCGCTCTTCGAGCCGACCAGCGTCGTCCGGAGCGGAGCGATGCTGTATTTGCCGGCCAACTGTTCGATGCATTTCCGCACGACGCCGGTTTCGGACGGGGTCCAGCGATCTTTCGACGCCGGCGAGACCGACAGCAGAATCGTGCCGCTCTTCTGGCAGACTTCTTTCCAGTCGTCGATCGTCGCTTGCTTGTCGACTTCGCCCGGCTCTTGAACCAGGACCACCAGGTTGTAATCGCGGTCGGCGTTGTAATCGTCCGGAACCCAAGCGAAGGCCGCGTTCGGCTCTTCGGCCAGGCGAACTTCGATTTCGCCGGTCTTCGGCGGCTGAGCCGGTTGCTCCAGCTCTTTCGTCCACGCGGCCGGCAAGTCGCCAGGAACGGCGGTCGGGAGCGTGGCGAGGGTAATCTCCGCTTCCTTTTCTTCTTCGCCGCGGCGATAGACCAGTTTGATCGACGCGTCCGGCTCTTGCGTCGAGATTTGCGTCCGCAGTTCATCGGCCGAGGTCGCCGGTTTGTCGTTCACTTTCACGATCACGTCGCCAGCGGCGAGGCCCGCTTTGGCGGCGGGGCTGTCGGCGAGGACATCGCGAACGACGACTCCTTCCGCGTCACGAATCGGCAAGATGCCGAGGAACGGATGGGCGTACGGAATCAGCACGTCGATCAGAGTCGCTTTGACGTCGACCGTCTCTTCGCCACGCTTCAGCGTCAGCGCGACGACGTCTCCGGCGTACATCGGTTCGAGCAGGTGTTTTAGTTGCGCCTGGTTCACCACCGCTTTCCCTTGAATCGCGGTGATGATATCGCCGGCTTCGATGCCGGCCTCTTGAGCGGGCGAGTTGTAGCGAACGGCGCCGATCGCCGGCACGTCGGCCATCACGTCGTTCCCCTTCAGGCTGATGCCGAGCAAACCTTGTCGCAGGTCTTCTCCCTTTTGCAGCTTTTCGAGCCGCGGCATGATTTCACTCACCGGAACGGCGAAGCCGATGCCGGAGTCATACCAGTCGGCGCCGGCCTGGGGACCGGTCGCTTGCGGCGAGAGAGACGTGATCACGCCGATGACGCGACCTTGGATGTCGATTAGGGCCCCGCCGTAGTTGTTGGGCGAGATTTTGGCGTCCGATTGGATCGCTTTCCCCCAGACGCGGTTCATGGCGCTGACGACGCCGATCGAAGCGTTCGGCTGGGTCGACGAGAACGACTTGCCGACCGCGATCGCCCATTGGCCGACCCGCAGCTCGTCACGCGGGACGAACGTCGGCACCGGCAGCGGCTCTTCCGCGTTGACCTTCAGCAGGACCAGGTTGCGGCTATGGTCGCGAGCGACAATCTTGGCCGCGGTTCGCTTGCCGCTGGGAAGGGAAGCCAGGATCGAAGTTGGCTCATGGACGAAGTTGTAGCTGCTCGAGAGGAGGTAGCCGTCTTCGGTGATGACCAAGCCGCTGCACGGTCCACCGCCGGCAAGTTGATCGCCAACTTTCTCAAGGCCGCCGACCGTTTCGATCTGCAGGACCGACGGAGCGACCGCTTCGACCGCATCGCGCAGCGCTTTCTGTTCGAGCGTATTCAGGTCGTCCGCCGCGTAAGCGAACGTCGAGAGAGACGCACAAAGGCCAACGGCCAACAGGAGCGATGCGAGCGAGAATTTCTTATTCATTGAGCGTGACTTCAATCAGTTCGTCGCCGCGAAGCAGCGTCAGGCGGACCGGATCGTCCCGGTCGATAAAGGTTAGCTCTTCCCGCAGATCTTTCTGCGAAGAAATGAGCCGCCGCTCTGCAAACATCACCAGGTCGTTCGGCTGCAGACCGGCCGTCGCGGCCGGCGAATCAGGCGCCACGCGTTCGACGAACGGCGGCGTCTTCGGCAGCACGTCCGGCAGCAGGATCAGACCGAGCTGAGCCAGCGTGACCGGCTCCATCGGACGATTCTGGTTCTCGTCGCGGGAACGAGGACGGAAGCGACCGCTCAGGATGTCTTCGACCGAGGTTTGCAGTTCGCGAATCGGAATCGAGTAGTTGAGCCAAACGTTGTTCGACGCGTTGCGGATTTCTTTGCCGAGCACGCCGGCGATGTGGCCTTGCTGATCGGTCAGGGCTCCGCCGGCGGCGCCAGGGTTGTTGGTCATCGCGTCGACGACGTAGACCTTCCCCTTGTAGCGAACTTCCGACGCGCTGCGGCGACCTTGCAGATCGGTAATCGCGGTGATGTAGCCATGCAGCACGCTGGCCGGTTCGTCGCCGGTGGCGATGCCGTACAAGTTGCTGAAAGTCAGCACCCGTTGTCCGGCGGAAAGCTCCACCGACTCATCGAGATTGAAATAAGGCAAGTCGTCGGCGTCGACCTTCAGCACCGCGACTTCCAGCTCCGGATCGGCGCCGATCAGTTCGGCGGTGAAGCGGCGGCCGTCGTTGGCGACGATCGTGATGACGCTCGAGTCGAGGACGTAGCTCCAAACGGTCAGGATGTGCCCTTCCGGCGAAATGACGAAGCCGCTTTGGTACGACTCCAAGCCGCGCAGGCCGCCGGCACCAAAGATCTTGACGATCCGCGGCTGCACGCCGCGAATCGTTTGGGCGAGCGACGACTCGGCACGCGCTTCCGAAGCGGTGAAGCCGGACGAGAGCCAACCGAGCGCTACGACGAGCGCGAGTACCAGCGCTTTACGGATCATGCGGCATCCTTCGGTTCGGTCGACGACAAGGTCCATTTCAGACCATGCAGAATGTTGTAGATCTGATCGCCGCGACGAATGATGATCTTCGTCGGCAGGCGAACTCCTTCGAAGACGTCATAGTCCTGGAAACGCAGCTCGCACGGATCGGAGTCGGCTTCCGGGAACATTTCCATGGCGATCAGGTCGCCCGACTTCGGTTCAAAGTAAAAACGGGTTTCGATCGCATCGTACAGCCCGACCAGCACGTCGAACCGCTGATCGATCGTATCGAGCGGCGCCGTTCCCAGGTACGAGACTTCGCCGTACTTCTCGGGACCTTCCAGCTGCAACCGTTGCCAGGCGTGCAGCGCCAACAGCAAACCGCCGCTGCCGACCGGTTCCAGCTTTTGCGAGAGATCCCCTTCGATCTCAATCGCCGATTCGCGACCAGCGACCGTAGCGGCGGCTTTCTGCGGCGTCAGTTCGATCTGCACCGCGTCGCCGTCGGCCAGCTGACCGCTCACTTTCCAGTCGTTCGCGTCAGACGCTTCGCCCCGCTTCCAGGCTTCCCAGGTGCGGGTTCGCTCTTGCAGATTGAAGTAGTAGTTGGCGTAGCCTGATCGCGCCTCGAACAGCTTTTTCAGCTCTTCGGAGACCGGCTTCGTCTCTTCGCCGTGATGGTCTTCCGGCTTCGAGCCATCGGGGCTCGGCGGAGCGACCGACTTTTGGATCTTGGCGAGCAGCTCTTCGCGCGAGTGAACGCCGGCCAGGCGAACGACGATGTCATGTCGGGTGCCGCCGCGGAAGAAGCCAACCGGCACGCGCCAACCGCGGGGATAAATGCCGAGGGCATTCTTGAAACCGTTCACCGTGGTGACCGGCTTCGAGCCGAATGAGACGAGCTCGTCGCCGTAGCGAAGTCCGCGGCGATAGGCGTCGGAAGTGTCGAGGATGTTCGTCACGATCACTTCCCCTTCCGAGTCGGTCGAGACCGTGGCGCCCAAGGTCGCATGGTCGACCACGCGGCCGCTCTTCAGGTAGCCGAGGAAGTTCATCACCTGGTTCATCGAAATCGCGTAACCGACGCCGACGTTGACGCGGCCTCGCTTTTCGATCGAGATACGGCCGTTGATGCCGATTACTTGGCCATCTTTGTTAAAGAGCGGGCCGCCGGAGTTGCCGGGGTTGATCGACGCATCGGTCTGGATGCAGTCGGTGTATTCGATTAGCGTGCCACTCGGGTATTGATAACGGCCGACGCCGGAGACCATGCCCCAGGTGACGGTCGGCTGCATGTCGGTCGCGAGCAAAAACGGATTGCCGATGGCGAAGCACCAGTCGCCGACCTGCACCTTGTCGCTGTCGCCGATGTCGGCGGCGGGAAAGTCGTCGCGACCTTGCAGCTTGATCAGCGCGACGTCGCCGACCGGATCGATGCCGACGATGACCGCGTCGTACAGCTTGCCGTCCGACAGACTGCATTTCATGAACGAGCCAGCCGGATCGGCGACGTGGTAGTTCGTAATCGCGTAGCCATCTTTGGAGATCAAGACGCCGCTGCCGCCGCCGGCCGCACCGGCGAAGACGCAGACTGACGAGCGAGTCGCCTTTTCGATCGCGGCGATCCGGGCGTTCTCGGCGTCCAGGACCTCTTGCGGAGGCGCAGCAATAACGCGAGACGACGTCCCCAGGGACGTCGCAGCCAAGCAAATAGCGAAACAGGCGAGCGTACGCATTATTTAATCAACCGTGGTTGGCACAGATAAACGCGGTCTCCCAAATCGCCGTTGCCAGCGAAGTCGACCACGACCTTCAGACGGCGAGCGCCTCGGACGTCGCCGTGTATATCGAGAGACGATTGGTTTTCGTCGAGGACCGTATCGATCAAGGTCGTCTTGTCGGCGGTGATCGTCAGTTTCAAAGGACCGCTCGCGCCGGCCGGCAGGCCTGCGAAGGCATGAAACTGGCGAACGTCTTCCGGCAGCAAGTAGGTCAGTTCGGTTCGAGCATGCAATGCGATACCGCTGGCGAAAGATTTCGATTCGCCGCTGAGCGACAGTTCCAGCGGCTGGGCCGTCGAACCGGTTCGGACGTCAGGAGCGTAAATCAACGACAGCTGATCACGCGACAAGTTGGACGGAATAAAGGTCGCCCACGCGTCCTGGTCCGGGGTCAGATCGGTCAGCGGAATGATGTTGCCGGCCGCAAAGTCCATCGACTCGATCGCGGCGAGCGGGATCGTAAACTTCCCGCCGGCGTTCGATTCAACCTGCAGCAGATCCCCGTCCAGCATGATTTTTCCGGCGAAAATCACTCCCCCGTCACGCAGTTGCAATTTGCACAGCGGGGCGCCCAGCTTGCGATTGTTGCGCTGATAAAAGAGGAGCCCGGCCAGCTTGCTGAGCGGAATCTTCGCTTCGAGTTCGTCGAGCTGAATTGACGCCTTGTCTTCGACGATCGACTGGATGATCGCTTCCTGGAACGAGAGGTCGTCATTGCGACGAATCACGACGGCGTCGCCGAGAATCTTTTCTTCGAGCAGCTGATCCCACCGTTTGTCGAACGAACGCTGTTCGCTATCGAACCGGAGCATTCGCAGCGCGGCGGCGGGAACTTCAAATTGCGTAAAGCTCTCCGAAGTGACGACGAACTTGCGGTTCTCGAGCGAGAACTTTTTGATGTTCAGCTGCGAACCGTCGGCGAGCTGCAACATGGCGCCCCCTTCGGCCAGCGGAACCTCTTCGCCAGGAATGTCGACCCGCATCAGCGAGTCGTACGGGAACTTCTCATCGCCGACGCTGGTGCGCAGTCCGATCTCGTCCGCCGACAGTTGACGCAGTTCTCCCTGCAGCGTGCGACCGTCGAGCGTTTCAATGTCGACGGTCACTGCGGCCGAAAGCGTGGAGGCGGCGATCAGGATCAGCGGAATGCAGTTCACTTCGATTCCTCTTCGCGGGCCAGCTTGCGGAAGTATTCTTCAATGACCCGACGATAGTGAGACGGGAATTCGTTCGAGATTTGTTGCAGCGCTTCCTGCCGTTCTTTCGGCGGCAGATTTCCCCAGTTGTCGCCGGGGTTCATCTTCTTCGGATCGACGTTGCCGGGGCCGCTGCCGCCGGCCGGCATCGTGTCGTTCAGCGGGCTGCTCGGTTGGGTGTTGCTCCCCCCTTGCTGTCCCCCTTGCGACTGCTGCTGTTGCTGCTGCATCTGCTTTTCCAGCTCTTCGATCATCTTGTCGAGCTTGGCGACGACGTCGTCTTCCTGGGTGCGAACCTTCTTGCCGGCGCGGCCCAGATCCAAGCGGCGTTCGATGTCGCGCATCAAACGAGCCACTTCGTCGAGCGAATCGGTCTCCAGCGGTTGAATGTCGGCGAGCATCAGTTTGGAAACGGCCAGATAGCGCGGAGCGATCTGCTCTTGGTTCGAGAGCAACGATCCGAGCGTCGCGACGCATTCCTTTTTCTTCAGCAGGTAGTGTTCGCAAACGGCGCGGTTGAACAACAGCGCCGCCGGGTCGGCCGCTTCGGCGACCGGAATGTCTTTCAGCTGTTGGTACGCTTCGTCGAGCAGACGCTGTTCGGCGAGCCAACGGCCATATTGGAAGCGTAGGTTATCGCGAATCCAGCTGGGATACTGCTTCGACGAATCGGCCAGCCAGGGGAACTGCGGCGTTTCCTCGGCCGAGCTCGTGGCCAGCGTCGTCACGGCGAGCTCTCGTGCGTCGGCGTCGACCACGGCGACCGTCTCCAGGATCCGAATCCCCAAGTCGGCAGGCGTCTCGTCCGGGGCCTCTTCGGGCCAAAGCTGCGAGACCGCTTTCGCTTGCGCTTCCGGCGGATCGGTTTCGGTCATCCAGTCGATCACTTTTTGCCGGATCGCCGGATAGTCCGGGTTATGCCACTCGGCCTGTTTCTTGAGAGCGTCGGCGGCGAAAACCGATCCAGCGGTCGCCAGGCCAAGGGCGATCGAGAGCAATAGTCGGGGCGTCATCATTGGTTTTTCCCCAGAACGTTGTCTTGCGTGATTTGGTAGACCCGTTGTTGCCGCTGGGCGAGTTCGCGCAGCGCGTCGAGCACTTCTTCGCTGGTCGCTTGACCGACTTCGTCATCGACGTCGCGAAGGAGTTTCGCATATCGTTCCGTCCGTTGGTTAATGCGGACCTGCATCGACTTGATCAGCTTCAGCTCTTGGATTTTGTTGACCAGCGCTTCGTCCTGCGGCTGACCTTGTTGCTGTTGCTGCTGCTGTTGTTGCTGTTTCCGTTCTTCCTGCTCCTTCTGGGCCTGCTTGAGCGCGGCCAGCAGTTCTTCCAGCGTGTCGATCACGTCTTGTTCCAGCGTCAGGGTCAACGGGTCGACCTTCGACTGGCTCAAGCGATCGGCGATATTCTCCATGTCGTCGCGCAGCTGCTGCAGCGCTTCGGGGAAGGCGATTGACGATCCTTCTTCCTGCAGCAGCGTCATCGCTTTGTCCGCTTCCAGTACGATCTGCTTTTCGGAGAAGGCGAGCTTTCCGGCCTGAATGTCTTCGGCGGCGCCGCGCTGCGCTTCGGGAACCTGCGACAGCCGTTCCGAGTCGTCGTAAACCTTCAGCTGCATCTCGAGCATCTTCGAGAAGCGGGCTTCCAGTCGCGCCAGCACGCGTTCGATTTCTTCTTCGCGCAGCTGACGCAGAACTTCTTCCAGCTCGGCGATCGCTTTGGCGAGTTCCGTTTCGGCTTGTTTCTGCTCTTCGATCGCCTCCGGCGTCTTCTTTTCGTCGAGCTTCTTCTTCGCCTCTTCCATGCGGCGCTGCGCTTCTTCGACTCGCTTGCGAGCCGGGAAGTCAGGCTGTTGTTGCTGCTGTTGTTGGTCTTGGCCTTGCTGTTGGTCCCCTTGCTGCGGTTGGCCCTGTTGGGGCTGTCCTTGCTGAGGTTGACCCTGCTGCGGTTTGCCTTCTTTCGGTTCGCCTTCTTGCGGCTCCCCTTCGCTGGGCATCGGTTCGCCCGGTTTCTGTTCACCAGGCTTTTGTTCGCCTGGCTTTTGCTCACCCGGTTTCGACTCTTCGCCTGGCTTCTTTTCGCCCGACTCTTCGTCTCCCGGCTTTTTCATTTCTTCTTCGCCCGGTTTGTTTTCACCTGGCTTGCTTTCGCCTGATTCGCCCGGTTTCGATTCGGAACCGTCCGAAGGCTTCTGCTCCCCTTCCCCGTCCGAAGGTTTCATTTCCCCTTCGCTCGGCTTCGACTCTCCTTCTTCGCTCGGCTTTTTCTCGCCGGGCTGCTGCTCTCCTTCTTCCCCTTCCCCTTCGGAAGATTCTCCTTCGGCTTCGGGCTCTTCGTTTTCTTTCATCCGCTGAGCGAGCTTGGCGGCGTCTTGCGACAGCTGGTCTTGCCCGTCGGAGAGTCGTTCGGAGTTTTCGCCCCCTTCGGTGCGACCTTGCAGACTGCGCTGACGATTGAGGAGCTTCTTCGTCTCTTTGATGTACTCGCGGATCCGCTCTTGTTCCGACTTCAGTTCGTCGTCGCGGTTTTCGCTTTGCAACAGTTGCAGCAAGTTATTGAGATCTTTGGAGACGTCCTTCTGACCGTCGACCGCACGCTTCAATTTGCCGTCGCCAAGAATCGCGACCAGCGTCTCGAGCTGCGAACGGATCAACTTGTCTTTGCTCGCGTGAGCCGCTTCGCGCAGCAGTTTGGCTCGCTCGGGATTTTCGATCTCGTCGATCTCGGCCATCTTGATCATCAGATCTTCGAGGCGCGAGAACCCTTGCGCGAGACGGGCCTGACGTTCGGCCAGCGCGGCTTCCGGTTTGGCCGGCGCAGCGGCGTCACCTGCGTCTTGAGCCGATACACAAGCGGCGAGGGATAGAAAGACGGTGACCGCAGACGCCATAAGCGAAGAATTGCGTACCTTGATCATCGTAAGGTCCCTCCTGGGCGGCATAGCCCGCCGTTACTCCAGTTTAAGCGGATTGTCCGAATCCGACGACTCTAAATTAAATAGATCGCGGAATAGCTTTTTCTGCTCCGTTTCGGTGTCTTTTTGGAGCTCTTCCTGCAATTGAATGATTTCGCGGATCTGATCGACCAGCTCGTTGAAAGTCTCCAGATCGAGCATTTTGTCCAGAACCTGCTGCATCGCCAGAATGATTTCGTCCGTTTTGGCGATCGCGGCGCCTGCCTCATCCACCGATTGGGTGGGGTTGTTGAGGGACGCTTCCAGCCGCTTGATCACTTCCCGCAGCTCCGGCTGCTGGACGTCGGCGATCTGGTTGATCGGGGCGATCACGTCGTTCTCAAGACGTTCCTTCCGTTTCTCGGTATCGACGCGATTGTTGATGATTTCTTGGCGAATCTCCTCAAACCCGTAGGCGACCCCCCGTAGTTCGTCTTCCGCCTTGCGACTCGCTTGGGGAGTTCGCTGCACGCGCAGCAGTTGCAACTCGACCGCTTGCTTCAGCTTGGCGACCGGATCGTTGTTCTCGTCCCCTTCCAGATCGCTGGAGGAAAACGAGCTCGGCCCAGTCGCAATCCGTTTGGCGTCAAGCTGCACGCGGACGAATTCTTCTCGCAGCTGTTGGGTCTCTTGCAGGATCTGTTCAAAGCGGCGACGCAGGCCAAGTTCGCGAGCTTCCAGCAGCGACAGCAGCTTGCTGGGGGTCACCACGTCGAGCGGATAACGCGTGCTGGCGCCGATGTTCGGACCGCCGGTCAAATCATGCAGGTCGGTCGCTTTGAGCAGCAGCGACAGTTGGGCGCCAGCTTCCAGCTTCGGGGCGCCTTCGGTTTCTTTCAGGTCGAGCACATAGCTCAATTCCCCTTTGTTGCTCGGCTTGATCGCAAAGGGAGTGACGTCGCCGTCGCCCGGTTGGACGTCGAGCCAGACGTCTTTCGTTTCATAATCGTCGGTAACGGTCCCGTTGAGCGGGATGCGAGCTTCCGGCGTGATCGCGGTTCCGATCCCGGCCAGCTGCAAATTGACGTTTGGCGCCTGATCGACGTTGGCGGCGATCTGCACGCGGAACGGGTTTTCGCTGTAGATGCCGTCGCTGTCGATCAGCGTCAGCTCGAGCGACAGGTCGTCGGCCAGCGGCGGGAATTCGAGTTCAAACTGGCTAGCCGGTTCGGCCAGCGTCATCTGGCGATTCGACTGCTCGCGGAGGTTGGCGATTTCGACGCGCACGATCGGCTTGTTGGTCTTGGCGACCAGCTTGTACTGCGAGCCGACCGGCAGTTCGGACGAAGCGGTCAGTTCTTCGACCCGCGGCAGCAAGTTGGTGTAGGCGGGCGGCGCGGCGTCGACTTGCATCGTCAGAATGGTCGGGCTGTCGACCGCTTCGATCCGCAGATCGCGGACCCGGTGGTCGTAGCCGATCACGTCAAACGAGATCGACGAGAGGATGCTCTTCAGCGGCTTGCGCTGGAATATGTAACGCTGATAGTCGCTGCGCGCGGTACCGACGCGCTGCATCGCGACGCTGCCGCGAGCCCCATCTTCGGTTTCGTAAACGATCGTGCAGTAGGTCGGAACAACCTGGGCGTCCGCTTTGGCGCGAACGAGCAGTTTCGGCGAAGTGCCGCGCGCGACGGTCGCGACCCCATCTTTGAACGGGATCGTTTCGACCACTTCGGCGGCGGTCACGCCATCGGCGGCGCCGGCGGGCCGCGTCACTTCGACGCCGACCACTTCGATCCGCGCCAAACGAGGCCACGCTTCGTCCGACAGCAAGTACAACCGGCGTCCCCAGATCTGGAACGAGTCGAACGAGGTGAACGCAAAGACGCCGATGCTGATCAAGAGCAGGATCGCCAACACGATGTTCCGCGTCAGCGGCCATGGATTGAAGATCTCGTTCAGCTTCACCTGGCGGCTGCTTTCGACCGCCTGGGAGACGGAGCGGCGAATCATCCCTTCGCGAAAAGCGACGTCGGTCAGCTCTTCTTCGACCGGACTTTCGATCGCGGTGAGGAGGCTTTCGTGGAACTCGGGATAGCGCCGTTCGATCAGGATCGCCATGCTGGTGTCGGACATCCGCGTCAGCAGACGAACCAGAATCCAGCGGTAGAAGATGTAGGCGCTAACGCCGTAGATCGCGACCAGGCAAACGATCCGAGCACCCCGCGGCATTTCGCTGGCGCCGAACGTGACCGGCAAGTAGTCGACTGCCAGGCCGATCCAGTAGGTCACCGCCAGCCAGACGATCAGCAGCGCGAGCCCTTCCAGAAACACGTAGAGCCGAATGCGCCGCCGCAGCGAACTGAGCAGCTCGCGCAGATCAGCGGGGACTTCGGGTTTCGGTTTGGGCGTCGTCATGGTCGAGCGCTCGTCAGGTTTACGCGAGTTTCAACAAGCGTCGCGTCAGCCACTCCAGGGCCAACACGCCGCAAATCAAGCCAAGCAGCCAGGTCCGCAGCAGTCGGTCGAACTTGCGATCGACCAGGTCCGGCAGCGCGGTGTACATATCTTGCGGGGGTAAGGTCGCCGGCAAATAGACCGCCGGTAGCGGCGATTTGCCAAGCGCGGCGTCCATCCCTACGTAGTAGACGCCGCCGGTACCCTCCGCGATTTGTCGCATTGCAACATCGTCACGTTCCGGGCGTTCAATTTCCTTGTCCGGGAGGCGAACGCGAATGTCTCGCGCCAGCAAAGCGTCTTTGCCGCCGCCCGCCAATTGCAGTTCGATGTGGTAATCCCCTTCGATCAGCGGGGTGAACTGGCCGTGGTATTGGCCCTTCCCCCCCTGCTCGGCTTGGGTCAGCGTCAGTTCGTCGCGTCGGCCGTCGGGACGGGTCACGGTCGCTTTGACGACCGGATCGGTCAGCGGCTCATGCTTGGCGTCGGTCAGGTGAGCCCGAACTTCGACCGTTTCGCCCACCAAAAGGCGATCTTTGTTAGTCAGCAGCACGCCGCGGCTCGAATCGCGGAGCAAACGCCCCTGCGAAACGTAGCGGATCAGCTTCGTGTAAAACTGCTCGAAGTAACCTTCGTGCAACGCCCGGATACGCCACATTTCGGAGCTGGCCATGAAAAAGACGCGGCCGGCGCCGTAAAACTGCGTCGCCATGTAAATCGGCGGATCGTCCCCCAGGGCGGCGTCGGGATCGTTGTAGCGAGCCAGAACCGAGGCGCCTTCCTTCTTGTCGCGAACCGCGTAGTAGCCGTAGACGCCGGGGAATTCTTCCCAGCGTGATGCGCTGGTCGAACCGTCGTTGCCAAGCCAGAGGAACGATTGCGACTGACCTTCCGGCGTAAAGACCAGCGGCCAGGCTTTTTCCGAACCAAAACGATCCAGGCCGATCGACGTGCCACGGCTGTGGAACGTCACCGGGTAAAGTTGCTTCACGATGTCGACCACCGGATCGCCGCGCCGTTGGCTGGCCCACTCGGCCGTGAAGACCGGACCGGTGGTGACGATCAAACCGCCTGCCTTTTCGGCGACCCAACGTTCGAGCAGTTCCGCTTGTTCCAGCGTCAGCTGCGACCAATCTGGATCGAACGCCACGATGCAATCGTAGTTTTCAAACAGGTCGGCGGCGTCTTTCGGGAACTCGAAGAGCAACTCGTCCGACTCTTGCGAGATGCCGGGCTTGCCGCTTTGCAGGTAAACGTGCAGCTCGACGTCTTTGTCGCGGAAGAGCTGGTTTCGCAAAAAGCGGAAGTCGCGGGACGGGCCGCCGGCCATCAGCAGGATGCGATTCTTCCGCTGAATGACTTGGACTTTCGCCTCTTTGTGATCGTCGCTGGTGTCCTGGTCCGATCCGGCCGGCGACAGGATGCGCAGTTGATAGGTCCGTTCGCCGAGCGACTCCGGCGTCACGTCAAACGTGGTCGCGACCACGGCGCCGTCGGCGCCCAGCTGCACGCGTCGAGCTTCCCCTTCCAGCGTTTCTTCGCGGAACGTGCCGTCGGCGTCGGTCGTGCCGGAGGCGAGCTGCACGTTGATGAAATCGGTCTTGGAGGCGAAGGCCTGGATGTAGCCGGTGATCTGGAAGGCGTCGTTCGGGAAGACCCGCGACGGGGCTTCGAGGTCGACCACGCGGAGGTTGATCGGGCGTTCCGACGGACCGAGCCCGATCGGGAAGACCGGCGTTTCGGAGTCGGCCGCGATTTGAATCGCTTCGCGAATTTCGAGACCGCCGTTGTTCACGCCGTCCGACAGCAGCAGGATGCCGGCGATCGGGCGACCCCGTTCTTGTTGCACGATCTGGGCGATCGCGTCGCCGATGCGCGTTTCAATGCCGCGCGGCTTCAGTTTGTCGAGCCAATCGATGTCGGCGTAGGTCGGCGCCGCTTTCTCTTCTTCTTCGGTCGCTTCGGGCGCCGCTTGTTCGGCCGCGTCGACCGACAGCTCGCCCATCGCCAATTGACGAAGACTCAGTTCCGGAGCCCGCAGGTTCGCGGTCGCGGCGAGCGAAGCTCCGACGACCAACGCAAACGCGCCAACCATCGCCCAAGCGGCCGCGGTCTCACGCCAACTGGGCGCCATCCGCCGAGTCGCGAAGGCGATCAGATAAGCGAGCAGGCTGATCACGATCACGCCGCCGCTGATCATCAGCAGCAAGCGAGCCGAACGGAAGCGGGCTTCGGTCTCGGCGGAGTCTTCGGTATCAGAGACCGTATCGGTCTGCGGTCGACGGAAGACGGCCAGTTCGGTCGGCTGGGCGGTTTGATCGAATTGATAGATCAAAACGTCGTGCTGCTGGCGAAGCTGTTCGAGCAGTTCCCCTTGCGAGAACTTGCTGACGATCTGTTCGTACCGCGGCGACGAACCGCTTTCGATGCTGTTGGCCAGCGCCATGCTTTGGCTGGTATCGACCAGCACGACGACGCGGGAGTTTTCATGCAGTTCGCTCTCGGTCTTCTTTTCGAGGTTGAAGAAGAAGAGGAGCAAGCCGGCCAACACCGCCAGGCGGAGCCCGGTCAACGTCCAGCGGACCGGACGCGATAGTTCGCGGGTGTCGCGGCGATAAAGCCAGCCGACGAAGGTGATCATCAGCACGACGATCGCGACCAGCAGCGCCCAGTGGCTCCACTGCGTCATTTCGGCCAGACGCGAGAACTCATACGTGGTTCGCGTCGCGGCGGCGTCGGTTTGGGCGAGCAATAACATTAGCGGGCGCCTCCCATCGCGGGAGGATGATAGCTCGTCAGATAGGCCAGCAGCTGTTCCACGACCAGTAGTCCTAACAGTGCGTAGAGCAGATAGTCTTGCCAGGCGAAACCTTCGCTGGCGCTCCAGCTGTAGTCGACCGACTCGACGGTGTGATAGGTAAACGTGACCGGCGCGAGCGCCGCTTGCAGTTCGTTGCGATCGGTCGTCGTCAGGTCCCCTTCCAGCGGATCGACGTTCAACGCGAACCGCCGCAAGTTAGGATGCCCGTCGCTTTGGGTGAGCCAAACGTCGTAGACGCCAGAGAGTCCGGTCAGCGAATCGCCGGTGACGTTGTTGACGCCGACGTAGTCGAGTTCCAGCAAGGCGCCGCCGTCCTGCTTGGTCAGGGTTGCGCGGTCTCGTTTCACGGTCGGCATCCGATCGGCGCCAGGAGCGAAAACGAGCGCGTCATTGCGGAAGTTCGCCGCATCAACTTCGACGCGAATCGGGCCGCCGACAAGTCGCTCGGCCGATTTCCGCGTGCCGGAAGCGAGATAGGCTTGCAGTTCGAGCGCCGTGACGATGAAGCCCGGCGTGATCGACCAGTTGTTCCAGTCGGGGGTTAAGCTGGTCAGGAAGGTGACGACGCTGCCGTCGCCAACTTGTTGTTCGACGATCAACGGGCGGCCGTCGCGGAGCTTGCCGAGGATGGCGCCCTGCTCTTCCGGCTTCCAAGTCGCGTCGAGATCGTAGTACTGATAGAACTTCAAGTCGTTGCGGAACCGGTTCTTCTCGCCACGGAAGACGGAGAAGATCGGGTGTTCCGACGGGACGAAGTCGACGGTCTCTTCACCGGCGATCGGCGGAGCCAGTTCTTTCGTGCCGATCACCTTGGCCGGCAGCAGGCCCCCTTCGTGCAGCGAATTGAGGGCGTCGACCGTCGAACCGGGACCGGCGAAAACCGCCACCCCGCGACCGCTCGCGGCGTAGTCCTTCAGCTTTTTGACCGCATCGCCGTCAAAGCGAGCGACGTCAAACAGGTAGATCGCATCGAAGCTTTGCAGCGTTTCGAGCGACGCATCGCGTAGATACTGCGGACCGACGACCAGCGGCTGGATGCCGGTGTTGACCGCTTCGCCCGGTTGGAAGACGGCGGTCATGAAGTAGGCGTTGCGCTGCTGCACGTCTCCATCGACGAGCAGGACGGGAATCGCCGGCGGAGCGTTCAAAATCTGGAAACGGCGATTGTCGGCGGCGACCGCGTCATCCGGCAGTTCGGCGACGGCGACATGCTGACCGGCAGTCGGGAAGTAGATCTGAGCGCGGCGCGTCACTTCTTCGCCCGGCGGGACTTCTTCAAAGTAGACGGTCGGTTCGCTGTGCGGAGCGCCAAGTCCTTCGCCGGCGCTGGCGAACTTGCGATCGGTGTCGTCATCGTGATAGGTCGAAAGTTTGACCTGCACGCCGGTCGCGGGAGTTTCGCTGTAGTTGCGCACCGTCACTTCCAGGAAGGTCGGCACGCCGGCGGCCAAAGTCGCCGACTCCGGAGCGAGTCGCGTAATGCCCAGGTTGATCGGGTTGCGGCGCGAGCAATTGACCAGGTGAATCTCGGCCGCCTTGTTCGAGAGCTCTTGCAGCCGCTGTTTCACATCTTGCGACTGCGACCAGTCGCGGCGGCGGAAGTCGCCGACCAGGTAAACGAGCGAGTTTTCGCTTTCGACGTTGTCGGTGATGAAGCGATTGACGGCGGCGATCGCGCCGGCCGGGCCGATGGCCAGTTCGGTCGAATCGACGACGCGGAGCGACTCTTCCAGCGAATCGCGGAAGGTCGAATCGACGTCATCGCCGCTGATGTCGACGCGAGCGACTCCGCCATCGCCGGCGGCGGCTCGCGACGTGCGGAGCAAGGTAAGACGCTGCGGCGTTCGCTTCTCGGCGGCGACTGCGGCGATTTGTTTGATCACTTCTCGGCCGCGATCCATTACTTCGACGCCGCCGGTTCGGTCCGACATCGACATGCTATCGTCGAGGATCACGTAATGATGCGTTCCCCCGCCGCCAAACAAGGTCGACCATTGATCCGAGGTGGTGAGCCCCGCCATGATCGCGACCAACAGGCCGATCGCCGCCATGCGAGACAGCAGGAGCAACAGCTGCTTGAACCAGACCGAGCGTTGATTCCGCTTCTGGCTTTCGAGCAGAAACTGCATCGCCGCCCATTGGACGCGCCGACGTCGCATCATGTTGATCAGGTGGATCAACACGGGGACGAGCAGGAGCAAGAAGCCCCAGGTCAGCGCTGGATGAACGAACTGCATAACGGAAACAATTCAGGGGTTAGTTGCGGTGGTGCATGCCAAGTCGGCTGTTCAAATAGGTCGAGAGGACCGCGCCCAGAGAATCGCTGGTGCGGACCAACGCGTAGTCGACCGTGTTCTTCGCGCAGCCGCGGCGAACTTCGTCGAGGAAGACCTGCAAAGCTTGCAGGTAGCCGTCACGGAGCGCTCGCGGGTTGCAGTCCAACTGGTCTTCGGTCTCCATTCCTTCAAAGCGGGTCGGCCCAGCGAACGGAAAATCCAGTTCGTCGTCGTCCAGGATGTGCATTACCAGCACGTCATGTCCGCGCTGGCGAAGGAGCTTCAGTCCTTTGATCGTCTCTTCGACGTCGCCGAACAGATCGGAGAGGACCACCATCATGCCGCGGCGCGGATAAGCTTCGGCCGCTTCGCGACAGATTCGCAAAAAGCTGGTCTTCTCACGCGGCTGGTTTTCGTCGAACGCTTTGATGACCGAGAGCAAGTGATTCCGTTTGCTCATGGTCGGGACGCGGGCGCGGATCTTTTCGTCGTAGATCGCACAGCCGATCGCATCTTGCTGCTTCAGCACCAGGTAAGCCAGGCTGGCCGCCGCAGTGCAGGCGTATTCGTACTTGTTCAGCGGGCCCGCGCCGTACTGCATGCTTTGGGAAGCGTCGACCAAGAGCGTACAACGCAAGTTGGTCTCTTCTTCAAACTGCTTGATGTAGAAGCGGTCCTGCTTGGCCCAGACTTTCCAGTCGATATGACGTAGATCGTCCCCGGTCGCGTATTCGCGATGCTGCAAGAACTCGATCGATTGGCCAAAGTAAGGGCTGCGATGCATTCCCGAAAGAAAACCTTCGACGATATGCCGTGCCCGTAACTCCAGCCGAGCGATCGTCTTGATCGCCTCAGGATGCAAAAATCTTTTGGAATCGGGCATCGCTCGTTAGCTCATCTTCCTTGGTGGGGGTCGATTCCAGAATTCGATCGATGATGTCGTCCGGGCTCACGCCGTCGCTTTCGGCGGCGAAGTTGACCGAAATGCGATGCCGCAGCACCGGTTTGGCCAAGGCTTGGATGTCGTCGGTCGAGACGTGCGTACGGCCGTGCAGCAAAGCGCGAGCCTTGCCGCCGAGAATCAAAAACTGAACGGCGCGGGGACCAGCGCCCCAGCTGACCAGATCCTGCACAAAGTCAGGCGTTCCGGCCCCGCCGACGCGCGTCTGGCGGACCAGCGACAACGCGTAGCGGATCACATGATCGGTGATCGGCACTTCGCGAACGATCTTTTGCAGTTCGATCAGCTCTTCGCCGCTCAAAACGGGAGCGATCTCACCTTTCGCGCCGCCGGTAGTGCGGCGAGCGATTTCAAATTCGTCGTCGAAGTTCGGGTACTTCACGTAGACCTTGAACATGAAGCGGTCTTGTTGCGCTTCCGGCAGCGGGTAGGTACCCTCTTGTTCGATCGGGTTTTGCGTCGCGAGGACGAAGAACGGGTCCGACAGTTCGTGACGGACGCGACCGACGGTCACCTGACGTTCCTGCATCGCTTCGAGCAGCGCCGCCTGCGTCTTGGGAGGCGTACGGTTGATTTCGTCCGCGAGAATGATGTTCGAGAAGAGCGGGCCTTCCAGGAAGCGGAATTCGCGATGGCCGGTCGAACGGTTCTCTTCGATGATTTCGGTGCCGGTGATGTCGGCCGGCATCAAGTCGGGAGTGAATTGAATGCGGCTAAAGCTGAGGTTCAGCGTTTTCGCCAGCGAACTGATCATCAACGTCTTCGCCAGACCCGGCACCCCTTCCAGAAGGCAGTGACCGCGGCTGATAAGCGAGATCAGCAATTCTTCGATCACGTCGGTCTGCCCGACGATGATTTGCGAAAGCTGCTCATGAATCTGACGACGAGCAGCGGCAATTCTCTCGACCGCAGCGGCGTCTGCCTGAAGGGGAGAGTCGGACATGAGCGGTTCCTTCAATCGGGCGGCAGAAAAGGTCGGCGGGCGGAAATTCGTAGGGCGAACCTGCCAGCCATTAAAACGGCGATTTGTAGACTTCGTGTCGCAATGTTCACAATTAGTTCATCGAAGTCGATTTTGGACTCCAAAAGGTAGCTCGCAAATCAACAATTGGCGGCCCCGCAGAGCTGACCGGCGGGGCTTTAACGATTGTGAGGATTGCGCTAAGTGGTTGTGCAGACAGACTTTCGGAGTGATAGGCCCGGCGACGAAGGGTTGCGGATTAACGCTTCTCTTCTACCGGGGGGTAAGTGATGGCGGGAAGGGAAGAACCGCTCGGCGCCGGAGGAGCCGGAGCGGCGGTGAAGTTGAGCGAGAACGACATCTTGGTCAGCAGCACCCGCAGCGTCTGGTTTTCGGGATCCCCAAACAGCTGGTAGGTCGCGGTGTGGTCGGTCTGGCCGTCTCGTAGCAGGACGCGGCCGTCGCGACGATCGACCAGCAGCACGATCGCTTCGTGCGCTTTCTTGTCGATCCGGTTCTGCCGCGACGCAAAGGCGAGCACCGGCAGCCGCGGCGATTGTTCCGCTTCGATCAGGTGGAAGTCGCGAATCGGTTCCGGCGTCTGCCATTGCAGCTGACCGTCCGACCGCGAGAAGCTGTAGACCCGCGAAACCGGTCCGGCAGGCTCCTTCGAGTTGTATGGAATGCTCTTCGAGGTGAAGCGGCTTTCCTTGCGGCTGGTGGTGACGATCAACTGGAAGTCGTCGGCGCCTTCAACAATCTTGATTTGCGAATCGCGCTGGCCCAGCTCTGGAGCGTCGTGCAACTTGGCGTCGATCAGCTTTTTGCCGTCGGCCAGATTGAAAACGTGGAACTGACCGTTCGGTTCGAGGATGGCGACCTGCGAGCCGAAGACCTTACCGCGAGCGCCGTTCTCTCCCTGGTAGCGCCACAGTTCTTTGCCGGTCAACAGATCGCGGGCGATCACCGTCTGATGGTCGTCTTTTTCCCAGGTCAGGTAGTTCGTGCCGTCGGTCGCCCAGATCATCTCGCGGACCGGCGCTTTGACCGTTCCAATCTGAACCCCGCTGCGCAGATCAAACAGCAGCGCTTCGGTTTCGGTAGCGCCGTCGTTTGACTTCCGCGGCGGAATCGCCGCCAGGACCGAATCGTTCGACAGCAGATAGCAACCAGGCGTAACGTTGTCCCGTTCCCAGTTCGAGTCGCCGGTCAGCGGATCGACGCAGATCAGCTTGTTGCCGCGCTGGAAGCAGAGCGAATCGTAACGGAGCGAGCTCATGTAGCCGATCGGGCGCTCGTTGAGCGAGTCATGACCGTCATACGGATAGTCGCCGAACGGGTTGTCGTTGACTTCCACTACATTCACTTTCGGCCGGCTGCGGCTGCTGCTTCCTTCGGGCGACAGATTCTCTTGCCACAAGGCTCGTTCGCGGAGATCCTCGTCATCGCCGCGCTGCAGCGTGTCGAAGGCGTGGACTTCGTTCCCGAACGAGACGATCACCAGGTGCCCGATTCGATCCGCATGGATCTGGGCCGTTTGCGAGTTGTAAAGCTGCGCTTCGTTCAACATGGTGAACGGCAGATGGAGTCGCTGGTTTCCATATTCGTCGATCACCACGATATGGCGTTCTTCGTTGTCGAGCTTGAGCGCTTCGCGGGGAATGTCGAAGCCGAACCGCTCGTCGATCCGAATCGGATGAAGCAGACGGACGGCCGCGGCCAGATCTTCGCTGCGGCGATCCAGGTTGACGGCGCCGTAGTTCCAATACGGATTGGCGACGTTGACCGCTTGTTCCATCGCCAATTGTCGGCCTGACTGGCCGTTGGCGAGTTTCTCGTTGCGGAATCGATCGGCCAGGCGGCGGTAAACGATCGACGCGTCCGCCTTATGACCGCGAGCGGCGAGCAAGCCGGCCAGGTCGGCGGTCGCTTGAGCGGCGACTTGCGGATCGTCGCCGAAGGCGAGCTGCTGCCAGATCGTCTCGGCGGCAAGTTCGTTGCCGTTCGCCAAGGCGACGCGGGCCAGTTCCAACTCGGCCGAACGGGCCAGCGGAAACGCGCCGAAACGTCGCGCGAAGCGGCGAAGCTTTTCGGCGTAGTCGTCGCTCTTCGCATGTTCTTTGGTCCCGTCCCAACGCTCGGCGACCGCTTCATTCATCGAGGCGGCGACCGTTTCGTCGACGGCGCTCCGCAGTTGCGCCAGCTGCCCGCCGATCCAGCGATCACGCTGGACTCGCAGGTTCGGCCCGATGCTCTGCAGCGGGCGTTCCGACTTCCCTTGGTCGATAATCTGATCGAGCAGATCGACGTAGCGAATGTAATCGTTGAACGCGGCTTGATATTCGCCGGCCTGATGCAGACCGATCGCGGTGACGCGGACCAGTTCCAAGCGGTCATCCATGCTCTCGACGATCGATTCGAGTTTCTGCGCCGTATCGCGATTGCCGGCGAAGTCTTCGCGCAACGCTTCGAGCGCCGTCGAGACGTAGGCCTGCTGCGTTTCGGGCGAATCGACCAGTTCCAGCGAGCGATGCAAGGTCGCCAGCGCTTCCTGGACCTTGCCGTCGTGCACCAACAGCTCTCCTTGATTGCGGAGCGCTTCGGCGTCGTTGGCGTTTTTCGCCAAGCGGACGCGGACTTCTTCTCGCAGCGCGTCAATCTGTTTGAACGACGCGACGAAGTTGACTCCTTGCGAGATCACGTAACGTCCGTGGCAGACCAGGTTCCCCAAGGTTCCTTCGGTCGGGATCGATTTGTCGAGTTTGCCGTCGCGAATGTTGATTCGCACGATCTCGTCCTGGGTCGTCGGCAAGTAGTAATAGTCGCCGCTCAAAAAGCCGCGGCCGCTCGGCAAGCCGCCGTCCGGAATCGGCTGGCTTTCCCACGCGGCGTCGCCGGTGTCGACCTTCAGGCCGTAGATGTTGTTGGCGCCGACGACCAGCGCGATGTCGCCGGAAACGGTCGCCAGGTAAACGCCATCTTCCCGCGGCTTTTCCCACAGCAGCTTGCCGGACATCCGGTCCAAGCAGAAGATCTGGTCGGTTTCCGGCGGCGTCAAAAAGACTCGATTCCCGGCGATGACCACTTTCCCGTCCGACCAGTGATCGCCGTAATCTTGACGCGATTCGGTCGGGCGACGCTGAATAAATCCTTGTCGCGGCTGGCGTTCGACCTCTTGGTACTGATAGCCCCAGAGGAGCGAACGTTGCCGAACGTCAATCGCGGCGACCACCCCGATATTGGTCGGGCAGATCAGCACGCCGTCGGAGAACGACGGCGAGGCGCCGTAGCGGCGATGGGCCGGTTCGTTCACGCTCATCCACAGCCCGTCGAGCTGCGCCAGTTGCTGCGACCAAAGCAATTTGCCGTCGGCCGAATTGAACACGAGCAGACGAATTTCACCGTTCACTTCCGCGATGGTGTACAGCGAGCCTTCGACCGGGAGCGGAACCCCCAGGAACTGCGCTTCGGCCAAGGCTGGTTCGTCGCTCATCTCGCTGCCGGCGATCCAGAGGGTCTCCCCTTCTCCGCGCAGACCAAAGCAGCGGAGACGATTGGGCGACGGAGCGCGGACCACGCTGAAGAGCGCGATACCGGGACCGCGTTGCTGCGGTTCGCTCGGGGTCGCTTCTTCGATGATGAAGACCCGCTCGCCGTCGGACGAAATTTGCCCGTAGCAGCCGTCGAGCCAGGTGCGGCGTTTGATTTGATCGAGATAGCTGGAGCCGGGATCGTTCGACATGGCGCTGAACCGCGAGTCGACCCGGCTGACGTCCGAAGCGTCCCAGGGATAGTTCCATTTCACCTTGCCGGTGCCCAGATCGACGCCGAGCAGATGCCACGGAGTTCGGACCAGCACTTGATCGCGAACGACCAGGGGCTGAGCGGCCGGCAACACGGCGATGCCGTTTTCGATAAAGCCTTGGGCGGTGTCTTCGGTTTGCTCTTCGTCATTGCTGCTGCGGGCCATCCGGACGTGCCAGTTCAAATTCCGCAGCGGTGCGCTCCCTTTGGTCGGCGCATTTCGCGCAGCGTCCCCGCCAAAGACGACCCACGACTGCGGGACCTTGGAACTGGGGCTGTTCAAATCTTGAAACTGGGCGGATAGCCACTCGCCCGGCTTGGCCGATTCGGCGAACAGCGGTTCGAGGGACTGGGGAACTTTGAAGTTCAAGTTCTTTTGAATCGCGCGGAGGTTGTCGAGCGTTTCGACGGCGTGGTCTTCGTCGCCGGCGGCGTAATAGCCGATCGCCATCAAGAGCGAGATTTCAGGTTCGTACTTGTCGAGCGCCATGCGGCTGTTCAGCAGCGGCTGCAGCGCCAGGACCGCCGACATCGGCAGACCCTGATCCAACTGCGACCGAGCAAGCAGGATGGTCGCCTGATAGCCGGCGTCAGTATGGGCGAAACGGCGCGAGATTTCGGCCAGCATGCTGGGGTCGCGTGAGGAGATCGCCTGCTTGAGCATCGCCTTGGCGTCGGCGCCGTAGAGGAGCTCGAACGCTTCCTGCCCTTCTTTGGGAAGCGAGTTGAGGAGGTCGCGGGCCTCCTTCTTGATGCTCATATCGACCGGCCCCGAAACGTTGCCCGGCAGGAAGAAGTCTTCCAACTCCGGATCGTTCAGCAGCAGCCCCAGCTCTTCGGCCGCGGCGGTCCACTTCTTCGCCTCTTTGGCTTCCCGGGCTCGTTCGATCTGGAGTCGAATCTCACGCGGGGGCGCCAGAAAGACGGCGTCGTCGTTGGTTTCTACCTGTCCCCAGACCGAAGCGGCGGTGGCGGTAACCATCAGGAGGGCGACCAGATGGATCCGGCGAAGCGGCTCGCCGCAGGTGGGGAGAGAGGGGAGAATGCGAAATTTCACGCTCGGAGGCTCCAGCGTTTTGAATAGGAACTTACTTCCTCAATTTACGACAACCGGACGAAAATGACCAATTGAATCGTCACAGGTTAGTCGCTGCGGAAAGCGATTAGTTCAGCGCCGATGGGATCGTCTGGCGCGAAAAGAGGCCCTGGGAAGCCTAAAAAAGAGGGTCGAAATGTGCCGATTCGGCGTTATTTCCCGGTTTTTCGGCGTTTTTGGCCGTTTAGCCGCGATGTCAGGCTTGAAAAACTCGACTGAAATCTTTTAATCAACGCGTTCCGCTCAACGGACGGACATACCATTCCACACTGCACAGCCTCGCAAGGAGGGAAAAAATGGCGAAAAAAGCCGCTGCGGCCACCACCGCGAAGAAGCCGCTGACGAAGACCGAACTGCTGAACAACATTGCGGAAGAAACCGGCGTCGCCAAGAAGGACGTGGCGACCGTCCTGGACGCGCTCTCGAATCAGGTCAAGAAGTCGCTGGGCAAGTCTGGCGCTGGCGCCATCTCGATCCCCGGTCTGATCAAGATCGAAAAGAAGAAGGTTCCCGCTCGTCCCGCCAAGAAGGGCGTGCCGAACCCGTTCAAGCCGGGCGAACTGATGGACGTTCCGGCCAAGCCGGCTTCGGTCAAAGTCAAGGTTCGCGCGCTGAAGAACCTGAAGGACATGGTCTAATTGCGTAGGCGATTTCTTCGCCGAACTGCATAAGACGCACGTTACGAGCGTAAGGCCGCAGGATACGAGGGGCGTGTTAACCGCACGCCTTTCCATCCTGCGGCCTTACGCCGTTTCTTGTTGGAATCTTTGGCGCCATGCTCTTGCCACGTCTTCGTGGGATGAGCATGTCTTAGCCCTGTCAGAACGCATTGAAGACATGCTCTTCCGTCGAAGACGCCGTACGAGCATGGCGCCAGTAATGCGCTAGCCGGAAGCCGCGGTTTCGAGCAAAAACGGCGGCAATTTCTCGAGATAATACGCAACCGGCGGCGTTTCCAGGTCTGGATCTTTCCCCAGATCGTCAAAGCGCCGCAGCTCGAGCGCCGCTTGCCAAAACGGCTCCTGCTCAAACTGGGCGATCTCCTCGGCTGACATCGGGCCTCCCTGCAGTTTCAAGCTTTGCAGCGATGCGGCCGACAAGCCGCGGAGGTATTCCGAATCGGTCGCACACAAGTAGCGCTTCGCCGCGACATGCAGACGTCCCGGCTCGACGATCCCCGGCCTGAAGTGCCGCGACAGAAAACGAGCTCCGAGCTCTTCGTGCTGTGCGTCGATTCCCTGGTCGGCGATCAGCTCCTCTTTGCCGGTGATGAAGTGCCCGAAGTCATGCAGGAAGCAGGCGACCACCATCTCGTCGGCGGCGCCGGCCTGTTCGGCGAAGTAAGCCGACTGCAGCGCATGTTGGCGCTCGGTCACTTCTTCGCCGTAGGTGCGATCTCCCAACTCGGCAAACTTCCGCTCGATGAATTCGATGACGTTCATTTCGGTCCAACAGACAGGGAAATAAGCCCATAAGGAGGGAATCTAGAACGAGTTACCTAGCTTATCGTCCCACGCGAAAAGCGGAAGATATTTTCAACAATCTCAAAAGAGGGAGACGTGAAGAAATCGGCCGCCAAACGGCGTCTGACTGCGCTCTGGCGAGATACGGCAGTCGTAAATTGCACATTTCCGGCGAATTCCGAGGTTCAGAGGGCGAGAGGGACTCGCGCCGTTGCGGAGAGCGCAAAAAAGAAAGGCCGAAGGTCTTTGGTAAGAAAGACTTGCGGCGTTTGCTAGAAGTGGTCAGGGCCGGAATCGAACCGGCGACACTTGGATTTTCAGTCCAATGCTCTACCAACTGAGCTACCTGACCAGTGGGCGAAAAGACAAATCTAGGTTAGCTGACCCTGGTTGTCAATTGGGGTCAGACGCGTCCCAGATAAAGAACCTGTCGTGACTTACGTCACGTGAAGATCACCGCAGTTTGCTTGACAGTTTGCAGCGGAACTTCTAGCTTGACCAGAACCTCTTCTTACGGAACATTTGCTTAACAACGTGTAACGCCTGACGCCGTACGTATCGACCCGTCGATCCGTATCAGGGTTCGCGTTCACTTTTCGTATTGCGTTAGGCCATGCGCAGCATCGGACGACGTCACTTATTGAACCACCCATGGTGGGGCGTATTTCTATTGACGCTCTGCCCTACGGTCCTTTGCGCCTTCACTCCGGAAAGTCCGGAGGTGGTTGCGATGGTCGAAAAAGGGGTGAAGTATCTCGGCGCCCAAAACCATGACCGGCCAGGCGGAAAGTCGTTGATGGCATTGGCCCTGTTAAAATCGGGGCAACCGCTCGATCATCCGCGCGTGCAATCGGGTCTCGCCGCCGCCCGCGCGATGGGCGCCAACGTTCCGTCGCACAGCGGCGACAACGTTTACGACGTTGGGCTCTGCTTGATTTTGCTCTGCGAAGTTGATCCCGAAGGGAGCAGCGAGCAGATCAAAAACATGGTCAAGTACTTTGTCGACACGCAGAAGCCGGGCGGAGGCTGGGGCTATCGGGATAACGATACCGGCGACAATTCGATGACGCAGTACGGCGCTCTCGGATTGTGGCTGGCGCAGCGGAGCGGTTTTGAAGTCCCGATTCCGGTGATCGAACGGCTCTGCAATTGGGTCCTGCGCTGCCAGGATCCGTCCGGGGCTTGGGGATACCAAGGGAACGATCCTGGCGTCGGTAATTTTCAGCGCGTCTCACAAGCCGATATTCGTTTGACCATGGTCTGCGCGGCGCTCGGCAGTCTCTACATGGGGACCGACCTGCTCAACATCAATGACCGGCGGCGCGCAGACGAAGGAAAAGGTTTCAATCTGCCGGGCTTCGTCCGCGAAGTGAAAACTCCGGAAGATTTGGCGCGGAACAAGATTCTGACGAAAGCGGTCGACGCTGGTCGCGTCACTCAGTCGAAGGCGGCGGGACGTAACTTCCTGACGGCCAATTTTACGATCGCGCCCAACATGTGGGATTATTACTATCTCTACGCGCTGGAACGTTACGAGAGCTTCCACGAGTTGGACGTTGGTCGCAAAGATCCGAAGCCGGCCTGGTACGACGCCGGCGTAAAACGCCTGCAATCGGCGCAGCAGCCCGACGGCCACTGGAAAGGGCTCAGCGAAGATGCGACCGTTTCTACGGCGTTCGCCCTGCTCTTTCTGCGACGGAGCACCGCCGAATCGATCAAAAAGCGGAGTCGCGTGTTTGACGAAGGTCGACTCGTCGGCGGTCGCGGACTGCCGAAAGTGGTCGAAGACGCGACCATCAAAGACGGCCAGGTCGTCAATAAATCGGAGCTCTTGGAGTCGGAAAAGTTCCTCTCGATGATCGAGGCCGACGACGCCGAACTGGAGCGTTTTCTGCACGAAGACGTGCAGTTCGAGTTGAGCGAAGATGAGCGGGGACGCTCGGAACAAATCGTTCAATTGCGGCGAAAGATTCGCGAAGGTTCCTTTGGAGCTCGACTGTTAGCGATCCGAGCGATTCGACAGTCGAAGGACTTTGACAGCATCCCGGTGTTGATTTACGCCCTGACCGATCCGGATGGGCGCGTCGCGATCGAAGCGCGTGACGCCCTGCGGTTCATCTCGCGTAAATTCAACGGCTTTGGGATGCCGCGCGGGGCGGACGTCATGCAGCGGTCTCTTTACGCGAACCAATGGAAGCAATGGTATCGCTCCGTACGCCCTGATGCTGAGTTCTTGGACTGAATGGCTGGCTCTTCGATTTCATCTTCTTCCGCAGCCTCCCGGCCGAATCGTTCGACGCCGCCGATGAAGGTGTCGTCGTATGATCGCGTCGCCAGCATGTTGGTGGCGCTGCTGGTGTTGGTCGGCGTGGCGGTCTTGATCCTGTTCGGCATCTTCTTGACCACCCGCACTTATCCAACGCAAACGGCGGTGCCGGTCGTGCTTGAAGAAGTCTCGGGCCGCGGCGAAAACGCGGCCGGCGTCGCTCGCGATCTGGAAGCCCCGGGCCTGGACGAGCTGAACGAAGAGGTCGAGCCGCAGCTCGACATGTCGGCCGATGCGATCAGCGAAGCGGTCTCGTCGCAGTCGACGGCTTTGGCCAATCTGGAAGGGCAACTCAGCTTCTCCAGCGGCGGCGGAGGACTGGGCGACAGTCGACCGGTTGGGCCGCCGGGCGACGGCGAAGATGTGATTCCTCGCTATGAGCGGTGGGAGATTCAGTTTGAATCGTCCGACCTGCCGACCTACGCCAGACAGCTCGACTTTTTCAAGATCCAGCTCGGCACGCTCGCCGGCGGCGACAAGGTGATGTACGCGTCGAGCTTGTCGAGCAAACCGCAGCGAAGCGAAGGCTCGACCGCCAAAGAAGAGCGACTTTACATGACGTGGCGCGACGGTTCGTTCAAAGAAGCGGACAGCGAGCTATTGGCCAGCGCCGGCATCACCCCGGGGCCGGTCGTCATGCAGTTTTACGATCCCGAAACGGAAAACCTGCTCGCGTATCTCGAAAAGACCTACGCCAAAGATCGGACGATCGGTGAGATTCGCCGCACCTATTTCGGCGTCCGCCGCAAAGGGAACGAGTTTGAGTTTTACGTTTTACGACAGGAATATCGCAGCGTTCGCTAATTGAGCCGGCGCTTTACGTTTTCACTTCCAATAAGGTTCCGGCAACTCGATGGACATCAGCGGCCTCACCACAATCTTCGGTTACGTCATCTACGGCGCACTTGCGCTGATTGCACTTTGGGGCGCCTTCTGCGTGATCGTGGTTTGGATGCGCGTCGCCGAAAAGCGCTTCCGCAGCGAAGCGGAGCAGGACGAATTCCTCGACGCGATCGAAGAGCCACTTGCTCGCGGCAACTACGCCGCCGCCGAAGAGCTGTGCGAAGATGACGCGCGAGCCGTTCCGCAGCTCGCCCTGCTGGCGCTTCACATGCGCGACAACAGCTACGCCCAGATCAAGCAGATGATGCTCGATCGCTTTCAGCGCGACGTGCTGTCGGACCTCGAGTATCGCTTGAGCTGGGTTTACACCGTCATCAAGGGCGCCCCGATGGTCGGACTGCTCGGTACGGTGGTCGGTATGATGGGGGCGTTCGGCAAGTTAGCGGCCGGCGAAAGCGGCGGAACCGACATCGCTACGCAAATGGCCGAAGATATCAGTCTGGCTCTTATCACCACCGCGTGCGGTTTGGCGATCGCGATTCCGCTCGTCTTTTGCACCGCCAGCATCAACGTCCGGATTCGCAAGATGGAAGACCTGGTCGGCGTCGGCGTGACGCGGTTTCTGGGCGCACTCCGCGAATGTCTGAGCCGGGAAGCGTAAACATGTCCGACGCAGGTCAGCACAAGACGAAAGACGGGGCGTTGCCGGTCGAGCCGGAAGCGATCACGTTCAGTCGTCCCAAGGTAAAGAAGGATGAGGCCGATCTCGACATCACGCCGATGATCGACATCACCTTCCTGCTGCTGATCTTCTTTCTGGTCGCGTCGCGGCTCGATTCCGACTCGGTTCGCAATCTGCCCGACGCCAAGCAAGGAGTCAGCATCTCGGCGACCAACACGGTGATCCTGACGGTGACCGCTGACGGACCGGATGGCGCCGCGGTCGTCTTCTTGGGAGACGGCCCGCTCGCCGACACCCAAACGTCGGATGGACTGGATGCCCAAGAGGCCGAGATCATGGACTACGTCGAACGAGAAATGGCGTCGCGCCCCGCGCGGTCCGTCTTGATCAAAGCCGAAAAGACGGTCCGGGCCGGCGATGTGGTCCGCGTCATGCGGGCGGCGGCCAGCATCGAAGGCGCCGAAGTTTCCAAGGCCTACATCGGGGTAAAGGACGGAGCATGAGCGAAAAGCTGTTTCGATTCCGCTGCCCTGCTTGCGGAGACGTCCTTTCGGCGAGCACCGACATGATCGGCGCCGAAATCAAGTGCGCCAACTGCGCCACGCGTCTCGAAGTGCCGGCCCCGGCCAAGCCCCGCTCTACTCCGACTGACGAAGAAGAGTCGAGCGGCAAGACGAGACGATCCGACGATGCGATCGCCGACGAGACGCCGGTCAAATTTGGCAATCGCGGTCCGCTGGAAGAAGATGAAATGGATCTCACGCCGATGGTCGACGTGACGTTCCTGCTCCTCATCTTTTTCATGGTGACGGCGTCGTTCAGTTTGCAGAAGACGCTGGAAACTCCGGCGCCGCGCAACGATTCGGCCAGTGCACAGTCCCGCACCATGGACGAACTGCTCGACGATCCCGACTATGTGGTCGTCCGCATCGACTCGTACAACACGTTTTTCGTCACCTGCGCCGCGTGGGGAGACGAACGGGAAGCCCCCAGCCGCCAAGAGCTGCTGGTGCAAATCCAAGAGGCTCGCAACTCCAATCCGGCGTCGCCGCCGGGGACGCTGCTGGTCAACGCTCATGTCAACGCATTGCATGAAAAGGTGGTCGCGGCGCTCGACGCCGGCAACACCGTCGGAATGAACCAAGTCAAATTGTTGACGACCGAGGAAGAGTAATTTTCCGGTAGTCGCTTCAATTCAACCGCTAGTAAGCTGAACGAAACGCTGTCCGCTATGATGAACGTCCCTGAGTTTCTCGATCTGCTCGATACGTATGAGTATCTGGCCGAAAACCAGATCGCGGCCTTGCGCCGTCAGCTTACGCAGATGGACGCGGGCATCACGCCGGAGCAGATCGTTAACGGCTTGCTGCAGCGCGGTCACTTGACCAAGTACCAGGCCAAACGCCTGATCGCCGAATCGCAAAGCGGCGCCTCGCAGCGTAAGCAAAGCGTCAGCAGCGGTCGCAAACGGGCCCAGGAAAAGTGGCTCAGTTCGGCGCCGGTCGAAGAAGAGATCGTCGATCTGGGCGCCGGCGACCTCGTTCCGCTGGATGAAGACGCCCCCAGCGCCTTTGACGACGTCCTCGGCGACGACGCGCTGGTCGAAGATGAAGGGCTGTCGCCGCTCGGCGGATCGCGATCGGGCAAGGGAAAGAAGTACGTCAAGAAGGAGCAGCGGAAGAATCGCTGGGACTCTCCGCTGTTGATCTTCGGCGGCGCCGGCCTGGTGATGCTGCTGTTGGCCGGCGGTTTGCTCTTCGCCTGGCTGTCTTGGGACAGCGGCGATTCGGTCTTCCAACTGGCGGAAACCGATTACGAAGGACGTAAGTACGCCCAGGCGGTCTCGAAATACGACAAGTTCCTCGGTTCGTTCCCCACGCACTCGCAAGCGCCGACTGCCCGGGTGAAACGCGGCTTGGCGAATCTCCGTCTGGCGATCGAAGGCACCAACAACTACGAAACGTCGCTGGTCCGGACTGAAGAGATTCTGGGCCAAATGAAGGATGAGGAAGAGTTCGGCATCGCGCGGCCGGAACTCGCTTCGCTCCTCCCCGATCTGGCCAATGGTCTCGCCCAAGCGGCCCTCGGCGAAGATACGATCGACAAACGCCGCGAACTGGTCGGCAAAGCCCGCGAGGCGATGACCTTGGTCGACGACAGCAACTATCTGCCGACGTCGCTCCGCAGCGGTCAACAGACGCGGATCGACGGGATCGTCGCCGACATCCAGCGCGTCGAACGAGGGATTTCCCGCGATGAAGAACTGGCCGCCGCTGTGGCCGACATTCAATCGGCCGCCAAGGGGAATGACTTTGAAACGGTCTATCGACGCCGCTTGGCGCTGCTCCGCATTTATCCAAGCCTGAGCGAAGATCCGACGCTGCAAAGCGCCGTCTGGGAAGTGGTGACCGCGCTCGAGTCGCAGGTCGTCGTCTCAGACGAAAAGATCTCCGCCGAGCGGCAAGACCATCCGCTTGGACCGGCCCGAACCGTGATGATCGCCGCGCGGAACAGTTCGGCGACGCCGCAGCCCGCCAAAGATGCGGTCACGGTCGTTCTGGACGGCGCCGTTTACGGACTTGATCGTCGCGCCGGGACACCCCTTTGGCGCCGTTTCCTCGGCTTCCCCGATACGGTCGATCCGCTGATTCCGGCCGATCATTCGGCGATCATTGCGTTTAGCAGTCAGCGCCACGAGCTGGTGCGGCTCGACGCGCTGACCGGCGACTTGAAATGGCGTTTTCCGATTGCCGAAGAAGTGGTGCAGCTTCTTTCTTTGGGGAATGACCTGTTGGTCGTGACGCGGCAAGGGAAGCTGCTTCGCTTGAATCAAACCTCCGGCGAACAAACGCAGAGCGTCCAGTTGCCGCAACAAGCGGCGGTCGCCGCCACCGTCGGCAAGTCGCAAGATCGCATTCTGGTGGTCGGGCTGCACTCAACGCTCTACGTGCTCGACTCGAAGAGCCTGGCCTGTCGACAGGCCCTCTTCCTGGGGCACGAAGCCGGCGCCATCGTCACTCCGCCGGTCATGACCGAACTGGGACATTTGTGCTTGTTCGAGAACGCCGGCGCCGACTTCTCGCTGCTGCATGTCCTCGGTGAGCAAGAGAAGAAACTGACGCAGTTGCAACCGCCAACTCGCTTGCCAGGCCTGATCCTGGCGCAGGCCCTGACCTTCCAATCGCGCGTCGCCGCGGCCAACGACCGAGGCGCCATCTTCGTGTTTGAAGGGGGAATGTCGAAAGAGAACCCGGTGCGCTTGCTCGCTCAGACGAAAGCGGAACGGGGCGAGCGGCTCTATTCGCTGATGGGGCTCGAAAATGGCTATCTCTGGGTGGGGGACAATCGGCTCTCACGCTACGCGTTGCAGCTGTCGCAGCAGTCAATCGTCCCGCGAGTGGTCGAATACGATCGAGACAATTTCGTCTCCCTCCGCATCGATGGCGATTTGCTCATTCATGTGCGGCGACCTTCGCAAGGAGGAGGCGTGATCGTCTCTGCCGCCGACTTGAACGACAGCGGCGCCAAGCAGCGCTGGGCGACAACCTTGGCCGCGCCGCTGACCGGTCCTGCGTTTGCGATGGAGCAGCAAGGTCCGCCGCTGGTGATGACGTCGCGAGGCGATCTGTTCGAGCTGACCAGCGCCGCGGTGCAAAACGGCGTCGCCGACTCGCCGACCGACTCGTCCAATTACGTCGCTCCGCCGCTGCTGAACAAGCAGGTATACGTTTCGCCGGCGCAGCGTTTGTTTACGGCGGCTTCGCCTGAGAATCGCGCCCTCTTTTTCAACGCCGCACGCAGCGGCAGCTTGTTGAAGCAAGTAACGCTCGAAATGCCGAGCGACAGCGTCACCCCTGGCGCCGTCTTCGCCGGAACCGGGGTGGTCGCCCCCAGTTCGCAAGGGCAAGTCTTCTACTTGGATCCCGCCACCGGCGCCGCGGCGGCCTTGCCGTTCCAGCCGCGACTGGCGTTGGGAGAACAGCTTGACTGGAACGTGCCGGTCGCTGATGGAGATGCGGCGATTGTCTTTGACGGCCGACAGACTCTCTATCGCCTGCAAGTCAACGATCCGGCGGCGCCGCAATTGACCGCGGTCGCCGAATGTGCGGTCGACGGCAAATTGGGGCCGCGGATGGCGGTGATGGGACCGATGTTGATCGCCCGGAAGATTGGCGACACCTCGGACGAACTGGTCTTCATTTCGCTCCCCGATTTGCAATCAACCCAGAACGTGCCGGTCGACGGCCGCGTGATCGCGGGGCCGTTCGCCGTGGGAGATCGCACGCTCGTTCAAACGTCGCAAGGCGTGCTGGCCGCCTTTGGCGGCGATCAACAAGAGCAATGGCGCGTGCCGACCGATACGTCGGTCCTGGTCGGTGAGCCGATTGTCGACGGCGAGAAGATTGTGATCGCCTGCGAGGATGGGCGGATCCTGCAAATCAACTCCGCTACCGGCGAGATCATCAATTCGCTGCAGCTCGACGAGCCGCTCGCCGGCGGGCTAATGTTGCAAGACGGCCAGCTGTGGGTCAATGGATATGGCGGCGTCGTTCACCTTTTGAATTGGCAGTAACGAATCAACGTGACGCGACTTTCCTGGACAATTCGAGCGATTCTGCTGTGCGGCGTCTGTCTGACGACGTCGACGCTGGCGGCGCAAGATACGCCTCCGCCGCGCGCCGTACGCCCTGACGATGTTCCGTTCGAGCGGGTCATCATGCGGGAAAAGAACGACTACTTCGAGCTCAACATCCGGCCGCTGGTCATCCCGAACGGGAAGTTTTGGGACACGATGAAAGAGACCGAGCTGGTCCGGATCGTGACCGAAGATGGTCGCACGCTGGAGGTGAAACGGAAGTTCATCACGTCGTACGTGAAGTTTCCGCAACTGCTGCTCGACGAGGCGAATCGATTGACGTCGATCGGCCAATTGGACGCCGCCTATATCTTCTACGATCGATTGCTGTCCGATTATCCGCAGTACGAGGGACTTTCGACTTCCCTTTCCGGCTACTTGTACGAGAACGCCAAGGTTGCGTTTCGCGGCGAGAAATATGGAGAAGCGCTCGGCTTCTTAGAAGAAGCGAACTCGTATCGCCCGCCGGTCGATAACCTCGATACGGCGATCAACGCCGCCGCCGACAAGTTGATCGGCAACTACGTGCTGAAAAAGGAATACGCGTCGGCACGCGATTTGATCGCCCGACTTTCGCAGCGGCGGTTCGGCAATGTCGAAGCGGTCGCCAAGTGGAAGGCTCAGCTTGAAGGAGAAGCGGCTCAGAAGCGAGACGAAGCGAAACGGTTGCTGGCCGCGGGCGACTTGAACGGCGCCTTCGTCGCCGCCAAGCAGATGCGGTTCATCTACTCCGACGTCAGTGGCGGCGCCGAGCTTTCGGAAGAGATCGCGCGGCGGTTTCCCTTTATCCGCGTCGGCGTCACGGTTCCGTCCGTTACGACCAACTCGGCCAGCATGACCTTTGCCGCCACCCGCGATCGTCGACTCTTTCAGCGTAATTTGACCGAACTGATCGGCTTTGGCGCCGACGGCAGCCAATACGCATCGCCGTTCGGCACGCTGGGACGTTCGGCCGGCGGCGTCGAGTTCAGTCTCCTCTTCCGCAACCCGAGCGAAGCCTACCCCTGCTCTGCACAACTGCTGACGCAGCCTGCCACTTCGCCGCGACTGGCGCTGTTGCAAGAGTCGCTTTCGTACGTTGATCTGGAGAACGGACGCGAGCTGCGGGTGCAGCTAAAGACGCCGCACGTTCGCCCCGAAGCGCTCGCCCGTCTGGAAGTGGTTGATCAACTTCCCGAAGCGGTTCCGTACCAGGACAAGACGAGCGGCGGTCTTCGCCGGTACGTGGTGAATCCCAACTACGCGATGCGTAACCCGCTGCAGCCGCAAGCGCTGGAGATCGAAAACTTCCAGTACTCCAGCCGTGCTCTCGCCTCGCTCCGAGCCGGACAGGTCGACGTCGTCGATCGCTTGTTTCCGACCCAGGTCGATGAGGCGAAGGCCGACAGCTCGCTGGTGGTCGACTACTACCGGACGCCGTCGGTTCATTTCCTGGCGCCCAACTTCGACAACCCGCTGATGCAGTCGCCGACCTTCCGGCGCGGATTGCTGTACGCGATCAATCGAGGCGCCATCCTCAACGGCCGGCTCTTGGCTGGCGCCGAGATTCGCGGTTGCCATTTGATCAGCGCCCCGATTCCAGCCGGCCTCGAAGCGGATGATCCGGCCGGCTATGGCTACGACAACTCGATCAATCCTCGCCCCTACGAACCGGAAATGAGCGTCACCCTCTTCCGCTTGGCCCTGCTCGAATTGCAGCAGCAAGCCGAAGCGGCCGGTACCGAGGCCCCGGCGATGCCGAAGCTCCTGAAACTCGGCCATCCCGACAGCGAAATCTCCCGCGAATCAATCACCGCGATCGCCAAATACCTGGAGCGGGTCGGGTTTGAGACCGAAGTGGTCGTTACTCCTCCTGAAGCGATTCGCGCCTCCGACGCTGGAGTCGATCTGCTCTACGTCGAAGCTTGCGTGCAAGAGTCGCTGGTCGACATTCCTTTGCTGCTTTCGCAATGCGTTCCCGAAGAACACCAAAGCCGCTATCTGCGAGCCGCCGTGCGTCGTTTAAACGAAGCGACCAACTGGACGCAGGTTCGTGAACGCTTCTGGACGGTCCACCGCTTGACCTACGACGAAACGACCCTCATTCCCCTCTGGCAGATGCGCGACTACTTTGTCCGCTCGGCCGAGTTCGGCGGCATTTCGCGTCAGCCGATGACGTTGTTTCAGGATGTCGAACGCTGGTCGGCGCTTTCCCTTTCGCCTGGCAAGGGGAACAACTGATGCGTACCGCTTGGGCATTGCTGATCGTTGGATTCTCGCTGCTGATCGCCGATACGGCGTTGGCCGTGCCGTGGGAATTTGATCCCTATCGGATCGAAGTTTGGATCGCCGCCGATGATCCGCGGTTGATCGAAGAGTCGGCGCAGCAGCAACTGCGCGAGCGGATCGAGCAGCGGAGCTGGATCTCGGCCAAAGCGGTCTGGGAAGTCGACGCTCTCCCCTGCCCTGCCGATCTTCGCTGGGATGCGTTTCACAATCTCAGCGGGCTGACGCAGCCCGTAAAGCCGCTGGCCATCGAAGTCCCCAAAGACAAGATCATCCTGGTGACCATTCAGTCGCAAGGAACGCAACTGGAACTGGCGGCCCGGCAGTTCGACGTCCGGACGCAGCGCTGGAGCGGCGTCCATCGCGACCAGATCGGCAACATTCATTTGGTCAGCAGCGTCGTGGTTGATTTGCTCCGCCGCTGCTTCGAGCCGATCGGTCAGATCGAACGAGTTGATGACAAGGAAGCGCTCGTCGTGATGAAGGCGCAAGGCCTGGCCGAAACGCCCGATTCCCCGGCGGTCGTTCCGCCTGGAGCGGCGCTCACCGTGGCGATGCGGCGACTCAATCGCGTCGGTCAGTTAGAGAAGAACGGCGTGCAGACGATTGACTGGACGCTGCTGGAAGTCCTCGAAGATCAGTTCCACTTCAAACGCTGCGAGATTTTTTCCGGCTTTCGTCGTCCGCTCGCCGGTCGCAAAAGCATCCGCGTCGAACGTTTGGCGGTCGCCGTGAAACCATCGCACGAGCAAACCGAACTGCGGCTCGCGAGTCGTCAAGGGAGCCCGCTCCCCGGCTACGAAATCTACGCGAAACAAACCCGCACCGGCGATAGCGAGCGTCTGGCCGAAACCGACGAGCATGGCAACATCGACCTGATCCAAGATCCGCAGCATCCCTTCCGCTTGCTCTATGTCCGCAGCGGCGGCAGCTTGCTGGCCCGGTTGCCGGTTGTGCCGGGACTCGAACCCGAATTGACCGCGACCGTCAGCGACAACGCGCGGCAGATCGAAGCGGAAGGGTTTGTGCTTGGTTGGCGGCGAAAGATGCTCGACGTCATCGCGCGCCGCGAATTGCTCGCCGACCGCATTCGTCGTCGGATGGAAGAAGGGGACGTCGCCGGCGCCGAGATGTGGCTCGAAGAGCTGCAGAAGATGACGACCATCAACGATCTCCTGTACCAGTTCCGCCAGGCGAAAAACGACTTCCTCGAAGGGGAAGCCTCCGATCCGCGGACCAGCGCCCAGATCTCGCAGCTCTTCGACAAGGCGCAGCAACTGGCCAGCAAAAACTACAACCGCAATCTCGAACGGGATCTGGCCGAAGAAGTGAAACAGATGCGCAAGTCGCAAGACAATTTCGGCGGTTCTAGTGCGGCGCCGATCAGTTCCGACGAATTCGGAAAGTAGCGGCTAACGCGCGGCCAGCGCCAGATACGTGACGAGGGCGCCCATGATCGCCGACAGCGGCAAGCCAACCAACAACGCGATCGTCAGCTGACGTTCGCGGCGAGTTTGACGCGGCTGAAAGAGAAGCCGCGAAGAACTGGGGGACTGAATCGCCGCCGTATCTTGCGAGGCGAAGAGCGACTGTTCGGTCGATTGCGAAGTATGGCTCGGACTATCGTCGGGGCTTACTTCGTAAGCGTTGGAGCCTGCTTCCGTATCGTTGAGGTGACCGCCGTTGGCGTAAACCGGCGGCGGAGGTTGCCACGCCGGCTGAATCGTTTGGTTCAACTCAAACTGGCGCGAGTCCGATACCCACGGTTCCAATCGCGCCGCTACTTCAGCCGCTGATTGAATCCGCTTGTCCGGATTTTTCTCCATCATCTCGGCGATGACGTCGACCAGGTCGCGGTCGATGTCAGGATTGAATCGATGCGGGTGGAGCGGCGGTTCGTCGCGATGGCGACGCGCTTTGTCTTGGACCGATCCGCCCGGGAACGGCACCTTGCCGGTCAGCGCGTAATAGAACGTACAGCCGAGCGAGTAGATGTCCCAAAGCGGCGAAACGTCGAGCGGATCGCGGATTTGTTCCGGCGCCAGGTAATCGATCGTCCCGACGATCTTCCCCGAGGCGCCGGCGCTGCTCGCTTCGTTCATGAAGTCGGCCAGACCCAGGTCCGAAACCTTCGCTTTGCCGTCCGGAGTTACCAGAATGTTGCCTGGCTTTACGTCGCGATGGCAGAGATCTTTTTGGTGGGCGTATTCCAAACCGCGGGCTGCGTGCGAAACGATCGTCGCCGCGTGGTACTGCGTCAGATGTCGCTTCGCCCGGATCAGACGCCGCAGGTCGGTCCCCGGCACGTACTCGGTAACCAGATAATGGACATTGCCGTCCTGGCCGGCGTCGTACGCTCGTACCAGGCAAGGATGATCCAATTGGGCCTGCATGCGGATTTCGCGCATGAACCGGTTGATCGCTTCGGGGGTGCTCCGCTGCAGCGGCAACACCTTGATCGCGACCTGGCGACCCATAAAGTTGTGTTCGGCTTTGAAGACCTGACCCATCCCCCCCTGACCGATCCAGTCGGTAATCACATAGGGGCCGAGAGTCAGTTTGGTCAGCCCTTTGCGGAGCTGATCGGCCTGATACTGGGTCAGCATCTTCCGATCGACCAGAGCGGCGGCGAGATCCTCGTCGCTGATGTTGCGACGGATCGACGCCGCATTCAGTCGCTGGATCGTCTCTTCAATCTGCTCCGAAGAGACGAGCCCGCTAACTAACGCGGTTTCTCGAAATGATTTAGCGGACCCAGTGGACACGGCGTTCTTGCCAGAAAGAGAAGTAGTTGAGTTGATTTTACTCACTCCCGCCGCTGTTCAAGAGGCGAGAAAAGGAAATTAAGCATTTTTCAAGTTTGCGTCATTTCTACGTCAAAAGTAGGGCTGCCACGCCTCCGGCAGAGGAGCTTCGATCGTAAGTCTGGTCTTCAGCGTTGGATGCGTAAACACAAGCCGCCGAGCATGTAACGCAATTCCAGGTGCATAGCGGTCGGTCGAACCATACTTTTTGTCCCCCAGGATCGGCGCGCCCCGGCTGGCGAGCTGCAATCGGATCTGATGCTTTCGCCCGGTGATCAATTGGAGATCGACCTTCTGGCAGTTCCGGAGCCGCTCCTGAGCGACGATTTCCAGCTCCGCCTTGTCGGCGTCGGCCGTCCCTTCCGGAACTACCACCATGCGGTGGAGCCGGTCTTCCTTCCGCATCCAGTCGACCAGCTTGCCGCTCCGAATTTTAGCGCCGGACGGAATCAGGGCGCTATATTCTTTGAGGGTCGAACGATCCCGAAACTGTTCGGAAAGACGCGACGCCGCCTTCGACGTTCGCGCAAACAGCAGGACGCCGGTCACATGCGCATCGATCCGGCTGACGATGCCGACATAGACGTTACCCGGCTTATCGTACTTCCGTTTCAGATAATCCTTCGCCCACTCCGCAGCGCTCGGTTCACCTTCCTTGGCGCCCATCGTCGCCAACAATGCAGGTTTCGAGATAGCGAGTAAATGGTTATCTTCGTAAAGAACTAGCGGAGTCGCAAACTTCATAGGATGATCTTGGCACTGCGCGAAAACATCGATTCTACGCCTCCCACGCCTCCTTGTTCCAGTCCTGCGAATGTATCCCAGCTTGATCTTGGCGAGCGGCTCTCCTCGACGGCGCGAATTGCTGACCATGGCCGGCATCCCGTTTGAAGTCGTTCTGCCGGCCGATCATGCCGAGACCGAGCCGCATCCCAGCGAGTCGCCGCGCGAAACGGTGTTGCGTTTGGCCCGCGACAAAGCGGACGATGTCGCCCAGCGAACCAGCGAAGGAATCGTGCTGGCGGCGGACACTTTGGCCGAATGCGACGGGCAGCCCCTCGGCAAACCGCGCGATCGGGATCATGCCCGCGAGATCTTGCAGACCCTCCGCGGCCGCGAACATACCGTGCTGACCGCGATCTGCTTGTGGCGTCGCCCGGAAGATTTTGTGGCCCTCGACGTCGCCGAATCGCATCTGAAGATGCGGATGTTGAGCGACGAAGAAATCGAAGAATATCTCGACACCGGCCTCTGGGAAGGAAAAGCTGGCGCCTTCGGTCTACAAGATCGCATCGACTGGATCGAAGTCACCAGCGGCAGCCAGTCGAACGTGGTCGGATTGCCGCTAGAACTGCTGGCGATCCTGCTGCTGAATTTTCACGAGTAGCGAAAAACGGTGCGCCACTGCTGGCTTGTCCAGCAGTGGGAAGCGGGCGCCAATTGCCCACTGCTGGACAAGCCAGCAGTGGCGCCCCAAGACTAGAACCCGCCCTGGTAATCGGCGATCAATTCCCGATCGCTCAAAATCGACGGGCTCTTCCGGCCAATGAAGAAGAAGGCTGACGCCGCATCAAACGACGCTTTTTGGCGCGCGAGGTAATAGTCGAAGTACTTCAGCCAAAACAAACTGCATCGCGCCGCCAAGCTGGCGGCCGAGCGAAGACGTTTCGACTGGAAAAAGCTCATCATGAAATAGCGCGCCGTCCAGGCGAGCGCCATTCCGGGTCCGCAGGTCACGCCGCTTTCGACTTCTTCAAAGTGGCGAAACAAGCGGCGATGTCCCAGTCGCGTGAATCGGGTGAAGTCGAACTGACGGCCATGCACTTGTTGGATGAACGGGGTGTCGGCATAGACCAAGCCGTCCGACTTCAGCACGCGATAGATTTCTTCGACGCAGCGCTGCGGATCGAGCACATGTTCGAGCACCGCTTGGACGATTACCGCGTCAAACGCGTCATCTTTGAACGGCAAATTGTGGGCATCGCAGATCAACTGCGTCTGCGGTCCCCACGAAGCGTCGGTTTCGACCACTTCGATTTCGGAATCTTGCAGCAACTCGTCGAGCCCGGCGCCGACAACTCCCCCGCCGACGACCAACACGCGAACCGGCGCTTGGCGGGCTTTCAGCAGTTGGGCGAGCGTTTCGAGATTGCGTTTGGCCGAGACGTTGCACGATAGATCGGGCAGATGTTCGCTGATCCACTCATGAATCGGGTGATTGGAGCGGAAAAAAGTCTCTTCGTCCGCTTCAAAGCCGCTGGTGTCGAAGATGCTATTCGCTTCGTTGATCAAAATCGGCACGGCGCGCGACGACGGGAAGACCTGGCCGCACTCCGGCGACTGGCAAACGAGCTTTTCGTCCTGGTTGGCGAGCGACTGCCCGCAAATCGGACAGGCCAATACGTCTAACGGAAGCGACATGGCGAAATTACGTCTTGAGGGAACGAACGCCGCGCTCGCGCGCGGTTCAGATCAACCATAGGTCGCCGAGAGATGCGGGAAAAAGAGAAGCGGCGGTTTTCGGTGGTCTGGCGCGGCGAATTCCCGATAACCGGTAGAATCGGAACCGTCTATTGCAGCTCGAACGTGCCGTGATCGGTTTCGAGCGCCGCCGATTCGTAGTTTCCCTGGTTATCCATCTCGGTCACGACCAGAACGCCGCTCCCTTTCGTCCCTTTGAGATCAAAGACGACGACGTGGACATGCCGCGTTCGTTCGTAGTTCCCTGTCTTTTGCAGATTGGTCGTGCACTCTTCCCACTCGCCGATATGTTCCAGGATCACTGGATTATCGGCGAACGCCTTGCGGGCTTCTTCTTCCATGTGATCGCTGGCCATCGTGACGACGGTGTAGGCGAGCACTCCGATTGCTCCAGCGGAGAAGAGGCCGACCAGGATCCAGAGGACGATCTTCGTCGCGGCTCCGTGTCGTAGGGGAAAGCGAAAAGCAACGCGACGACGAGGTGGGATTGAAATGGACATGGCGAGCGCCTGCGGAAGGTGGGAATCAGCAGAAGCAGTATAAGGGGCTTGCCGCGAAGATGCACCAATTAACTGGGAGATCGACCGAATTCATCGCCGGGCTGTTACTTGGGACGGCCGGGGCCTAGTTCGTACGTTTCGTCGCCGACTTTCAAAAAGGCCTGTGTGAAATAACCCTCCTGATCAATATCGATAGGGCCCATAATGTAGAGTCGCCCGGTCCCCTTCGAGCCAACGACGTCCATGCAGAAAGTGGCGCGGCCAAATTCTGCAGCCAGTTCTCCATTGTGGGTGAAGTTGATCGAGCTGGACTGCCACTCGCCGATGTGTTCGACCATCGCGGGAGAGTGCCCGTAAGCCGCTTTGACGTTCCGTTCCAGGTAATTCGACGTCGGCGTATTGAAGTACAAGTAGCCGATGCCGGTACAAAGCAGCGACCCAATCAGGAATGTGATGACGAATGAGAGGAGAACGATCTTCAAGGCGCCGCCACGTCGCTTTCGCAAGGCATTGTCTGTTTTCACAAGTCTCGACTCAAAACTATCGGTCAATGGAGAAATCGCTTCACGCACTTTCCTTGCGATTCGAACACCAATCAACGTCTAATCGGCGTCTTCCTCTGCGCCGACTCCAACCTTCAGATCGACGACCCTTTGCCCGATCTCTAACTTCGCAGATTCCAAATCTCCGTCGTCGTTAAGGTACGACGTGATCCGGCCGCGTCCCTTTTCGCCCACGACCTCATAATGGAACGCGTTGAGATCGTCATCGCGCAGGGTGCCGCGAAAGCTATGCTCCAAATGCTTGATTTCTCCCAGCTCGGCTTGCAAAACCGGAGAGTCTTCAATATCCACCAAGAAGCTGTCGTCCACGCTATACTCCGACGGGTCAGGATCTTCGACTTGCAGATCCCATGACTTGCCATCCTTTTCCAGTACCATCGAGATGACGAAGTCCCCCACGTAGGAAGCCTTAAGCTTACCGCTGCCGTTTTCGCCGGTCACATTGAAAACCTTCTTGTCAGATCCTTCCGCAAGAAAATTGCCGTAATCAATACTGGCCGAAGCGTTCTTCCCGATTTCCGCCTGAAATGTGGGGTCATTCTGGACAGCTGCGACCGCGTCCTGGGCGACTCGATTTCCACCAATCACAAGCACTGCCCCGCAGCACCCGCAGGTAAGTAGAAACGGCGTAAGGATCGCAGCAAAAACACATCCCAGGATCCAGCGTCCTATTCCCCCGCTCGACTTGGTCTGCGGCGAGTTCGGGGGGACATGATCTTCTACGACAAAGCGATCGTCTGCCATCGTGCGGTTCTCTTCGGGGCTAGCGTCTACCTCAACTGGGAAGAGTATAGCTATGCCCCCCGCGGGGTGCGACCATAAAACGGCATGCTGGACCCATAAAAAAGCCCCAGCAGGGACTGCTCGGGCTTTGTGGTTAGTGCTTTAATTCGGCGATCGGCTCACTTCGATCGGGATCGTTGCGGGGACTTGTAGATCATTTCTTCTTCTCCGTCGCGCAGTTTCGCCCAAATGACGCGATCGTCTAACAGATCGATACGCGCCACGACTTCGGCCGTTCCCTTTTCTCCAGAAACTTGAACCACGTAGAGGTCGTCGTCTCCTTCTTCCTCCGCCAATTGCTGCGTCGGCCGCCAATCGACTTTGGCCGTCTGAACCGGGCCGATCTTCTTCTCGAGGGCCGGAGATGTCTGGATCGCATCCAGGACGACCTGATTTAGCCGGGGATCGTCCTCCGGAATGATGATCAGGTCCCACGATTGTCCTTCCTTTTTCAACTCCACCGAGACGAGAAATGGCCCGAGCATGTCGGCGTGAAGCTGGCCGCTTCCCTTTGTCCCGGAGACGTCGAAGACTTTGACGCCATTTCCCGTGTTGAAGGAGTCTCCCCAAGAAAACGCAATACTCTCAATCGAGCCGATCTCGGCCAACAGCGTTTCGTCGGTCTCGATCGCCGCTCGCACCATTTCCGCATCTTCTGCGACGCCGTCGCGGATTGCGAAACCGCAAAAGCCGCAGCACAGCAGCATGAGCGAAGAAAAGACGCCGATCGCAATGAGCGGGATGCGCGAACTCGACTTCCGCTTCTTCGGCTCGGGCGGCAGCGCTTGCACGAACTCCGACTCGTTGTTCATCATGGGGGCAATCCTACGGGGGGCTGAAATTCGACTGCGACGAATATAGCAGTCGACGTTTCGTAGGGCGATTAGAAGACGGTGCAATAGCGCATAAAAAAAGCCCCAGCAGAGACTGCTGGGGCTTGGGAAGTGTAAATAAATCCGGCGATACCTACTTTCGCGCTTTTGGCACTATCATCGGCTCGAAAAGCTTGACGGCTGTGTTCGGAATGGGAACAGGTATGACCTTTTCGATATGGTCACCGGAAGAGACTTGCGTTCACGTGCGGGCGAACGCGAGCCTAGTGACTCATGGCAAACGGCGGATCGCTTTTGGCGATCCGCAGCGTAGTGGCCACTGGTCGCACGTCTGAAGCATTGAAGCTTCGTTAATCGAGCCCAAACGGGGTTGAGCTTAAACGTGCGACGGTTATTCGTTTGAATTGGTAGAGAATGCTA